>JAIQFU010000549.1 GCA_020073115.1 Terriglobia bacterium
CCTCACCGGCCGATGGGGCTTCGAGATGGGGCCGGACCTCACCGATCGGGGCTGGCATTTTCAGGACCGCGGCAAGACCACCGCCGAGATTCTTCTGGACCTGTACCGCGCCATCCGGAAGAGCGCCGGAGACGCCGTCCTGATCGGCTGCAACACGATCGGCCACCTCGCGGCCGGGCTGGTGGAGGCGCAGCGCATCGGCGACGACACCAGCGGCCGGGAGTGGAGCCGCACGCGAAAAATGGGGGTCAACACCCTGGCGTTCCGGATGCCGCAGCACAACACCTTTTTCGCGGCCGATGCGGACTGCGTACCCGTGACCCGCGCCATTCCATGGGGCCTGACCCGGCAGTGGCTCGACCTGGTGGCCCGCAGCGGCACGGCGCTGTTCATTTCCGCGGATCCGGCAGCCATCGCCGACGAGCGCAAGCCCGCGCTCAAAGCTGCGCTCGCGGCCGCCGCGCGCGCCCATGAGCCCGGCGTTCCTTTGGATTGGATGGATACCACGGTCCCGGCGCGCTGGCGCCTGGACGGAAAAACGACGCAATACGACTGGTACGAGGAAGACTGAAACGGGGGAGAACTCATGATTAGCAGACGAGAAGCTCTTGCAGTGCTGGCGGGAGGCGCTCCCGCATTGAAACTCGCCCGCGCCGCCGGCGAGTTGCCCCAAATCACGCCCGGCCCTTTCAAGGGCACGCGCGAATCGCTGAAGGACTGGCAGGTTCCCGCCTGGTACCGCGACGCCAAGTTCGGCATCTGGGCCCATTGGGGACCGCAATCGGCCGCCGAGTACGGCGACTGGTACGCCCGCAATATGTATACACAGGGTCACAGGCAGTACGAGTATCACGTCAAAACCTATGGCCACCCCTCGAAGGTCGGCTTCAAGGACGTCATCGCCACCTGGAAGGCCGACAAATTCGATCCCGATCATTTGATGCAGCTCTATAAGAAGGCCGGCGCGAAGTACTTCTGCAGCATGGGGGTGCATCACGATAACTTCGACCTCTGGAAATCGACCTATCAGCCGAAATGGAACGCGGCGGCGTCGGGGCCGAAGAAAGACATCGTCGGGCTCTGGAAGAAGGCCGCCCAGAAGTACGGCTTGCGGTTCGCCGTCAGCGAGCACCTTTCGAACAGCTACAACTGGCTGGCCACGTCGCACGGCAGCGACAAGACCGGGTCTCTCGCCGGAGTGGCGTATGACGGGATCGACCCCGCCTACGCCGATCTTTATCACGCGCTGCCGAAGGATTACCCGTTCGCCGACGTCGCACGCACGGCCATGAGCCGCAACGCGCCCGACTCCTGGAAGCAGCTGTACTTCAAGCGCATCAAGCAGCTCACGGACGACTATCAGCCCGACCTGCTCTACACCGACGGCGGCATCCCCTTCGAGGAATACGGGCTGGGCCTGGTGGCGAACGTCTACAACGTCAGCGCCAAGATCCACGGCGGCAAGGTGGAAGCCATCTACACCAGCAAGACGGGGCGGGATTGCGAGACGGGGACCTGCATCCTGGACCTGGAGCGGGGGGTTGCGGGCGGCGTTCCTGCCAACCCCTGGCAAACCGACACCTGCATCGGCGACTGGCACTACAACAAGGAGGCCAAATACAAGACGCCCAAGCGGGTCATCGACATGCTGGTGGATATCGTGAGCCGCAACGGCAACCTGATGCTGAACTTCCCGCTGCCCAACAGCGGCATGCTGGACGCCGAGGAGTTGAAGATCCTCGATGAGATCACCAGGTGGATGGCGGTGAACAGCGAGGGCATTTACGGGACGCGTCCGTGGAAGGCCTTCGGCGAGGGCCCGGTGGCATCGGCTCCGCCCGCGACGGGTGGCCGCGGCGGCGGCTTCAACGAACGAAACCGGCAGGACTTCACAGCGCAGGAGATCCGCTTCACGACCAAGGGCAGCAACCTGTACGCCTTCCTGATGGGGTGGCCCGAGAAGGAGGCCGTGGTAAGAGCCCTGTCGGCCAATAGCAGCGTGGCCCCCTTCAAGGTGAGGAATGTCGAACTGCTGGGCTTCAAGGGCAAGCTGAAGTGGACCCAGGATGAGAAGGGGCTGACCGTGCAGATGCCGCAGCAAAAAACCAGCGATCACGCGGTTACGTTGAAGGTCTTCGGAGCCTAGCCGCAATGTGGGGCGGCTTTAGCCTGCGGCTGGATTCAGCCAGCCACCGGCTCCGGCGGACTGAAGCCCGCCGCGGGCTGAAGCCCGCTCCACTCGTCCCTGGACCGGCAAACTGAAATCGGATTGAAACTCATACTTCGCGGCGGCAGGACCGCCTGGAGCGGATCGCATGACCACTGAACGTACAGGCGCTTCCAAGGGGCTCTTCATCGGGCCGGGCGGCAGCAGCCTGCTTTTCACTTTCATTCTCGTCAGCTCGTTGTTCCTCCTCTGGGGCGTGTGCAACGGCATGATCGACGTCATGGACAAGCACTTCCAGGACGAGCTCGGGCTGAGCAAAGCCCAGTCCGCCTGGGTGCAGTTCGCGCACTATCTGGGCTACTTTCTCATGTCCGTGCCGGCCGGCTGGCTGGCGACGAAGCTGGGATACAAGGGGGGCATCATCACCGGGCTCCTCATCGTGGCGGCGGGCGGATTCTGGTTCATCCCGGCTACCCACATCAACTCCCTGGTGCACGAGGGGCGCGTGTCACCCGCCACCGCGTTTATCGGGTACCTTGCCGGCGTTTGCGCCATCGCCACGGGGCTGACGTTCTTAGAGACCATCGCCAACCCCTACACCACCGTGCTGGGCGACCGGCGGTACGCCGCCACCCGCATCAACCTCGCCCAGTCCTGCAACGGCGTGGGCTGGATCTTCGGCCCCATCATCGGCAGCCTGTTCTTCTACTCCAAAGACGCGGCGGGCCGCAGCACGGGAAGCGAGACGCTCTACATTCCTTACGCCGCCATCGCGGTGGTGGTGATCGTTCTGGCGGTGGTGTTCTACTTCGCCCGCGTTCCCGATATCAAGACGGAGGACGAGTACCACCTCGATAACAGCGCGGGCGCGTCTCAATCCATCTGGTCGCACCCGCACTTCGTGGGCGCGGTGGCGGCGCAGTTCTTCTACGTGGCCGCCCAGGCCGGGATTTTCAGCTTTTTCATCAACTACATGACCGCGGAGCCGCCCGCCATTCCCGTTTCCTGGAGCACGGCCATGTCGAATGTTTCGGCCCATGCCGGCTTTCTCCATAACTGGCTCTCGGGCTGGTTCGAGACGAACGCCGGCGGCGTGCTGGCGGTCAGCAACAAGGGCGCCTCCAACCTGGCGTCTCTGGGGTTTGTGTGCTTCCTGGTGGGCCGCTTCACCGGGGCGGGGCTCTTGAAGAAATTCGCCGCGCACAAGATCCTGGGCCTCTACGCCGTGATGAACGTGTTCACCACGCTGCTGGTGTTCTTCAAGCTGGGCTGGCTCTCGGTGGCGTGCGTGTTCCTGAGCTACTTCTTCATGTCGATCATGTTCCCCACCATTTTCGCCCTGGGGATCTTCGGCCTGGGCGCGCGGGCGAAAAAGGCCTCGGCCTTCATCGTGATGGCCATCATGGGCGGCGCGATTCTGCCCAAGCTGATGGGCTACGTGGCCGATAA
>JAIQFU010000550.1 GCA_020073115.1 Terriglobia bacterium
GGTGGCAGCGTGTAGCGGGCCTGCGTATGCGTCGTCGCAAGCATCAGCGTGCCTTCGTCCCCGCGCGAAAAACTTGCTGCGACTTGCGCCAGGTTTTCCGCGTCGACCAGCATCCTCGCCGGAGCCGGCCCAGGTGAAGATGGCGCAACCCACGGCGGTGGTGATCGCCAGTCCGCCGGGCAACCAGCCGAAAAGCGCGGTGTACACGCGCAGCAGCCGCGTGCTGGCCCCGCCCTCCACCAGGATGTAGCCGGCCAAAGTGTAGAGCGGAAGCGACGGCAATACCTCCGATACCATGAGCGAATAGGCATTGTCGGGAACGTCCACGGCCGGCTGCCCCACGCGCCAGAGGAGCAGCAGGGCGATACCGCCAAGAGTCGCAAAAATGGGCAGCCCCAGCATGGCGCCGCCAATCACCACGGCGATCCCCGTCCATAGGACGGCGGCGCTCGAGGGGATGATGCCCGCCGCGAAGGCCAGCGGCGCGAGCAGGAACAACGCCGCCGCGAGCCGCTCTCGCGGGCGTGGCCCCGCGCCCAGAATGGCGCGTATGGTGACGAGCAGGAGACCAACCGGCATCACCAGAGCCGGCGCCCAGTTCGGGATTCCGAACGCCAGCAGTTTTCCCCCGGTCCTTTCCAGGGCCACGAATTGGCAACTCGCCCAGCACAGGCTCGCGGCGATTGCCGCGGTGAGGCCGCACCCGAAAACCCGCGCCGGACCGGCCCATCGGGCGGGCAGAAAGGTGTTGGCGGACATTCCGAGAAGCCGGTCTCCCGCGGCGGCCAGAGCCGCCCCCAGGAACGCAACCCACAACGTCAGCTGCTGAACGAAAACCACCGACCCGGGAACCCCTCGCACGCCGAGTTGGCGGGTGAGCACGGAGATTACGGGCAGCAGCGACGCCAGCGAGATCGCGGCGATCGCCACTCCCTTTTCCGTGCCTGATAGGAGCCGCCACGCCCTGTTCACTTGCGATTCCCCTCTTTTGTGTTCTCTCTGGCGGAATCTGTCTTGGGCCCTGCTCCCGCCGCCGCGTTCCGATGCTGGGCGCGGTATTCATCCCGCAGGCGCTGCGCTTCATCGAATAAATCGGCGGGGGCCATCTTGCCCTTCATCCGGGGATAGATCGCCTCGGTCTGCCTGCGCCACTCGGCCAGCGCCGCGCCTTCCACATGGGTGACGGTGAGCTTGTTGCTGCGCTGCCCCGGTTTGCCGTTCGTCATGGTTACGATGGCCCGATCCCCCCGGTCGCGGATATCCTTTTTCAGCGCTTCGCCCGACCTTCGCACCGCGGCTAGCATTTCCCCGCGCTGGTCCGCCGGGATCTTCTCCCACACATTCTTCGCCACGATGGCGGCTCCCACCAGCGGCGCCCACTTCACGTCGCACATGTATTTCGCGAAGCTGTACAAATTTCCCGTTTCGACATACAGCGCCGGCATGGGGACCGCCTCGACTCCCCCGGTTCGCAACTGATTCACGATTTCGGTTCCGGGCAGCGGGACCACGTGGAATCCGTTCGTCTCCCAAAGTTCCTGCTCGGTCGGATCTCCCGCCCAGGTGAACAGTTTGAGTTTGCGGAGGTCGGCAATCTGGTATATGGGTTTGGTGGAGAAGAACTGCACCCAGCCCGCGTCCCCCCAGTTCAGCACCAGATAGCCTTTCTGCTCGATCCGCTTTTCCAGCTTCGGAGCAATCCAGTCGCGCACATAGTCCAGTTCTCCGTAGGTTTCGAACATCATGGGTATCTGCAGGCAGGCTACGCCCAGGTCGATATCGCCCAGGCCCACGCCGGTCAGTCCCGCCGACTGAATCGAGTGACTGTTCACCAGGTGGAATCCTGAGGGGCCAGTGTGGCCATGATGATCTCGAGTTTCCCGGCCGTCTGCGCGCTTCCCGTTACTGCGAGCCCGCACACGAACGCGCACAACATGACTTTTCTTGGCATGGCATCCTCCTAATCGGTTTGACCGGGGCCCGCCGGCGCCGGCGCCCGTTCCAGAATGAGATCGTGTACATGGTTCAGCAGCCAGCGCGCGCGGCGCTGGGCCACCAGATTGGCCAGCCGGTTGTCCGGGGCCGCATCCACATCCACCGCCAGCGCCTTTTCGAGCACGTCTTTAAACGCGGCGGCGTTCTGCGCCGGGATGAGCGCGTTCTCCGCGAACGACACGTACGTGCCGGCGCGCTTGCCGTGGGAGAGGGCGAGGGCCCGCTCGAAGTGGCCCCGCAGGCTTTTCTGCAGTTCTTCGTCGCTCTTTTCGCCGCGGTGGGCCGCCTCCAGGGTGATCAAAAACTCCGGGACAGCTCCGTCATTGAAGGCTTCGTCCAGTTCGCTGACGCGGCGCACGATCATCTCCACCAGGGGCAGTTCGGCGATCAGGTCCGGATTGTCCTTCGACAGCGAGATCGCCAGCCCGCGCGATGCAGCCGTCCAGTAGAGCAGCGCGGCGTCGCGCCTGTCGGTCCGCTTGAGCGCGGCGGCGGCGTCGTTATCGAGCGCCGCGGCGAAACCGGGATGGCGGGCCTCCAGCCCGCGCATCCCATACCGGTTGGCCCGCAGATACAGCTTGCGGGCGCGTTCCCGCATCGCATCGGCGCGCGCCAGGCTTTCCTCCTTCGCCTCGTCCACCCGCGCATCCACGAACGCGTAAGAGTACTCGGTGAAGCCGCTGCAGGCCGCCAGCAGCAGCCCGTCATGTCTCGGCGATTCGGCAAGCAGACTCTCGTACAGCTTCAGGCCGAAGGGAATCGCCGCTGCTACCAGGTCGGGATCCTCGTCCTCCTCGAAAGTGGATCCGCTGGAGGCCAGGGCATTGCCCAACTTGTTCACGGCGATCTTCTTGATCGAGCAGCCTGCTGAGATGGCGACGATCGCCACGACCACCAAGCAGCGCCCCGCCATCCACTTGTGAATCATGATTTGTAGCCTCTCCACGGGAGTAAAGCAAAAGCCGCAGAAAGTTACAGAGGGGTTTTGGCGTCGTGAACAGCGACCAGACGCCGGCCCGGACCGGTAGCCAGCACACGATATGCAGGAGGCTCACTGCCGCCACCATCACAAAAACGACACGGCTGATCCTCCTCGCTTTCTAAACGGGATGCCGACAAATCTGTGGCAAGTCGTCTTTTGCGCGTTTCCGCAGCCTTCTAAAGAAACTGGCGGTGAATGTTACGCACGTTCCAGGGCCGCCAGCAGAAAGCGAATCTCGCTTTCTACCTCCTCCGGACCGCCCACAATAGCGGCGACTTCCTCGCGGACCAACTCGGCGTACCGCTTGGGGAGCCGGTGAACCGCCGTCCTCGCCGCCGCATTCGTCAAGCTCAGATCGATGGCCAACAACTCATAGGAGCCACGCTCCTGGTCTCCCGCAAGGAAGTTCTGCATCCGCTCGAAATGCGCGCCTTGCCCCTTTCCGCGGTGCTCTTCGGCGAGGCGCGCCAACACGCGATCGAGCAGCGCGACGGCCCACTGCCGCTCGAAGAGCGCTTCCGGGGTGAGTTGGTGGAAAGGTTCGTAGTTGTAGCGGGCTTCCCCGGCTTCGAAGTCGACGGATAGCGCGGGTATGCCCGCGCCGCGCTTCTGCGCCTGCGACCGATCCCAGTCGTTTGCCAGAAAATTCGTTACGGATGCCAGCAAAAAGGAGCGAAACTTGCCGCGTTCCCGCTTGGCGGCGGCCAAGGCGCGTCTTTCCAGAATGCGCGCGAAAAAGGCCTGGGTCAGGTCTTCGGCCTGCTCCCGGGAATGGCCTTTCCTGCGTATGTAGCTGTAAACCGGAAGCCAATAGGCCGCACAGAGCTTGCTCAACGCCTCCGCGGAACCGTCGGAGTCGCCGCCCGCCGCGGAAATCACCGTCCACGAAGTCGTGGGAAACCGGTGGGAAAGGTTCTCGGCCGTGTTCTCCCGCGCCGCCATCTGGGTCTCCTGCCGAACCGGCACATTGTAAGGTAATTGCCTCCCTATAGTCCTCTTTTCTATCGCCGGCGGCAAGTCTCGGACGGGGACTGTTAAGGTGATCACAGCGCCGGGCTACGGGGAAACCCCGGCGATGAATCGGCTGTAGTGCGCCGTCACTGATTGATTTTTGGGGGGCGAGACCGGAGGAGTGCGAGGTGGGACAGGCGAAGACGCCTCTCCCACCCGCGGACGGTTTTGGTTTCTATATCGGAAGCGATCCGGCGGGGAGGGCCGCGCGCACACGCGTTGTCTCGCCGGCTCGCTTCCGATACAGTGCTACAACTTCACGGCCGCTCGCTTTCCGCGGCCTGCGGCGAACAATTCACGCCGGTGATGTGGTCTACGGATCGCATATAACCGGCGACGAACAGGTGATCGGTTGGGGCCGCGGGCATAAGGGATTGTTGGTCCCAGGCGAATTATCTGAGACCGACAACTGGTAAGTGATGGTATATCTTCCGGTTGGGCTGTCCTTACACCCTCCGTTAGTGGTGAGCGTTCCACGGATGATGCACTTCAGGTCGCTTCCATCACAGACGTTGGGGTTAATTGTCAAGCCCCACGACGGGACCGGTTGCGTGACGGTATATGGCGGCGTGCCGCCCCAGACCGGAACCGGCGCCGGGTCGATCGCTTCCCCCTCAACTGGGTAACTCCGTCCCCCGCGTGCTGTCAGCACTGGGCAGCCGACCTGCGGCACCGGCGACACCATCAGCGTGCAGATCCCGCTTTGGAGACTGACCTGCGGTGGCGTTGAGGAATCGAATACCTGTATCCAGTAATCGTATGTTCCCGGTGAAGCGTGCAAGTTGACGGTTCCCGAAATCAATCCGCTGGTAGGCGTCGCTAGTCCAATCTGCAAGTCGGGCGGCAGACCCGGATCTACCGTGAACGGCCTAAGCGCCGAGTAGTTATAATACGGTGGCGTTCCACCTTGCACGGCGACTGGGACCGAGACAGATTGACCTGGAGCCACGCAGAAAGGCGCCGGGCATGTGTACACTAGAGGAAGGACCGGCGGCGGCGGAATGACGATCTCGCAGTTGATCGTCTTGGAACAAGCCGGCGATGATGAATCTGTAACCTTAATGGTGTATGGGTAGGCGCCTGGTTGTGTTGTGCCGTCGCCGGTGATCGTACAAGCGTTGCGGTCGCTCGTAAAGCCGGACGGCAGCCCTGACACGTCGCAGTAAAATGGCGGCGTGTTTCCGGTTACCGGGATCTGCTCCGTGTGGGGCCACGCTGTGACCAGGCTGAAGTTCGGCGGGCAGGAGACGTTCAGCGTGCAAGGGAGGGAGCCGCAACTCGGGCAGATGTCTACCGCGTCCGGCCTGGCCAGAATGGTGGCGCAGCGTCCGCCCGGCAGTTGATGCACCGTAGTGCTCCAGGCGAGTGCGCCGGGGACCCGGGCGTTCCTGATCACGGCTGCCGCGCTGTGGTCGCACTTCGTGCCGCCGCCGCCGGCGCCGGCCAGCGTCGCGACCAACTTGATCACAGCCGATTCGGTTACGAACTGCGGCGGAGCATTGACGAAGAGATCGCTCTTACCCAGCGCGACCAGCTTGTTGGGAGTGAGCAGGCAGGAACAGCAGGATGTCAACTGCTCATCCGGCGCCATCGTGTACAGGTTGATGCAGATGTTGCCCGCTGCCGCGCCAAAGTCGGGTCCCAGCAGGGGAGCGCCGTTCGCGCCGCTGTTGCTGAGATAGACCGACGTCCCCCCCGCCGACATGTTAGCGACGTACCCCACCTGGAAGGGCGGGTCTGTCCCGATTGGGTTTTGAGCAAAGGCGACGCCTGCAAGAACGAGCGCCGCCAGGATTACGTTTCGCGCATACATTCGTGTTCCCTCCGGGGACTGCGTGCCAGGCGATTGAGTAAAGAACAGGCCGCCGCTGCCGGTACGCATCGAGGCATCCGCAAGCCCGGCCGCCGCCGCTTCTCAGGCAGCCCTCCAAACGCGGCCTGGAAGGGCGCTTCCGCGCGGATTGGCGTCGCATCAATGCGCCGCATCCAATCGACCTCCATCGCGCAACAACCCGGAGCGTCAGTTCTCCGAATTACTTACGCGAACCGCTTACCCGGACTCACTACCCGAACCGCTTACTCGGCTCGCTTACTCGGCTCGCTTACTCGATTCGCTTACTCGACTCACTTACTCGGAACCGCCTACGCGCGCCGCTTACTCGTTTTACTTCCCACGAACTAATTACCCCGAATCGCGCCGGCAAGTCAATTCCCCGGAATGCCTAGCTCGAATTAGTTCCTCCAAATCGGTTAACTAAACGGATTAGAATGCGAGGCGGGAGTGCAAAGGAAGGGACGGAAGCAAGTGAGGGTTGGACGGGAAGGAAAGCGCCTGTAAGCCGCCGAGGCAGGCGGAACCGCCTGCCCCGCCGTTGAGACACAGAAGGCCGCCGCGGTGGGCGCATGCGGTCCCGGCCCCATCAGCACGCGGAGTTTGCCGGACGCCCCGGCAGTCCGGTAGGCGGCCTGGGCCGCGGCCTCGA
>JAIQFU010000551.1 GCA_020073115.1 Terriglobia bacterium
CTTCCGAGCGGGGGCCGGTGGACCTTTGCGCGTTCAGGCGGTTGGCGGCGATTTGAGCTGGGGTTGCCATAGCGATAACAGAGTAGCGGGCGAGCCGGGGGGAAATTAGGGGCGCGGCGCGCAACGCATTGAGAAAGCGGGGAAAAAAAAGTAATGGGGGGGTTACTGAAAAAAGTCTCTTCACCGGTTTTCGGATGTCCGGATGTCCGCTGCAAGTTGGCGACCCTCCACTTTAATCCACGCGGGGGTCAGGGAATCAGCGCCGCGGATCGATGGACTCGTACTATGAAGGGATGGCCGTCCGATGGAGGTCGCGCTTGCCCTGGGTGTTCTCTATCGTCGGCATCATCGCGACGGGCATCCTCTCCAGAGTCGTTCACACGGGATTAGCGGTCTTTGACAAGTACCTGGGCGACGCCTTGTACGCGACGATGGTCTATGGGATTTTGCGCCTTTTATCGAGGGCTGCAGCGTCGGCCGTGTGCGCGATGGCTGTAATGACCGCGATCGAGTTGTTTCAACTGACAATGATTCCGGCCCACATGCTTCGGAGTGAGCACCTGGCGACGCGGATCTGCGCCCGACTGATGGGCGTGGAGTTCAGCTTCCTGGATCTGCTGGCGTACGGAGTGGGGATTGGGTGCATTTATCTGGTGGATTCCTCCCAACGGAAGGGGGAAGGAGAATCCGCCGTTTGACCCCGGCGCCGGATTAGGGGTGGGAAGTCGAGCCAAGCGGTGGCAATCGCCGTGAAAGGGCAAACCGGGTACAGGCACGAAGTTTCGCAAAGGCGGCGAAATTCGAGCCAGTCCCCACTTTGCAGCCCAGCGGAAGGGGGAAGGAGAATCCCGATCAACCCCGGTGCGAGATGGAGCACAGCTCATCCGGAAGGGCGCGCAACCTGCCAGAATCAGGGGAGGAGAACATCAGAATGCCAGGGCGGAATTCGCGCCGTCAATTTCTTATGAGCGCGGCAGCAGCAGCGGCAACTTCCGCCGCCGCCGAGCGCGGGCCGATTCTCGCGTACGCCGGCACGTACAGCGCACCGGTAGGAGCCGAGGGCGCCCCGGGCCGGGGCAAAGGCATTTATCTGTTCGAGATGAACCCGGTTACCGGCGTGCTTGGGGAGCGCGCGCTATTTCCCAACGCGGCGAACCCGTCCTGCCTGGCGCTGAACGCCTCCGGGACGCGTCTCTATTCGGCGAACGAGACCTCAACGTACGAGGGCGCCTCCAGCGGGTCGGTAAGAGCGTACGAAATCGAGCGTCCCGGCGGGCGGCTGAAGCTGATGAACACGGTAGCGTCGGAGGGCGCCGGCCCGTGCCACCTCAGCCTGCACCAGTCCGGCAAGTGGTTGTTCGTGGCGAACTACCATGGCGGGACCTCGGCAGTGTTTCCGATCGGCGCCGACGGCGAGCCCGGCGCGGCCAGCGATGTCAAGCGCCACGACGGCGTGCTCGGCCCTCGTACCGCCACCAGCGCGCCGCCGGGCAGTTTCGCCTGGAGCGGCCACGACCGCACGCACTCGCACATGATCCGGCCCGATCCCTCGGGCCGTTTCGTGCTGGCCGCAGATCTCGGGCTCGACCGGATCCTGGTCTGGAAATTCGATGCCGTGGCGGGGAAACTGACGCCTAACGATCCGCCCTCGGCGGCGGTGGCGCCGGGCGACGGTCCGCGGCACTTCGCCTTTCATCCGAACGGCCGGTTGCTCTACTCGCTCCAGGAGGAAGGATCTACACTGGCGACGTTCGACTACGATGGCGCTACCGGACGTTTGAGGGCGAAACAGACGATCTCTTCGCTGCCACCGGGCTTTGCCGGAACCAACTACACTTCCGAGCTCGCAATCTCTCCGGATGCGCGTTTCGTCTATGCCGCCAACAGGCTGCACGACACCATTGCGTGGTTTTCCATTGCAGCCGGCGGGACACTGCGATTCGTGGGGGAAGAGGCCACGCGCGGCGACTATCCACGCTTCTTCACCTTCGATCCTTCCGGGCGTTTCGTGTACTGCTGCAACCAACGCGCGGATGCGATTGTGTCATTCCGCGTGAACGAGAAGACGGGCGCCCTCACTCACACGGGGCAGTACACGCCAGTGTGCACGCCGTCCTTCCTGGCCTTCCTCGTGGACGTACCCTGAAATCGTCAATGGACAACGACGGTGGGCCGTGCAGCGGGAAGCCGCCACGGCATTAGCATCGGAACCTCTGCCTGGTAGCGCCGGTATGCCGCACCGTACTGGACGATCAAATCCCGCTCCTCCCAGCGTGCGCCGAGAACGATCCAGATGGTGAACAAAACGTTCAAGAGCAACCGGTCGCCAGAGATCAGCGGCGAGGCCCAGAGCATCACCACGACCAGGAAATAGAACGGATGACGAACCCATCGGTAGGGACCATTCACGGCGAGCGGAATCGGAGGGCGGCTGCGGTGACGGAGGCGCGCCAGCACATCGCCGGTACCGAACGCGTCAAACCCCTCGATCGAGATGAACGCCCATACGAAGCTGAGGAGCGCCAATAGAGAAGCGCCGCGGAGGAGCAGGTTCAGAGGACCGTCCAATATCAACGGCGTCGCGTCCACCGGTTGCCACAACACGCACAGCAGCGCCAACGCGAAGGCCGACGCGAATGTGTACAACGCCCGGCTCAGCCAACTCGGGAGCCACCGCTCGGACCACTTGCGAAACGAACGGCGCACCATCCCGCTGTGCTGGGTGAAGAAGATCAGGCAGAGCGCCGCATCGAAAAATGCCGCCGCCAACGGGCTCAACCCGAACTGGAAGATGCCCAGGCCCATACCGCCGAGGAACCTGCCGAAGACGACGAAAGAACCCACGCCGGTGAGTACGGTCAGGCTGGCAAACGAATAAACCAGAAGTTCGGAGAACCTGTCATTCCGCATGGTTGCTACCTCGCCCGTGAAGACGCGAATCACACCGGAATCGATACACTTCTTCGGACCTGTGTATCCTTTTCGGGCCACTTTCCGTCTTCACGGCAGGAGTCAAAAGGTGTCAAGCGAACCAGTAATCGATCCCAAGATCAAGGTATTGATCGCGCTCGGGGCCTCCGTGGCCGCCGGGTGCCAGCCCTGCACGGAATTTCAGGTCAAAGCCGCGCGCGAGTCCGGCGCCTGTGACAAAGGCATCCAGTTTGCCGTGGAGGCGGCCCTCGCCGTGCGGCAGGCAGCCACCCGCGGCATCGACCGCTGGAGCGAGCGCTGTCAGGGCGCCCGGCCGGAACTCGATGCTGCCTTTCGGGCTAACAAACAGCTATTGGCGGAACTGATATCGGTGGCGTCGGCCATCTGCGTTCAATCCGTCCCGGACGTGGTCTTGCACCTTGCTGAAGCCCGTCACCTGGGGGCAACACCGGAGATGTTGCGGGCTACGGTGGGAATCGCCAGGTCCGTCCACAACGCGGCCAAGGAGCAGATCGAAGCGGTGCTGGGGGGCTTCTGGCGGGTCATGGTGCTTCCTTTGTTTAGTGGTTTTGGGTCTTCCACCAAACCACCTACCATGATCCGCCTTTTTGCTGAACCTCTCGCACACTACCCGTAGGTGCCGGCGATTTCAACCCTGGCGTCCTT
>JAIQFU010000552.1 GCA_020073115.1 Terriglobia bacterium
GTCGCCGTCACCTGCAACACGGGCTTGGGAGGCTGGGCAGGGGCCATTTTCCCGTCAACCCCCGGGGGCGACGTCTGTCCTTCGCCCGTGGCGTAGAGCGTGATGTAGCTCCCCGGCGCCGCCGGGCGCGCCGGCCCGTTGATGGAGTAGTCCTGGTTCACGGCCGCGGCCTGTCCCCGGCCGGAAGAATCCTGCGTGAAGATCGCCGGAACGGCGGCGGCCAGCGGCAGGGCCACGGCCGGAGCCGAAGCGCCGCCGAATCGCGCCGCCACCGCCACGCTGTCTCCCGTGATCCCGTAGGGCGCAACCACGCCGACTTGCGTGAAGGAAGCGTAGATCACCGGGGCCGGTATCCCGTTGAAGAGGACGCTGGAGCCGCTCAACTCGGGGCCCACGCGCCCCCCGGCGTCGAATTGCGATTGGGACAGCGTCGCGGGGCCAATCCCGGATCCGTAGATTACCAGGATCTCTCCGGGCGCGATGGCGCCGGGCTGGTTGCTGGCCCCGTTAACCACCGCCGATACCCGGGGCGCCGTTCCGGCAGGCTGCAAAACGCGGATGGCATTGTTCCCCGCTTCGGAGATGTAGATGTTTCCCGACGCATCCAGGGCGATCCCCCACGGACGGTTCAGCGCCGCGCTCACAGCCGGCCCGCCGTCGCCGCTATAGCCGGGTTGCCCGCTCCCGGCGATGGTCGAGACCGCGCCATCCGCTCCCACGGCGACCACCCGGTTATGCCCGGTATCGGCGACATAGATCGTGCCGGCCGGATCCACCGCCACTCCCGCCGGGCTATTCAGGGACGATTCCCCGGCGAGGGTGGTGATCACGCCCGTTGCGTCCACTTTGCGCAAGCGATGGTTCCCCGTGTCCGCGATGAACAGGTTGCCGGAGGCGTCCACCGCCACGGCTTCCGGATGGTTCAGCAAGGCCTTCGCCGCGGGACCGCCGTCGCCGGCATAGCCTTGGCCGCCGGTCCCCGCCATGGTCGAGATCGTGCCATCGGCGGCAATCTTCCGTACCACGCTGTTCCACGTGTCCGCCACGAACACGTTGCCATTGCCGTCCGCCGCCACGCCTCCGGGTCGGTTCACCGATCCGCTCCTGGCCGGTCCTCCGTCGCCGTAGTAACTGAAGTTGCCGTTGCCGGCCCAGGTGACGATGGCGCCGCCCGGATCCACCCTGCGGACGCGCGCGTTCATGCTGTCGGCGATGTACAGGTGGGACGCGGGATCGAGCGCTACGCCCCGGGGCGCGTGGAGCAGCGCGAGCGGCGGCGGCCCGGTATCCCCGCCGAATCCGGAGGCTCCGGCGCCCACGGCGGTGGCGATGATGCCGTTCGGTGAAATCTTGCGCACCTTGTGGTTCAGCGAATCGGCGACGTACAGGTTCCCCGCGCCGTCCATGGCAATCCCCGCGGGCGTGTTCAGTTGCGCGGTTCCCGCCGGACCGCCATCGCCCGAATAGCTGGGAATGCCATCCCCCGCCGCGGAGGAAATGACGCTCTACGGCGAGACCCTCCAGAGGCGGAAATCGCCGCGCGCCAGGCCTGAGCCCGAGCCGATCGACCCTTCGGCGATGTACAGATTCCCCGCGGGATCGAGCGCAATCCCGGTGGGGCCGTTGAGCCGCAGGCTGCGCGCGCTTCCGCCCTCGTAGAACGGCTCTCCCGCCGCCGCGCCGGCCGCCGTCTCGATTAAGCCGGCCGCGATCCGCCGGATCCGGCTGTTGCCGAAATCCGCGACGAAGAGGTTTCCCGAACCGTCCACGGCGACGTCCGTGGGAAGAGCCAACAGCGCTTCGGATGCGGCTTGCCCATCGCCGTTGAAACCGGATATCCCGGCCCCGGCCACGGTGGAGATAATCCCGTCGGGCGAAACCTTTCGGATGCGGTTGTTGAAAGTATCGGCGATGTAGACGTAGCCGCCCGCATCCACCGCCACGCCCTCCGGCTGGTTGAGCAGCGCGGTTGCGGCCGGCCCCCCGTCGCCCGCGTATCCGGCCGCTCCCGAACCGGCCACCACGGCTGCGCTCCCGGCGGGAGAAACCTTGCGCACGCAGTTGTTCAACGTGTCCGCGATGTACAGATTGCCGGCGGCATCCACGGCAATGCCGGTGGGGCCGTTCAACTGCACGCCCGCCACGGCGGTAATCACGCCGCCACTGATCTTCCGGATTACGTTCGCCTCGCGGTCGGAAACGTAGATGTCCCCGGCCGAATCCACCGCGATGCCATCCGGATACGCCAGTTGGGCCCGGGCGGCCAACCCTCCGTCGCCGCTGTTGCCCACGCGCCCCGTCCCCGCAATCAGCGTGAGCGTCCCGCCGGTATCGACGCGAAACACCGAGTGCAGGCTGCCGAAATAGATATTACCGGCGGAATCCGCCGCCACGCGTGGCGGGTCGCCGATGCTGGCCCGGGATGCCGCTGTGGGCGTGAGCGGGGGAGCGCCGCCCGCCAGAGTGGTGACGATATACTGGCCGGACCAGCCGGCGCACGTTGAGAGCAGGAGACCCACTACGAGGCGGGGCGTGTTCATCCCGGAAAATTCCTTTAGGCGGAGTGTAACACCTGTAGCTGTTGGCCGGGCACTTCTGCCCGCAAACGCACGAAAGCCTGGAGCCGTACGCGGTCTAACAGACGGATGTTGTGCGCGAATCCTTATACTCAAAGGAACTTAGGTTGCAGGGTACTTACCATGCGAGTCACCGTCATCGGAACGGGATACGTCGGAACGGTCACGGGCGCCTGCCTTTCTTATCTGGGGCACCGCGTCACGTGCGTCGATACCGACGGATCCAAAATCGCGAAGCTGCAGCGTGGCGAATCCCCCATCTACGAGCCGCACCTGATCGAGATGTTGCAGTTGGCGGCGCGGCGCGGCGGAATCGACTTCACCACCGAACTGGCCGCTGCGGCGGCCGAGAGCGATGTCATCTTCATCGCCGTGGGAACTCCGCCCCTGCCGAGCGGCGAGGCCAACCTGGCGTACCTGGAGGCGGCCGCCCGCAGCATCGGCGCCGCCCTGGACGGATCCCGGTTTCGCGTGGTGGTGAACAAATCGACCGTTCCCGTAGGCTGCGGCAACCTCGTCGAGACCCTGGTGCGAGAGGGTATGGGCGAAGGCCGGCTGTCCGGACGCCGCGAAATCCGCTTCGGGGTCGCCAGCAATCCGGAGTTCCTGCGGGAAGGTTGCGCCGTCGCCGATTCGCTCTACCCCGACCGCATCGTGGTGGGCGCGGCCGATGAAAAAACACTCGAGGCCATGCGCGAACTGTACCGGCCGCTGGTGGCCCAGCGCTTCGCTCCCCCTCCCGGCGTGCCCCGCCCCGCCGCATTGCGCGAGGTCAAACTCCTGACCACCACGCTGACCAGCGCGGAAATGATCAAATACGCCGCCAACGCGTTTCTCGCCATGAAAATCGGGTTCGCCAACGAGATCGCCAACATCTGCGAGCGCGTGGGCGCCGAAGCCACCGAGGTGGTGGCCGGCATCGGCCTGGATTCCCGCATCGGGTCGCGCTTCCTCAACCCCGGCGTGGGTTGGGGCGGCAGTTGCTTCGGCAAGGACGTGCATGCGCTGCTGCACACCAGGAGAAGCTCTACATTCTGAAGGGCCGCACCATCGGGCTCCTGGGGCTCGCCTTCAAACCCGACACCGACGATATGCGCGACGCCCCCGCGCTGCACATCGCCGAGCGCCTCCTGCAAATGGACGCGCGCGTCAAAGCCTACGACCCCATCGCCATCCCGAATTGCCGCGAGCAGCGGCCCGACCTGCGCATCCGCTACTGCGAGTCGCCGCTGGAATTGGCCGGCGGCGCCGATGCCCTGGTGGTGGTGACCGAGTGGCGGCAGTTCCGGTCTCTCGACCTCGGGGAGTTGGCGGGGGCCATGGCCACCCCGATCCTCGTGGACGGCCGCAACCTGTTCCTGCCCGAAGAGGCGATTGCCGCCGGCTTCGATTACACGGGCATCGGGCGCTGTCCGCGCCCGCGGCCGGCGCCCTCGCGTCCCTTGCGCCGTAAAGCCGGCGCGGCCGCCCGTCAGTCCTTGACGTTGTGATGCCGCTCACGGATCGCCGTGCCCACGGTCATCCCGAGTACCTGCGCCCCGGGCACGACCGTCCCGGTGACCGTGACGCGCACCCCTTTTGAAGGTACGCCGGTGGTGGACAGAACGTAAATCTTACCTGTGTCGTCTTGAATCTGGTAGCCGCCTCTGCCCATCACACCGATGGAATTCACAACGGTCCCCGAAACGCGCACCGTCCGATTCTGAAACCGTGAGGGGTCGGCCGAGATGCGCCCGATCTTGAGCGGCGCACAGGAGGCGAGCAGCATGGCGGCCAGGGCGAAAATGAACTTCCTCTGCATGCCGTTCGAGACGTGTGAGAGGCGGTGCGGTTTCATGGCGCGCACGCTTCCGCGTGCCGGCGCGGCCTTCAGGCTGCCCGGCGCCCAACCCCCGGCGCCATCGGTGCTTCCGGACCAGCGGCCATTGTCGCAGACCAGGGAAACCACTGCTCCACGCGAGACGCCTTCCTGAAAGTGACAACCGCCTGAAAGGCGCTGGGATTGGACCTGGCGATGGGAACTAAACTGAATTCAGATGCCGGAACTCCCTGAAGTCGAAACCGTGGTTCGGTCGATTGCGCCGCTCGTCGGCCGCCACATTTTGGCCGCGGAATTTCGCTGCCCGCGCGTCCTCCGTGGCGGCGATCCGGATGTTCTGAGCGCGCGCCTCGGCGGCAGCAGCATCGCCCGGGTGGAGAGGCGCGGCAAGTTCATCCTGATCTCGCTCGATCGCGGCGGCTATCTCGTCATCCATCTCGGCATGACCGGCCGGCTGCTGCTCGGCGGGACTCCCGGCAAGCACACGCATGCCATCCTGACGCTCGACCGCGGCGCCTTGCTTTACGACGACAGCCGCCAATTCGGCTGCATTCTCTACAGCGACGAGGTCCCGGAACGCGTCCGCCGCCTCGGCCCCGAACCCCTGGAAATCTCATTCGAGGACTTCGCCGCCGCACTCAAAAAGCGCAAAGCCCGAATCAAGGCCCTGCTTCTGAACCAGCGTTTTTTGCGCGGCCTGGGAAACATCTACGCCGACGAGGCGCTGTTTCGCGCTGGCGTTCACCCCTTGGCCCTGGCCTCGCGCTTGCGCCGCGGCCGCGCGCTCCGGCTGTACGACGCCATAACCGCCGTCCTGACCGAGGCTATCGCCGCCGGAGGGTCCTCCGTCTCCGATTATGTGGACGGCCAGGGCCGAAAAGGCTTCTTTCAGTTCAGCCATCGGGTGTACCAGCGTACCGGCGAGCCCTGCTTGCATTGCGGGAAGCCGATCCGCCGCATTCTGGTCGCGCAAAGATCGTCCCATTACTGCCCCGCCTGCCAAAAGCGTTAGAACGGCCATAATCTGAAACCTCGCAGCCTGCTAAAGCGTCGGAATTGCTGAGCATTGCCGGAGTCTGATGAATCGTTAGCGCGGGCGATAAGCGATAATTGAAGATCGGACCCGCATTGATAAGCATTCTTGAAGATGAGGAGATTTCTGACGTGAAACGAGTTTTCCGATTCCTTTCCCTGCCAGTCCTGCTGCTTTGCTGCTTCCAGTTCGCTAACGCACAGAGTCTGATCGATTTCAACATCGGCTTCGGCGCGGCGCAGAACAAGGCTTCCACGACCGGCATTGACCAATTGACCTTCGGGTCGTGTACCCCCGGCCCGGGTTGCTCCACCACGAGCAAGCTCAGCAGTTTCTTCCTGGGGGTCGGAGCCAACCTGATGCTATGGAAGCACGCCGGGTTCGGGATGGACGCCACCTTGCAGCCGGGAAAACCGACCTATGCGCAGATTCCGGGCAATGCGGCGGTTGGCTTTGGTCCCACCACCATTCAGTCGCGGGTCACGTTCTACGATTTCAACGGCATCTACCAGCCGGTGAATACCAAGAAGGCCACCCTCCAGTTGGTTGGCGGCTTCGGCGGAGCGAACACACGCTTCTACACGAACTACGTGGCCAGCGGCTCGCCGCTGGGGAGTTCGAACTTCAGCCAGTACGCTTCCAGCGCCAATCACTTCCAGGTGCACGGCGGCGTGGGCGTGCAGATTTACGTCACCGATAAGGTGTTCGTCCGCCCGCAAATCGATATCCGCTATGTCCCCAACTTCACCGAGCAGTTTGGCCGCAATTCGGTTTTCCAGGAGATGGTCTGGGTCGGTTACACGATCGGCGACAGGCAGTAGGGATGCGGGCGGGCCGGACATGCCCGGCCCCTACAGGAGTCCCGCGCGGCACTGCGGGCACCGTTCCATCAGGTCCGCGAGTGACGCTTTGGCGCGGACCCGCACGCCTGCCAGTTCGCGGAGGTACGCCACGCCCGGCTGCCGTAACGGCGTGCGGTGCCGGTACCCCCGGCGCCGCATTTCGGCCGCTATGGCGTCGTGGCGACGCTTGATCGAAAGCGGCTCGATGCAGTTCTTCGCGAAGTAGCCGTCAAGTTTCATCTTGCGCCGCATGCACGCGGCGATCATGTGAAGCTCCACGTGCTCTCCCAGCAGGTGCTGGCGGCACATCCCGGCGGCCGGAACCATCCACATCCTCATCGAAGCGCATTATGCCACGTGCGCGGCGCGGCGCCGGTGGCTATAATCTGCCGGTCGGCAGACGCTCATGAAATCGCGCCGCCTGTGGGTAGCATCCCTGGCCGTGGCCGTGCTTACCGCGGCCCTCTTCGGCATCGGCTGGACCGCCTCGGAACGGGCGATCCACCCCGCCGCCGTGCGCTATCCGAAGGGACTGGCGGATTTTCCGGGCCTTCACCCGCGGCAAACCAGCTTCCAGAGCCGGCTGGACG
>JAIQFU010000553.1 GCA_020073115.1 Terriglobia bacterium
AAGGCGCTATCGGAGACTTTGTCTGGCATGACCTGAACCGCAACGG
Source organism: Terriglobia bacterium (assembly GCA_020073115.1). Classification (GTDB taxonomy): domain Bacteria; phylum Acidobacteriota; class Terriglobia; order Bryobacterales; family Bryobacteraceae; genus BOG-224. The sequence goes on from JAIQFU010000553.1 coordinate 47, forward strand.
CATCCAGGATGCTGGGGAGCCGGGAATCAACAACGTTACGGTTCGCCTTTACGATTCTATTAACACTCTTGTTGGAAGGACAACTACCGTCACTTTCGGTGGCCATGATGGGTACTACCAATTCACGGGTCTGGCAGCTGGGACTTACCAGGTTGTGGTTGACACCACACCCTCCGGCTACAGCGCCACCACGGGCAATGCGCCAAGTGCGACGACCGCCAATGACAGCAATGGCAGTCCGGCGACCGTTACGCTCGCTTCGAATGTCAGCACCGACGAGACCATTGATTTCGGCTACGTTTCACCTTGCGCCGGCGTGATCGGCGATTTCGTCTGGAATGACCTGAATCACAACGGAATCCAGGACTCCGGCGAAACTGGCATCTCTGGCATCACCCTCAATCTCTACGATTCAAACCATGTGCTTCTTTTATCGACGACGACCGATGCCAACGGCCTGTATCAGTTCACCGGCCGTTGCGCAGGAGACTATAGCGTCGAAGTTGTTCCACCGGCCGGGTCGGCGGCGGCTCTTACGAATGCCTCAGGAAGCACTGCGGCGAATGACAGCAACGGCAGCCCCGCGACCCTGACGCTGGGGATTGATGAGACCAACAACACTATTGACTTTGGGTATTACTTCGGTTCGATCGCGGCCAACTGCGTGACCATCGACGCCATTCAGGGCGTGGCGATCACCCCGGTGACCATGACGGCCACCGGCGGCACGGGGGGATACACCTACTCGGCGATCGGTCTGCCGAACGGCTTGAGCATGTCCTCCGGCGGCACGCTCTCGGGCACGCCAACCGTGAGCGGGACCTTCAACTACACGGTGACCGTTACGGACAAGGACGGGCACACGGGCACGGTTAGCTGCTCGGTGACGGTGAACCCGCCGCCGACGGCGACCTGCGTGGTGATCAATGCGGTACAGAGCGTGGCGATCACCCCGGTGACTATGACGGCCACCGGCGGCACGGGGACGGGCTATACCTTCTCCGCCACCGGCCTTCCCGCCGGCCTCACTATATCCTCTTCCGGCACGATCTCCGGGACTCCAACGGTGAGCGGGATTTTCAACTACACCGTGACCGTAACCGATGGCGGCGGCCACACCGGGACGGTCAACTGCTCCGTCACGGTAACGCCGCCCCCGAATATGTGCGGGCTGACCTGGGGCTACTGGAAGAACCACCCGTGGTCCACGAACTCACTTTTGCTGGGCTCCCACACCTACAGCCAGACGGAATTGTCCGCTCTTCTCGGCATGCCCGTCCAGGGCGACGCGAGCATCAACCTCGCTCATCAGTTGATCGCGGCTAAATTCAACGTCCTCAATGGCACGAATCCGGCGACGGACGGCGGATCGATCGGGGCTGCTGACGCTCTTCTGAACCAGTTCAGCGCCAAGCTTCCGTACAATTTCGATCCAAATTCTACGGTCGGACAGCAAATGACCACCGTCGCCGGGCAACTCGATTGGTTCAACTCCGACGGCGCGGCGCAACCCGGGTGCAGCGCGGGCCCGGCGCCCCTCACCCTGACATGCGCGGCTCGAACCGGCCAGGTGGGGGTCGCTTATAGCTCGGCCTTCGCCGTCAGCGGAGGGCTGGCGCCCTACACGTTCAGCATCATAAGCGGTTCGTTGCCCTCGGGGCTCACGCTTGATCCGGCCACCGCAGCCGTTACGGGCACGCCGACTACCGCGGGGACCTTCAATTTCACGATAGAGGTCGCCGACGCTACGGCCGTTCCGGGCAGCATCACGGGGACTAAGACCCTGGATTGCTCCATAACCATTGAACCCACCAAGCCGACACTTACGGTCAAGTGCCCGACCGGCTCGGCAACCGTCGGAGTCGTTTACTCCTCGTCCGTGACCGCCAGTGGCGGAACCGCTCCGTATTCGTACGGCATTTACAGCGGCAACCTGCCCGCCGGCCTGAATCTGTCCGCCGGGGGGTCTCTTACCGGAACGCCGACAGGTTCGGGGACCTATTCGTTCGTGGTCTATGCCATCGACTCGACGAAAGCAGCGTACGGATATTCTCCCTGCACGATCGTCGTTAGCGGCGGTATCGTAACGGGCCAATTCACCACTTACACCCAAGGCGGATGGGGGGCGCCAGCCAAGGGCAAAAATGTTGGCGCTTTGCTGACCTCGAAATTCCTCGCGGTATACCCCGGAGCCTCGGTTTCGATCGGCGGCGCGTACAAGCTGACGTTCAAGAGCGCGCTGGCGATCACGAATTTCCTGCCGCAAGGCGCAACTCCCGGGCAACTCACGGCCAACGCTACCAACCCGACTGCCAGCCGAGCTGGAGTATTCGCCGGCCAGGTTCTGGCGTTGCAGTTGAACGTCGATTTCTCGAACACAGGACTCTTGCCGACCGGACTGGCGAATCTGAAGGTCGCCTCCGGACCTATGGCCGGGCAGACAGTGATGCAGGTGCTGGCTACTGCCAATGCCGTTCTCGGCGGTGGCGCGTTGCCAAAAGGGATGACCATCTCGACTCTGAATTCAGTCGTCGATGCGATCAATAATAATTTCGATGGCGGTATGGCGAACAAGGGCTACCTCCTGCCGTGATCGTTCGCGTACGGGAAACCGGACTGTGAGCCATCGGTGGGTTCACCGGCTACTGCCGTTGGCGGCAGTAGCCGGTTTCTGCATCGCCACTCCGGCGCAAATGATCCTCGTCGAACGGGGATTGCCTCCCAGCGGCGTCGTCCCGCCCCGCGAGGTCGCTCTCCGCGCGTCGAGGACTGACGAGCCCGGGCGGTTCGTCGGCGACGATTTCAGCGTCGGCGCGGCCGGCGAAGTATGGGTGATCGACACCTTACGCACTTGGGTCCTGGCGGACGACGCGCCCGGACTTCTATTTCAGAACCTCACGCTTTTCGGCGGCCTTGCGGGACAACCGCTGACGAAGGAACAGGCCGAGTGCGTCTGCCACGGCGTGGTCGCCATTAAGACTGCCGGCGCTTCGGGTAGCCCCGACGTTTCCTTCTCGCAGGAGGGGCGCCAGCCTGCACCCGAATACCAGGTACAACGCAGGACATTCCGCCTGTGGCAAATCGAGTTCCGCAACGTGCGCTGGTCCGTTCCGGGAGGCGTGGGCGTTCAGTTTGCCCTTAACGCGGAAACACCGCGCGTCTGGTTCAGCTATTCGTCGCCAGTTGAGGCCGCCCACAGGCTTCGGGTTTTCGATGCGGCGGGACAATTACGATCTTTTCTGGATAGCGGGGGGAACGGGATCAACCTGCAAGTCTGGGGACACCTGTCGGCCAAAGTCGCGATCCGCCGCGCGGGCGCCCTGCTCAATGTCATTCTCGGCGGGGGACCGACATTCGACGTCAGCCGCGTTGAAACCGCCAGCCTGCGGCTCGGCCAGTCGCCGTCCGGTCCGGTCAGCACCACGGTTCAGGATGCGGATGGCGACGGAATTTTCGACCTTAGTGTCGAATTTCACGAGCCGAACAACGGCGCCGCACGGTCGATCATCATGATGGCG
>JAIQFU010000554.1 GCA_020073115.1 Terriglobia bacterium
GACCCAGCCGGGCCGCCGGCCAACCCATGCGCGCCAGCAGGGCCTGCGCCAGTTTGAACGCCACGCCCGCGCCGCACAGGTTCTTTTCGGGGTAGGAGCAGTCGGGGCGGTTGGGATTCAGCACCGCAAGGGCGGGCGGCAGGTCCGACTCGGGCAGGTGGTGGTCCGTGACGATCACGTCGATCCCCAGTTCCGCCGCGCGCCTTACCACCTCGGCGGCGCGGATGCCGGTATCGACGCTGACGATCAGCTTCACTCCCCGCGCGGCGGCCGCTTCCACCGGCTCCGCGCGCATGCCGTATCCGTCCTTCAGGCGATGCGGGACGTGCCATGAAGGAGCGCCGCCCGCCGCTTCCAGGGCCTTCATCAGGAGCGCGACCGAAGTCGTCCCATCCACGTCGTAGTCGCCGTAGACCAGGATCTTCTCCCCCGCCCGGATGGCCGCTTCCAGACGTTCCGCCGCTCGCGCCATGTCGCGAAGGCCCAGCGGATCGTGGAGCTCCTCCAGTCGCGGGTTCAGGAAAGCGCGCGCCCGGGCCGGATCGGAGAGGCCGCGCGCAACCAGCGCGCGCGCCGCCGGCGCCGTGATTTTCAGTTCGCGCGCGAGGGATTCAACGGCATGGCAGTCGGTGGTGGGAAGGACCCACCGTTCAGAGCCGCGGCCGTAGGGAGCGGTCATGCGCCGGTCTAGTTCTTGGAGAAATACCCGCCCAGCGAATCGTCCGAGTCGTCATCCTCGGTTTCCGAGATCCGCTCCATGATCTCGTCTTCCAGGGTCACGAACTCGTCGTACCAGTCGGGCTGCGTTTCATAGACGTAGATGCGGGAGTTGTAATCGAACGCCATCTCGATGCCGCATGTCTCGCCCTCGTGGCGGCGCAACTCGCGGATCCGCGCCTGATACTCCCGTTGCTCGTCCCGGTCCAGGTCGGTTTCTTCGAGGTGCTCCTCCAACTCGTCCAGGTCGGCCGCCTCGAACCGGGCGTCGGCGAACAGGACGATCTTGACGCCGGCCTTTTGCGCCACCTCCAGAAACCGCCGGTAGTCCGGTTCCCGCTCGACGTCCCAGAGGATCAGGGGCAGACCCTCGAGGCTGTGCGGCACGCTCTGGAAGACCGCAAACTCGGAAGACGCCAGATAGTCCAAGGCTTGGCGTTTCAACTTTTCCAGATTCAGATCCACTTCGTTCTCAACCTTTCACGAGCGCCAGCACGCCGCCGCCGCCGGCCAGGTCGCGCGCAGCGGGCGTCACGATCGTCCTCGGACCGATGCAGATCGTGCGGTTCTCGCCCAGGGCGGCGCGCACGTCAGCCTCGCATACGAAATCCACCGGTTTGGGAGTGGATCCGGCTTCCGGACCTGCCGCAGCAGGCCTGGGCGCCTGCTCCACGGAACAGGACGTACCCGCGCCCCCTCCAGCCAGTCAACTGAACCCACCGCCCGATTCGGGCCCGCCGCGCCGCGCCAGGAGCTTTTCCACCACTTCCGCGGCGATGCTCGAAACCGCCGCCGCCTTGACCGTGGGGCGGGGCGGGACGCCCTCCGGGCCCCCTGCCTGCGCCGAAGGAGCGCTCTGTCCCACCGCCATGCCGCGCGCCGCAAGGTACCGCTCGACCGCCGCTACCACCGTCTGCCGGTCGATCGGCCCCACCGCGCCCGGCGTGGAGGGCGCCGCGTTGTAGTCCAGCGGCATCTCGAAGGCTTCTTCCGGCTTGCGCACCACGTATGCCAGGCGCTTGATGTTGATCAGGTGCTGGGGACCGACGTTGTCGGACGTGATATTGCCCGCCGCCGCGCCGCACCCCAACGTCATCGACGGGAAGACATTCGTGGTAATCCCCGTGGAACCTTGCGGCGCCGGCGTGTTCACCAGGATCCGCATGGCCGGCATCCGCATGGCGAATGCGCGGACGCGCACGTCGTCCTTGGCGTAGATCACCGCGGTGTGGCCCATTCCGCCGAACTTCAACAGGGCGAAGCAGGCGTCCATCGCCGCGTCGAAACCGTTCACGAAGTACAGCGACAGCACCGGCGAGAGCTTCTCCGCCGAAAGGGGATGCTGCTTGCCCACGCCCTGGATCTCCGCGCAGATGATGGAGGTGTCCGGCGGAACTTCGAACCCCGCCATTTTGGCGATCTTCTGCGGCGACTGGCCGACGCACTGCGGGTTCACCGTCCAGTTCGGCATCATCAGCAGTTTGCCGAGCGCTTCCCTTTGCGCGTCGGTGGCGATGTACGCGTGGTTGGCCTTGAGCGCCGCCATGACACGGCTGCGCAGGCCTTCTTCCGCCACCAGCGTCTGCTCGCTCGAACAGACTGTCCCGAAGTCGAAGGATTTCCCGGTCACCACCTTGGCCACGGCGTCTTCCAGATCGGCCGAGGGATCCAGCAACACCGGTACGTTTCCCGGACCGACACCGAACGCCGGCTTGCCGCTCGAATAGGCGGCTTTCACGATTCCCGAACCACCTGTGGAGAGAATCACGCCCGTGCGCTCGTGCCGCATCAGCGCGTTGGTGGCGTCGATGGTGGCGTTGTCCACGCACTGAATCAGGTCCGCCGGCGCGCCGGCTTCCACCGCCGCCTGGCTCAGCAGGGCCGCCGTGTAGCAGGTGCAACGGTGCGCGCGCGGATGCGGGCTGATGACGATCGCATTCCCCGCTTTGAGCGACACCAGGATCTTGTAGATGGCCGTTGAGGTGGGATTGGTGGTCGGCAGAATGGCCGCCACCACGCCCATGGGAACCCCGATCTCCACCATCTTCTCGTCGGGTAGTTCGCGCAGGAGGCCGACGGTCTTGATGCCTCGCATCCGGCGGGCCAGCCAGTCGGCCGCCAGGAGATTCTTGACGTACTTGTCCTTGGCGTTCCCGTAGCCCGTCTCTTCCACCGCCATCTCGGCCAGTTTGCGGGCGTTCGCCCGCCCCGCCGCAGCCATCCGCTCCACGATCGCATCTACTTGCGCTTGCGTGTAGTCGCGTTATTGCAGCCAGGCGGCGTAGGCCTTGTCGACCTTGGTCCGGGCCTCCTGGATCGACAGAAGGTCTTTATCTTCCAACATCAGCCGTTATTTCTTGAGGCCGCCGGTGGGGAGAGCCTTTTCGACTTCCTCGTGCGGGCGGGGGATGACGTGGACGGCCACGAGCTCGCCGACCCTGCGGGCCGCGGCCGCGCCGGCATCCGTGGCCGCCTTCACCGCGCCCACATCGCCCCGGACCATAACGCAAACCAACCCGGCGCCGACGAATTCCTTCCCGGTGAGCACCACGTTGGCGGTCTTGACCATGGCGTCCGCCGCTTCGATGGCGCCCACCAATCCCTTTGTCTCAATAAGGCCAAGGGCCTCCATTTGTCCTCCAGTTCTGATGAAATCATTAAGCTAGCACAAATCGGCAGGTGGGAGAGTCCGGTGGGCAGGCGGGGCAGTGATTCCGCATCGGCGGCCGAAGGCTGTCGGCAAGCCTCACAATCGAGGGAGTTTCCTCGGGTTGGCACGCGGGGAACAGCTTTGGCGGCTTTCGGGATGCCGAAAACACTCTGCGAAACGCCGGCGGAGAGGGT
>JAIQFU010000039.1 GCA_020073115.1 Terriglobia bacterium
AAGGCAAAGTAAATGTTGTAGCGGCTAACAAGGCTGGTTCATCCAGGATTGATCAGGCAAGTATTTATACATATTCTATTCCGCTGCCTGTAATAAGCAGCATTAGTTCTCGCCGCGCCCGAAATCGGCAAGCCCGATGGCGGCGGGATCGAACGAATGCAGGCGGGCGAGCGTCGCATTCATCATGTCGTAAACGGCCGCGCGCTCGGCCGGGTTCGAACCCGGCATCGAAGGCTCCCAGAACACCCGGCCGTCGACGAAAGCGGCGACATAGAACGGCGTGCCGACGATCGCTTCATCCGCGCAATAAAGCAGCGGCTCGGCGACCGGAAAACCTTGCGCGAACAGCGCGCGCATCACGTGGTATTCGCGGTCGACCGCGTGCGCGGAGGGCAGCAGCTTTCCCGGCGGCTTGCGCCGCAGCACGAAGCGGCCGCCAGGCGCCTCGATGAGATAAGTGGGATTGGATTGTCCGCCCTTGAACTGGCGAACCTGCAGCGGGCCGCCAAATCCCGGCAGTTGTGCACCGAGATAGGCCGCGAGCCGCCCGGTGTCGAGTTGCAGCGCCGGCGCCGCCTCCTTGGTGCCGGAAAACAATGCCTGGCGGTCGGTCGAAGGCATGGTCAGGAACGCCAAGCGGCAACGACGTCGGTCTGTAGAAAGTCGCTGCCTTTGAACAACAGCGGTTCATCGCGTGACTTCGCGAGACTGTAGGAAAAGCAATCGGCGAGGTTCAGTCCGGCCGAATGCCATCCGCGGCCGTATCTGAAATAGGCGTCGCGAGCGGCACCTGCACCATCGACATCGAGCGGGATCATCTCGATCGCCAGGTCGCGGGTGAGATTGTCGACGAGTTGTGCAGCGGCCGGACTGCGCTTCTTTTGCGCGGTCACGATCGAAGATTCATGAAACGTCACCACCGAAATTACTAGCAGCGGTTCGGCGGCGAGGAGACCAAGAAACGTCTCACGTTCGGACTCGCCAAAAAGGATCGCAACGATGGCCGAGGTGTCGATGACCATCAGTCGAATGCGCCACGCTCGTTGTATCCGAGTATTTCGTCCGCCGTCCGATGATCCAGAGTCGGCATGGCATCGGCCGCGGCGACCAAATCGGCAAGGCGTCGCTTGCGCGCAGCAACCTCGCGCGCGGACATCGGAGTCCGCTCGAGACGGTCTGCAACTGCTTTCTTCACCGCATCGGTAATTGTTTCGCCGGTGCGGTCGGCGAGCTCGCGGATCAGGCGATCGGCCTCTTTGTCTTTGATCAGGACGGCCATGGGGCCCTTGTATATATCATATTAAAAGAAATATATATACCCGATAGTCCCCGGCGTAAAGAGGCTAAGTCATTGATTTTTCCCGCTCCACCGCGCGCCACCCGATATCGCGGCGGCAGAAGCCGCCCGCCCAGCGGATTTTGTCGACGGCAGCATAGGCGCGCGCCTGCGCTACGGCGACGCTGTGCCCGAGGGCGCAAACATTGAGCACGCGCCCGCCATTGGCGAGGATCCTGCCGGCTTCGGCCTTGGTGCCGGCGTGGAAGATCTCCACGCCTTCGACGGCGGCCGCCTCGGCCAAACCCTCGATGACGGTGCCCTTCTCGTAGCTACCGGGATAGCCGTTTGCCGCCATCACCACGGTGAGCGCGACCTCGGGGTACCAGCGCAGGGCGAAACTCCGAAGCATGCCGTCGCGGGCGGCGAGCAGGGCCGGCACCAAGTCCGACATCAGGCGCAGCATCAGCACCTGGCATTCGGGGTCGCCGAAGCGGGCATTGTATTCGATCAGCTTTGGTCCGTCCGCGCCGATCATCAACCCGGCATAAAGCACGCCCTTGTAGGGCGCGCCCATCGCCGCCATGGCGCGCACCGTCGGCATGACGATCTCGTCCATGACGCGGGCGCTCATCGCCTCGGTCATGATCGGCGCCGGCGAATAGGCGCCCATGCCGCCGGTGTTCGGCCCGCGGTCGCCATCGAAGGCGCGCTTGTGGTCCTGCGCCGAGGCGAGCGGGATGGCGGTCGTCCCGTCACACAGAGCGAAGAAGGAGGCCTCCTCGCCGACGAGGAATTCCTCCACCACCACCTCGGCGCCGGCCGCGCCCAGCTCGCCGGAGAACATGGCGTCGATCGCCGCCAGGGCCTCGTCCACGGTGGTGGCCACCACCACGCCCTTGCCGGCGGCGAGCCCGTCCGCCTTGACCACGATCGGCGCACCTTGCGCCCGCACGTAGTCGTTGGCCGGCGCGGCGGCGGTGAAGCGCTCGTAGGCCGCCGTCGGGATCGCGTTGGCCTCGCACAGGTCCTTGGTGAAGCCCTTGGAGCCTTCGAGCCGCGCCGCCGCCTTGGAGGGCCCGAACGCCTTGATCCCCGCCGCCTCCAGATCATCGACGATGCCGGCGCAGAGCGGCCCCTCCGGCCCGACCACGACGAGATCGATTTTCTGGGCCTGACAGAACGCGATCACCGCCGCATGGTCGGCGACATCGAGCCCCACGATCTCCGCCTCCTGCGCGATCCCGGCATTGCCCGGCGGAAGGTGTTCTTTCTCGGGGCGGGAACAGTGGGATGCAACGGCTATCACGTCCCGGGAAGCTTCTATGCCATGCAGGAGCTGACTGGCCTGGTCTTCCGCAACGCAGCCATGCATTTTGGGCCCGCGGCGACAGACCGCCGGCAGGCAGGCGCCGTGACGGGCCTCTTTGATCGGTTGCAGGGGCTTCAGGGTGAATGGATCGAGCGGGCGGCGCGTTCCGAGCCGCGGCCGCAGGTAGCGGTCTCGCGCGATGGCGCAAGAATGCGCGCCGGCCGCGAGCCCGCCCCGCCCCGTTAACCGCCCTGCTTCGGAAGCAGCGAGAGAACCCCTTCACTGGGGCTGGGAATTACGTGCGCGGCGATCAGGCGGCCCAGTCCCTCCACCCTGGTCTTTCCGGCCTCGATGGCGGCGCGCACGGCAGCCACATCGCCCTTGATCAGGACGGTAATGTAGCCGCCCCCCAGCTTTTCCCGGGCCAGCACTTCCACGGCGGCCGTCTTAAGCGCCGTGTCGATGGCCTCGAATACAGCGGTGAATCCCTGCGTCTCAATAAGTCCCACGGCGAAAGGCGCCTGGCCCTGATTCGTCATTTTCCTCTCCCGGTCCCTCACGGTTGGCTGTTCAATGAGCGGGCTGAAATCGGGCGCCGCTTCGTAAGCGGCGCCCGACTGTTCGGCCGGCCGCGGGATCGCGTGCGCCACGATTCCGATTTGCATCGCGCGGGCCGTTTCCCTGGCGGCCTCCAGCGCGGATTCGACATCCCCCAATTCACCATAGAGCTTGAGGCACACCCCGGGGCTGTCGTTCAGCTCGGTCTGAAAGACCTGCACGCCGGCGGTCTTCTCCATGGCGTCGAGCACGACCATGGCGGGCGACCAGCCGCCGATCTCGATCAGCGCCAGCGCCCCGCTCAGATCAGCCCCCGTTTCTCCAACTCGTGCATCACTTCGAAGACCACCTGGCCGAGCTTATCCTGCGGCGGTTGGCCGGTGCGCGGCGGGCAGCCCTCGGGCGGCGGCGCAACCAGCGCGAAATCGGCCAGAATGCACTGCAGCACCTTGGCCAGCGCGGCGCGGTCTGCACGTTGCGCGCCCGTTTGCGGCTGGCGGCTTCGCCCGAAACGGAAGCCGCGCAACTCCGCGGCGGCGCGAAAGCCGTCCGGGAATTCGAACGGGCCGATCATCACGTCGAACAGTTCCAGGATCCGATACTGCCACTGCATGGCCTCGGCGTAGTTGCCCGCGCGGCAGAGATCGTAGATGCGGCGGGTCACCTCCGGCACGGCGTTGCTGCTGGCGTGCGTCCCCCCGTCGCAGCCGATCAGCAGCATCGGCGCCAGCACCGCTTCCCAGCCCGTGAGGAAGGAAAAATCGGGGCGCAGGGGCCGGACGGCGGAGATCATCCGCATCATGAATGCCAGGTCGCCGGTGGAATCCTTGATCCCCGTTACCCGCGGAAACTCTCCCGCCAGCCGCCGTATCGTGGGCACATCGATGGGGCTGGCGAACGCCGGGATGTTGTAGAGCGTGATGTCGATGGGGGAGCGGGCCGCGATCTCGGCGAAATACGCGTACACCGATTCCGCCGTGAGCCTGAAGTAGAACGGCGATACAATGGCGGCCGCCCGCGCGCCCATGGCGGCGTACGCCTCGCACGCGTCGAGCGTCTCCTTCACGTTGGCTTCCGCGGCCCCGGCGAGGACCGGCACGCGCCCGCGGGCTTCATCGCAGACAATCTGCACGATCCGGCGGCGCTCTTCCGCGTTGAAGCGCGTGAACTCGCCGGTGGAACCGTTGGGGTAGACCCCGTGGACGCCGCGTTCGATCAGCCACGAGATGAACCGGCGCAACTCCGGCTCATCGATGCGGCCGCGCTCGTCCAGGGGGACCAGAGTCGGCGTGAAGATGCCTTCAAGCTTAGCTGACATTCGCGTGCGATTTCCCAGTTTATCGCTCCGCGGAACGTGGCGCCCGGAGCCGGAGGCCGGCATGACTGCCGACACGGCAGGCAAGAATGCCCACGCCACATCCCTTGCGGTCCGGTCCGAACTGGTGTAAACGTAATCCCATGGTTCCAGAGTCGTTGATCGAAAAACTGGTGACGAGGCGCGGCCTCATTCGCGCCGCGTTGGCCCTGCCCGCCGCGGGCTGCCTGGCCCCGCTCGAAAAACTGACCGCGGCGGACGCCGGTAAAGTGCGGATCACCGATATCAAAATGCGTCCGTCCGCGAGCCATACCCAGATCCGCGTGGAGACGGATGCGGGGGTGTCCGGCTACGGCGAATCCGGCGTGACCTTCCCCATGATGAAGGCCTGGATGGAGATCTACAAGCCCCTGCTGGTGAAGCAGGACCCGCTGGCCATCGGCTACCACTGGCACCGCATGTCCACCCTCATGCACACCTACATGGCCCGCATTCCGGCGCTGAGCGGAATCGACATGGCGCTCTGGGACCTGGCCGGCAGGCTGACGAATCTCCCCGTCTACAAACTCCTGGGCGGCCCGTTCCGCGAGCAGGTCCCGGTCTTCATCAACAGCGAACCGCGCAACATGATGGACCCCAAGATGGTGAAGGACTGGGCCGACCAGTTCCGCGCCAACCCGCTGGGGTTCAAGGCCACGAAGATCAATACCCACAGCGTATTCGGGATACCGATGGGCCGCTACACCACGGCGCCCTCGGCGCAGGACCTGAACCGGCTGCGGATCTCCTTCGAGAACGTGCGCAAAGAACTGGGGCTGGACTACGACATCATGGTCCACTGCCACAACGAGTACGACCTGGCGACCGCCAAGGCCATGGCGCGGGCGGTGGAAGGCATCCAGCCCAAGTGGTTCGAAGATCCCCTGCCCCCGCAGTTCTCCGACAGTTGGGTGGCGCTGAAGCGCGAATGCCGCGTGCCGCTGCTGACCGGCGAAAAGTGCGAGATGCCGCAGGGCTTCTACCCGTTTCTCAAAGAGCAGGCGGTGGACTATATCTACCCCGACATCGCCTTTTGCGGGGGCATCACGGCGTTCATGAAGATCGCCGCCATCGCATCGGTCTTCCGGATTCCGGTGGCGACGCACAATGTCGGCGGCATCCACCTCACCATGGCCTCGATCCACGTGGGCCTCTCGATCATGGATTTTCTGACGAGCGAAACGGCCATGGGGGGCCGCGACGGCGGCGTTCTCGCGCTGGCGCAGAACCCGCCCGTGGTGAAGGGCGGGTATGCCGTGCGCCCCGAGGCGCCGGGGCTTAGCGTGGAACTCAACGAAGAAGTGTTCCGGCAGCGCCAGACGCGCGGCGGGCAGTTTCAGGACTGGATTTGAGGCAGGTGTAACGTGGGATTCACTCCGGTTATTTCCAGGCGCACTCTCCTCGCCATGGCCGCGGGCGCCCTGCCGGCGGCCTCACAGATCCCCTACGGGCAGAGAGCGGTGGTTTCGCTGGTCCAGGGCGAGGACCGCCGCAAGAACGTCTATAACGCCCTGGTTGCCGTTGACGACCAGATCCGCCCGGCGCTGAAACGCAAGAAATACGTGCTGATCAAGCCCAACACCGTGGCGGTGAACTTCCAGTTGGGCTCCACGCATGCCGACGCGCTGCGCGGGATTCTCGATTACCTGGAAGACCGCTTCCGCGGCCCCATCGTGATCGCCGACTCCTCCAAGGACGCCACGCGGGACGCTTACGAGAACTTTCACTACGGCCGCGTCATCGCCGAGTACCGGCGGCGCAACGTGCGGTTCCTCGATTTCAACGAGGAGGCGAAGTACGTCGTTCAGGAAATCGTGGACCGGAACCTGCACCTGATCCCGGTGCGGCTGGCGGCCCGGCTGTTCGACCCCGACGCGTTCATCCTCGGCTCGGCCCTGTTGAAAGCCCACGATAACGTGGTGGCCACGCTTTCCGTGAAGAACCTGGTGATGGCGGCGCCGCTTCACAGCCTCCCCCAGGAGACGGCGCGGTGGCACGACAAATCCAGGTACCACCAGGGCTACCGGCAGATCCAGATGAACCTGGCGATTACGGCGCGCCGCATGCGGCCGTACTGGGGCGCGACGGTGATCGACGGCTTCGAGGGCATGGAGGGCGAAGGTCCCCTGAAAGGCGCGCCCGTGGCCTCGCGGATCGCCATCGCATCCACCGACCTGGTGGCGGCCGACCGCATCGGCGTGGAGGCCATGGGCGTGAATCCGGAGTGGGTCGGCTACCTCCAGTACTGCTGCGATGCCGGGCTGGGACAATACGACGCGTCGCGGATCGACCTGCGCGGCGGCGTGCCCATGGCGGCGGTGCGCAAGGAATATAAGCTGCACCCACGAGTGAAACAGCAACTGGAATGGATGGGGCCGCTGCCCAGGGCCTGACGCTGGTAAGCCCTGATTCTCCTTCGTAGAGCGCCGACCGACTAAAAGGTATTGAGAACATAAGAGCGGTTATTGTGTTTCGAGTCACGTATTCGCCGGCGCCGGAACTGACGGAACAAACCCAATTCGGACCGTGGCAATGGCGGCGGCCCGTGGGGGAGCGGCGACTGGCGCGGCGGCGGGAGGCGTGGGCGCGCAGCGCAGCGGCGCCTCAATTCCGGGGTCCTGCCGGGACGGCTCTTCGTCCTGGCGCTCGCGCCGGGCGCGCCGCAGCTCAGTGAGGGCGCGGAAGTAGGTGCGCTCGGAATGGGCAAGCTGGCGATGGAGTTTATAGAGGATATCGGGGCCAGCGGCGCCGCCGGTGAAGACCAAAGCCAGAGGGGATTCGGCGGGCGCAGCCGGGGCCGCGAGGAAGGCGCCGATGACCTGCGCCTGGATGCGGGCGAGGCGGCGGCGGTTCCAATCGGACTGGACGAGAGTCTCGACGAGATAGTCTTCCAGAGGGCCAACGGGGTGGAATTGCTCGCGGTAATCCTGCGCGAGGGCTTCGAAGGCGGCGGGATCTTCGCCGGGGATGACGAGGGAGCGAGCCTCGATGCCGTATTTCAAGGCATTGAAGCGGGACGCGGCCTTCCCCTCTTCCGAGCGGGGGCCAGTGGATCTTTGCGCATTCAGGCGGTTGGCGTTGATTTGAGCTGGGGTTGCCATAGCAGTACAGGGTAGCGGGCGGGCGGCGTGTAATTCGGGAGCAGAGCGGGCAAGTGGTTGGAAAACAAGAGTAAATTATTTTGTTTTGGGAGTGATTGGGGCGGCGGTTGCGGCCAAATGGAGGCTCAGCCGTTTAGGGGCGCGATGCCGCCTTCCTGTTCCTAATCCGGCCCACTTCCGGATGGCCGACGATCTGCTCCGAACGGACAACCGCGCCAAATGAGTGGTTTGCGCGTCAACCGTCAAGTTGACGGGCAGCCCCCCAACTGCGATCAACGGCGCCCCGCCGCCTCGTGCGCCCACCCCGTGAAAGAAGAAGCACGTGGAAGTATAGTAACCGTCAAGTGACGTTTCTGATCGTGCTGATGTTGCTGGTAATGAGCCACGTCTATTGGGCGCGTCGGATCTATGAGACGCTCAAACGATTGATTCCGAGCACAAGCCGGCGCTGGGCGGCGGGATTGACGCTGGCGGCGCTGTATCTGCTGATGCTGTCGCACGGCATGGGGATTTGGGGCGAGTCGGCACGCCGATCCACGTGACGCCGGCCAGCGCCCTACTGGACGCCCCTTCCAGTGGTGATAGTGTGTTCGCCGTTCGGTTTTATTCTCGCGGTTGCATTCGATATTGTTGATTTGCGGCGCGTGCGGTGGCTGGCGCTGAATTTGGGAAATCGGGAAGCGGCTGCCACTCCCTCCGCCGATGAGCCCGACTCTCCGGGGCGGCGCGCTTTTATGGAGCGCACCGCGGGGGCAATGACGGCGGCGCCTTTCGTCGCGGGCGGTGCTGACCGGCGATTATGTCACCTTCGACCCGAACCAGCAGCGCGGCGTGGTGGAAGCACTTTCCGGCCTGAGGGCGCCCTTCGGCTTCTACGAATGTCTGGGGAACCATGATGCCTGGGCCGGAGTGGAGGACTCGATCACGGAGTTCTTCGGGCGCGCAGGAATCCGGATGCTCCGGCAAGAGCGCGTGACAATTGGCCAGGACGGTGACTGGTTCAACTTGATCGGTGTGGATTTCCGGAGCCCGCGCGGGGTTCACCCCTCCAAACCCGTGCAAAGGTTGGCGGGCAACATTAAAGAACGGCTGGTGATGCCGGACCGCGTCAACATCCTGCTGAGCCATAATCCGGGCAGGTGGCGCTGGAGTTTATCAGCCCCCAGATGTGAACCGGGGGATCGGCACCATAGTGGCGCCGATCCGCATCGGCGCACCGCCGGAGATAACGCTGTTCGAGCTGAAGCGAGGATAAACACAGCATAATCCCGCGCATCGACACGGGCCAGCTTCCTCGGCAAACAGAAAGCGATCCACGTGAGCGTATCGTCATCTCGCTGATATGCGCCATCCGGAAGTTGGCCGGTCGCAAGCAGGGCAGCGGCAGTCTGCGGGCCCGCAACCTCATTTCCGCGGCTGCGCCTGGAACAGCACTGGATGCATCCTCTCGAAACGCCATGCCGACGGACCGGCGCCGGTAACCAGAACCCGAAAGCGTTGCGCTTGCGGAGTGAGGCTTGTTAGATAAAGGCCCTCCCCGGCTCGCGCCAGTGCTGCTATATCGGAGACCCGATCGCCGGTGGTGTCGACAAGTTGAAGTTTGAGGTCTGAGACCTGTCCCGTAAGGCGGACTTCCACGTCCTGCCGCACTCCGAAGAGCGGGCTCTTCATCCACGTCACATCTTCCCCGTTCACGGCGTCGCGATTTACCGAGAAAGCGACCCCGGTCAGCGCGGTATCCGCTCTTGCGAGGACCGACAGCACGAACAATCCTCTGCCCGCAAGACGAACGCGCCAAGGGCCGGCTTCGGGTTGGTCGATCCTCAGCATTCGGCCGGCATGCAAATCGACGCTCAGCGCAGTGTTGCTGCCGGTCAGTTCCTGCCCGCCGGGCCGGTAAACGAGAATGGCGTTGCGGCACTGCAGCGAGGCCAGCAGAAGGAAGCTCGCCATGCCCGGATCGACCGGAAATTCAAAGTCGCGAGTTCCGTTGAGATTGCCGATGGCGCGCAAGACGGTAACCGGGTGCGTGTGCGAAGCGTTCATGACGAGCGCCGACTGTGCAACTTCGTTCTTCTGGAACAGAAACAGTTGGCCGCCGGTGCTTTCGCTGATATCGAGATAGGCGGGATCGACCGGTCGTCCAGGCACACAGGGCCAACCCGGTTTCGCACCGCTTTGGCCGTTTTGCGCATCCAGAAGTCCAGCGATGGCTATAATCGATAGCGCAAATCCCTGCCGCATGGATTCAGGATAAGTAATGCCGCATCAGGGAAAAAGCCAACAAAGGATAACAACTGGGGGCCGAAGCCGACCTGTGGGGATGAATTCGGCGGTCCGGATCGCCGGCGAGCTCAATGTCTCAAATCTGATACATTGAGGGTGTGCGGCCGGTTATCTTCCATCCGAAAGCGCGGGACGAGATCCGCCGGTTTCCCAAGGAGGCGCGAGCCCACCTCGGGCGGGGCCTGTTCCGGTTACAGATGGGGAATCACTCGGCATGCCGAACGCACGGCCGATGGCAGCCATATCCCCGGGCGTTTGGGAGTTGCGCGTGAGAGGCGAGGATGGAATTTTTCGGGTGTTCTACTATACGGCATCCGCGACCGGCGTCCTGGTCTTCCATGCGTTCGCAAAAAAGACCCGGCGGACTCCGGCCCCGGAGATCGAACTGGCGAGAAAACGTTTGAAGGAGCTTCTCGATGCCTAAACTGAAACCGATCGTCGCAGCGACTCCTGAAGCCTTGGCTGGGGAGCTGGGACTATCCTCGATTGAAGCGAAGGAATGGCAGGTTCAGCATGCGTTGCTCACGCGGTTCAAGGAGATTGCGCGCGAACACAGGTTCACTCACGCGGAGATCGCGAGGCGGTCCGGGACCTCACGAACCAGGGTCACCGCGATTCTGAACGATGACCTGGAACACGTATCGACAGATCTGCTGATACGCATCCTTGCCTCGCTCGGCTACCGGGTGAAGGTTTCGGTGGTCAGAACCAGGACTGCTGCGTAACCGGCCACGCCCGTGTAGCAGGGCGACCGTGGGGGTGAGATGCCGACTTGCGGGGGACTAATCCGGAGTGAGCTTGGACCAGAGGCGACTTCGATCGAGACCCTACTTGCGGGCGGCTGTCGGCCCGTCGAGATGAGAAGACCAGGGCATGAGCCTTGGAATCCACCTCGGGACTGCTGCACAGAAACATTTGTACTCAGCGCCAAAACTTGCCGTGAGAGCCGGCTCTTCATAAACGAGCACGAAGAGATGAGAGAACAGCCAGACGACGGCACCGTATTCCAGCAGTGTCACATTTCCGAAAATTAGAGCCTGGCCGCCAATGGCGCTTACGACCGCCACGTACATTGGATTGCGGACATGACGATAAAGCCCGGTGACCACCAGATGGCGAGTCGGAAAAACCGGGGCGGGCGTTCCCAGCCCTTGCATCGCGAACCGGAGGAAAGAATCGAGGAGGCCGATGGCGCCGAAAGTGACCAGAATACCGCCAAGGGCGCGGAAGGGTTCGAAGCCCAGGAAGGCACGCTGGAGCCGCCAATGGGAAATCCACCACGGCGCCAAACCGGCGACGAACCCAGGGGCGATGACCAGGAAGACTGCCGAGCCGATCGTCGCTGCCGCCTTTCTGATCACGCCGTATTGTAATCAAATGGATCAGGCCGTGCGCAAGGAGGCGCCGTACTGACATTCGCGGCGCTCCGGTTGCGAAGCCGACTTCTCGGGAGTAATCCTCGTCAGGTTTGCGCCAATCGCCGGCCATGCAACCCCTGGCGGATCCGCATGCGTCTGACGCTCCGCGCCAGCTGGAAATAGGCCGGGCATCGCATCGCATGGCCGTTGCAGGAGACTATACTGGAGCGATCTGAAGAGCCTTCGCGCACCGCCTGAACGGCGTTCGACTTTGGAATAAAGGAGGATTATGGACCGGCGTACGTTTTTCAAAACTCTCGGGGCAGCGGCGATACCAGCCGCTGCAACCGTTCCCTTCTTGAATACTGCCCGAGCCCAGGACGGGGGCAGGGTCAAGATCACCGATGTCAAGGTGATGCGGGTCCGGATGGGCAGCCACGTGATGCCCCTGGTCAAGATTGAGACTGACGCCGGCGTCTACGGCATCGGGGAATGCCACCACGATATTACCGGGCTCGGCGCCAAAGACGCCGTGCTCAATGGCTTCAAGCAGATTCTGGTTGGACAGGATCCGTTGGATATTGAGCGCCTGTGGCGTCAGATGATGTTCCGGGTTTCCTATCTGGGCGGCAACGGCGGCATCGGCGTCCATGCGGTGACGGGCACGGAGGTCGCTCTGTGGGATCTGGTCGGGAAGCTGCTGAAGCAGCCGGTCCGCAAGATCCTGGCGGGCGGCGCGTACTCCAACAAGGTGCGCGCGTACTGGACCTTCCAGCCCCGCAACATGATGGACAAAGCCTCGTGCAGGGAGTGGGTCGACTATATAAGGGGCTCGGTGCAGAAGTGGACCGCGGCGAAGCCGTTCCGCCAGTTGCGCCGTCCCGGCGGAGAGGCCCTGAACATGTCTTTGTCGAGAGCCGAAATCAACTCCAACGTGCGGGGATTTGCGAACATCCGGGAGGCGGCCGGCGACGATTTCGAGATCATCGTGCACTGCCATTGGGAGTTCGACTTCCCCGCCGCGCTGGCCTTTGCCAAGGCGTTGGAACCCATTAAACCCTGGTGGATCGAAGATCCGATGCCCGTCGGTTATGTGGACACCTGGAAGAGGCTCGCGGCCGAATCGCCAGTGCCGATTCTCTGCGGCGAAAACCTGTACACGCGCCATGACTTCCTGCCCTTCATCACCCAGGGGGCGGTGGACATGATCTCGATCGACATCTCCATGGCGGGCGGGTTGCTCGAAGCCAAGCGGATCGCCGACCTGGCGAATGTCTACTATTTGCCGATCACGACGCACAACGTAATGGGCCCCGTGGCGACCATCGCGTCGGCCAACTGCGCGGCGACGATGCACGACTTCGCCGGACACGAGACAATGGACTTCAAAACCGGCTCACGGGCCGGCGAGGGAGATCTGATCGTCTACGACCCGGAGATCATTCAGGACGGTTATATCCAGCTCTCCGACAAGCCGGGATTGGGACTGGATATCAACAAAGACGTCGCCATGAAGCACATGCTCGAAGGCGAAACCTGGTGGGGCTAGAGCGGCGCTGCAGGACTGGCGGCTCTGCCGTGAAAAGGCGCGCCCGGCGCGGATTGAGCCGCTGTCTTGATCGGAGCCGAGGATGCATTGGGGCGTCGTCGAAGTTAAACCAGAACCGGACCGCTCGCTTTACCTCCGTTTCAAAGACGGGCTGAGCGGACGTGTTCGCCTCCGGCCGGAAGATTTGACGGGAGTTTTGGCCCCCCTCCGGGACTCCGAATTCTTCAACGCCGTCTTCCGTGGCATGGCCCGGCGACGGACCTCGCTCCCGATGCACCGTCAAGTGGCTTCGCAACCGGATCGACAGCGCCAGGCTTCGTGACGGCTTCGGTCTAATACTCGCGATAAGCCGACTTGTCGTTCCTAATCCGAGCCGGTGCTTTGCGAGCAGTTCCAGGACGTGCCGGATTTCGCTTGAGGTTACCGCCTCTCACCTTCGGTATTCTATGAAGAATGGAAGCCGGTGCGGGGGGCATGTCCGAACACTCGTCTCGACTGAATTGGGTCACGGCCGGTGCCTTAGCACTGTTTCATGCGGGAGCGCTGGCGGCTCTTTTCCTTTTCTCGTGGCAGGGATTTTGGGTCGCACTGGTCCTGCTCTGGATCGCGGGCGGCTGGGGCATCGGCATGGGGTATCACCGCCTGCTGACGCATCGCGGATATGAGACACCGCGGTGGTTCGAATGCTTCCTAACCACCTGTGGCGCGCTCGCGCTGCAAGGCGGCCCTCTCTTTTGGGTTGCTACCCATCGTATCCACCATCAAAACTCCGACAGGAACGGCGATCCCCACTCGCCCCGCGACGGCTGGTGGTGGGCGCATGCAGGTTGGCTGGTGCGAGGCGACGCGATGCGCAATGCCGCGCTCGCGCCATACGTGCCCGACCTTCGACGCGACCCCTTTCATTGTTGGCTGGAGAAATGGCACATCGTCCCTTTACTTGTTCTTTCGGTGATCCTCGCCGCATGGGGCGCAGTCAGCGGAGGCGCGTTCCTGGCGGCCAGCCTTGTGAGTTGGGGCATCTTCCTGCGGACCGTAGTAGAACTTCATGGCACCTGGTTGGTAAATTCCGCCGCGCACACCTGGGGCAGCCGCCGTTTCAATACCCGTGATGATTCGACCAACAACTGGTGGGTGGCGCTATTGACGTTTGGCGAGGGCTGGCATAACAACCACCATGCCGATCCGCGCTGCGTCCGACACGGCCTCGCATGGTATGAGCTTGATATCAACTGGGTCTGCATCCGGGCCCTTCATCGTATCGGGCTAGCGAAGAAGCTGTGTCTGCCGTCAAAGACCTGCGCCCCTCGTATATAGAAACCGCGCGGCGCGAATGTGGCTCTCGCCTGAATGCCGTGCGCAACGTTGACGAAGGAAGAATCGGGAAATCGACAATGCCAAGGTCCGGGTTCGGCTGCAGTAATTCTTCCTGACGGCAGTTGTGATAGCCTTGGTTCGCGGCGATTACGCATTATCAACTATGCAAGCCAGATTTCGCTGAAAAAGAGGAGCAGGCATGGGAGACAAGGGCGGCAAGAAAGACAAGGAAAAGAACAAGCAACAGCAGGTGACGAAACATAAACAAGGAGAGCAGAAGAAGCACGACAACGCGCCGGCCAAGAAGCCTTTGACAGGAACAGCGTAAAGCCGATTCGTGTGCGCGGCGAACGGGTCTGATTAACCAATTCGCGGCGCGAGGTTCTGCAACTGCGGAGCATGACCGCATTCGCCTCAGGACAACTCTGTGGCGCGTCGGTCTTCGGTAACACCGTAGCGTTTACGCATCCACGCGGCCGTGTTGTCGCCATGTGGTCGATGTGCTCTGTCCGCACAACTGCTGGATCACGCGCCATCCCGGACACGATCCTGTCATCCCGAGATGCTGGCCGACTTGGCGTTCCTAATCCGGGAGCGTGCCACGGAGCTGGCTGAGAACTGGAGCAGATCGAGTTCTAGCTTACGCCCATCAGGGTTCAGAGGGCGGCGCACTGCCTGGGCTGCGAGCAACGGCTCGGGGACGATGTCGACGATTCAATCGAGATCGAGCCGGAGTGATCCCGGTACGCTTAATGCTGGGCGACTTGTCCTTCGTGGTCGCCGGGGGGAGACTTGTCTGATCCTGACCTCTGCGCGAATTGCCGGCCCAAGGAACTGCGAGGATCCGCTCCACATCTGTGGCCGTCACCACGACGGCAGTTCCTCACGCCCACGCACAAAAACACTGGTCCCCAGTATCGTGACTCACCGCAACCCCTCCGCCGCCCGGGGGCTGATCAGCATCCAGCCCGCCAGGACGTCGCGGACCGCGTGCGCCAGTTCCTCCGGCGCCTCCGTTTTGGTGATGTAGCCGCGGGCGCCCGCCGCCATGGCGCGGCGGACGTAGGCGGGTTCCTCGCGCATCGAGCAGACCAGCGTGGGGATGTATCGCTTATGCAACTCCTCCAGCAACTCCAGCGCGCCGTCGAGCGAGAGATCGACGAGCGC
This sequence comes from Terriglobia bacterium, assembly GCA_020073115.1. Classification (GTDB taxonomy): domain Bacteria; phylum Acidobacteriota; class Terriglobia; order Bryobacterales; family Bryobacteraceae; genus BOG-224. Next base: position 15,279 of record JAIQFU010000039.1, read on the forward strand.
CATGTCCGGCGGCTCTTTGGCGGCGGCCTCAAGGGCCTCCTCCCGTCCGCCCGCTTCACGGCACTCGCCCACGCCCTCTTCCGCCAGCACCAGCGCCAGCCCGTGGCGGACGGCCGCATGGTCGTCCACCAGCAGGATGCGCCGGGTTGCCCCCATGCTCATAGTTCCTTCCCTTCGCCGTTCCGCAGCCGCTGCCCGGCTACAGCTTGCTCACGGCGCCCCTATCGTAGGTCGCCACCCGGATGTCGGCCCTCTCGAAGGCCACTCCGAAGGGATTGCTCCCTACGGCGCGCGTTCCCACGGGCGAGCCGTCTGTCTGTGCGCAAAATCCGGCGGCGCCTTTCGCTTGTCAGAGTGGCAGCAGGCGCCGGCCTGGACTGCGCAAACCGGCGCCTGCAGGTTCTCCAATAAAGGCCTACTTCCTGCTGCTAGGGCACCACGATTGGCATATCGGGCTCGAATGCACCCAGCGAGCAGGTCCCCATCACGGCTATTTTGTATGTGCCCGCGGGTACGCTCGAACCCATGAACTTCAAGGAGAGTGTCCGCGTGGCGCCCGGGTCGATAGATTTCAGGGACACCGGTGTCGAGGAGCTTGGCGCCTGATCTCCCGTCTGATTGCCACTCGAGTCCACAGGGACTAAAACAGCGGCATAAACAAGAACGTTATCGGCCGTGCTCGTACCGTTGTTCTTGAGCGCCACCGTTACGGTAACGGCGCCGCCTTTACGCGCGGCGGTTGCGCCGGAAATGGTCAGGGGGGCCGGTGTAACGGTAACGGCCCAGGCGGTGGCTTCTCCGTCGTCCGCCTTCTGGTAATAGCCGTTCAATTCCGCGAAGGAAATTTGCTGGACATCGATGCCCGTTGCGGTTTTGATCGGCTCGATCAACTTCACTTCGTGCTCGTTCACATCCAGAATGTACTGGTCAGGTGTAAAGCTGGTGATTAAGATCGGGATCGGGTTCGGGTTACTCAGGTCTATGATGAACAACTGACCACTGGGGTCAAGATAAGCGACGACCCAGCTGTCATTGATGGCTAAATAAAAGTTGCCATCAGATAGTGTATTTAAGCCTTGGCTCTTACCGTACTTCGCAGCCGGCAAATAGAGGAAGGAAACGTAGTTGGATACGCCAACTACCTCCCCGTTGTTGTTCATCGACGCCATCTGGGGGTACCCCACCCCGAGATCCGTGACCGCGCCAGCCTTCCAGATCACCAGCTCTCCGGTGTTCACAAGAAATCCGAGGATCTGTCCGTTGGCGTTTATCGGCAGCGGTTTGCCGACGGAGACCTGCAACGGAATGATGCTCTGTCCTTGGGCATCTTTCAGCACGGTCAAGGTGGTGGAAGGCTCCCAGTAAAAGCCGCCGGGCGTCCCACTATTGTTGATACTGCTATTGAGCATCCCCAAAACCTCTCCGTTGTCGTTGATCGAATACGCCATGCTGTAGGCCCATCCCGCAGGGATTCGCGGCGAGGTGACCGTCCAGGCGCCGCGGACGACCTGCCAGAGGGACGCCTGAGTTCGTTGAGTCTTCGCTATCCGGCAGGCGCCGGCAATCCGGCCCGAAGCGTTGATGTCATAGGCCCAACAGCTATCGGAGCCCGGCGGCTTGGGCAGAGCGGTCATCACGCCATTCTGCCAGATGAACGCCTGGTTCGTTGTGTCGTTGCTGTTCCAGCCCACGACTTGCCCGTTGGCATTGATGGCGATCGCCATGCTTCCGGAAAAGCCGGGCAGCATGCCCAGGTCGGTCGGGAGCGGCGGCTGCGGCTGCGCGGCGCAAGGCCGTGGGGTGACGAGCGAAAGTGCCGCCGCCAATGCGACGGTCAGGATCAGGGACTTTCTGTACGCTTGCATTGCAATTCTCCTTTTTTTGACCGCTCGCGCTTGTTCTCCTGCTTCTGGCCCGAGCGGTCGAAACAGGCCGAAGCGCCCACCGCGGATAAAGTTCGAAACGAATCGCATCTAAGTCGAATCGATGCCTCCCTCAGGGGTGCCGGCCAAAGAAATGCGACCAAGGTCAGCATCCGATAAATGGCTGGAAACCAGCCGGACCATGCTGACGTACTCCAGGCCGCGTTGCCCGGAACGAAAGTCGATACTAAGTCGGATCGAGGGGTCTTGTATGCACGGGAATTGACGGGCAGCGTGCCGTGGATTTCCCCGTCACGCGTGCCGTGGGTTTCCCTTACACACGGAGCTATCGGGGGTGCTTCTGGAAATAATCGATGGCGTGGCGCCGCAGTTCGTGCATGCTGTCGAGGCTGAGTTTCACCTGCATTCGCGCGCAATAGGATTCCACCGTGCGCGTGCTCACATGCAACGCAAGGGCGGCCTCCGAAGCGCTCTCCCCCCGGCCCAGCAGTTGGTATACCTCGCGCTCCTGAAGGCTCAGTTTGTCGAAACCGTCGCACGGCGCCGGTCCTTTGATGCCCTCCGCCAACGCGACGGCCGCATCCGCGCTGACAAACCGGCGTCCGGCGGCAACCGCGCGAATCGCCCGCATGAGTACGCTGTCCAACTCGCGCTTGGTGACATACCCGAGCGCTCCGGCAGCGAAAGCACCTGCGACATGGGTCGGATCGTTGTGCATGGAATAGGCCAGCACCGGGATATGGCGTTGACGCAGATCGTCTATCAGCGTGACGCCGTCCTCGCCATCCAGCGACAAATCTACGATGGCCATGTCGGGCTGGATCTTCGCGATTTGCGCCAGAGCGGCGTTCCGGCGCGCGGCCTCGCCGCACACCTCCATGCCCTCGGATGCCAGCAGAAGGGCTAAGCCGTGGCGGACCGCCGGATGGTCGTCCACCAGCAGGATGCGGATGGGCCGGGATCCAGTCACACGGTCGGAATCCATCGTTTTTCTCCCAAATGATCTGGCGGAGCCGGCGCGCCGGCGGCGCGCGCGACGCGGCATGTGACGCGCGTGCCCCCGCGCGGCGCGGGCGCCACCCTGAGTTCGCCCCCCAGAATTTGCGCCCGGTATGCCATGGTGCGCAGGCCCATGCCAACCGGGGGAAGCTCGGCCGGCAGACCCGCGCCGTCATCTTCCACCCGCAGCGCCAACTCCTCCGCGCTCCCAAACAACTCGATGGAAATGCGGCCGGCATGCGCGTGCCGTACCGCATTGTTGAGCGCTTCCTGGGCGATACGGTACAGGTGCTGTGCCACCACCGGGTCGGGAACCCGCACGTCGCCGGATGCAGTGAACTCGCACCGTACAACGGCTGTGTCATTGGTCCGCCTGGCAAGCGCTCGCAGGGCGGATGCGAGGGCTTCGGGATCGTTATCGAAAGGGCACAGTCCACGCGCGATGTTGCGCGCGTCGGCTATGGTCTCGGAAAGCATGGAAGAGATCGCCTGTAAGTCGCTGTCGATCAGCGCCCCGCCGCTCTTGACGCGCCGTCCCAGGACCTGGCAGTGCAGCAGAGCGGCTGTGACCTGCTGGCAGACTCCGTCGTGCAATTCGTGGCCCAGGCGCCGGCGCTCCCCGTCCGCCACGGCAGCGATCTCGCGCTCCAGGCGCTGGCGCTCGCCCATTTCGAGCTTCACTTCGGATGTCGCCCGGAACTGGGCAGCCAGCGCATCCAACAGAAACCGGTGGAAACGGTTCAGCACGATCATCAGAGCAGCCAGAAATGCCGCCAGGGCAACCCCCTGGTAAAGTACGGCCGCCACTTGAGCCGGATCGAGCACTAATGCGCGGGCAACGCCGGGCATAACCCGGAGGAAAGGTGCGCAAACCAAGACTACGGCGCTGGCCAGGATGACAATCCATCCCGCGCTGGAGCCCCAGAGAACCAGAGCAAGAATTGGATTGGCGACCAGCCCGACCTTCGCATAAGTGCCGCTGGGATCGACCAGGTTGCCGGCGGCGATTACCACGTATGCGGAGCCGAAGTACGCCGCCAGGCGTGTCCGGTACCCAACGCGGCGCACCAGGGCGCTGGCCACCATGGCGAGGTACGCCGTCATACACACCGCCTTGACGAGCCAGTTGAGCGGCGGGCCGTAGTCGAGCATCGCCAGCGCAATAGCCGGCAGGTGGACAGCGGCATTTGCGGCCAGCAGGATATCGGCGGCCTTGCGGCGCCACGCCTCGAGCGTAGCGTCCACGAATTCGGATTCCGAGCCGGGTTCGGGCTTCACATCGCCCGCTGGAAACGGGCGGTGAGCCTCTTCTGCTCGCGGCCGCCCCACACATACCTCCTCGTCGAATCAGAGGTCAGGGTCCAGAATGTATGGTATAACAACGCGAGCCGCGTAGAACAGCGCTCTTTCGCCAGGTCGTGACGGCCAAACAACTCGGGGGCCGCGATGGTGCGGTTCTAACGGGCAACTCGCATACTGTCCAAGCTGCTGATTTGGTTGCTGTTCTTTGCGAACGCGCGGATCAGCCCTCATAAACGCGCTTGCACCCGCCGATCCCTCCAATCGCTCGGAAGCTATTAAGGCGCGTCGGACGGAATGCGCCGAGCGTCGGCTATGGGGAAGGGCTGCAAAGCGGGGACTAGCTCGAATTTCGCCGTCTTTGCGAAACTCCGCGCCTGTATGCGGTTTGCCTGTTTCACGAATTGTACTGCGTGGTATTTGCGCCGCGGGCCACGTGGGGCCGCGCGTTCAGGGCCTCCGATCAGTGCGGCGGCAAATTGCGGGGTTCATGTCTCGGTACCGCCGGAGAGCGATCGCGGGCGGCGCTCGCCGCTTGGATCGGCGGCTGAATGGGCGCTTCACGGATGCTCACTCCGATCTCCTTCCCCCGCGGCAAGTCCAACTCCAGGATCCCGCCCGGGTCCGTTGCGGCTTCGTACACCTGTTCGTCGTCCACCTCCACCTGGTAGGTGCGGCGCGGCTGAAGCCCGGCCAGGAAGACCGCTTCCCCCTGGCCCACGGTGAGGCGCAACTTGCGCGCGCTCCGGCCCAGGAAGACGCTGGCGGCTCCCAGCCGCACGGCCGCATCGCGCGGATTCAAAACGGCCGGGCGGCCGTTCTCGAACTTCTGCGCGATCCCGTTGAAATAGCCGAACCATGCCGCGTCGTCGTCCCAACTGGAGCGCGCGAAGAGCCGCCCGAACTGCGCGTCATGCCAGGCCAGCGGCAGGTGATAATAGCTCAGCCCGGGCGGGTAGGGGTTGGCCCACAGAAACTCGTAGGGCGCGCCGAAGACGCCGCGCAGGATGAAACCGTCGTGCATGAGCCAGCCTTGCAGCGACTGGGTTTCGGCGGCATTGGGGTCGTATTCCACGAGCGCCAGGTCGGCCGCGCGCGACAGCGACGCCAGTTTCACATCCGGTTCCGCGGGCTGGTCCTCGACGCCGATCCGAAAATCGTTCTCCGGCGCCTGGAAAGCCGCGGGATAGTAGCTCATGAGCCGGTCGAGGGGGAATGTCTTGAACGCCCGCGGCGCCGTTCCGCGAAGGTCGATATTGGTATTGTCCCGGATGGCGAACAGCAGCTCCATGAGCTCGTAGGCATCGTCGCGCGGGAGCGGGGCGCGGCCCTTTTCGAGCGCCGGCGAGATCCGGCCTTCCCACCAATCGCGGACGATGCGCCGGAGTTCACGCGGCGGCGTGTCCGGCACGTCGTCGTAGAGCGCGACCGCAGCCAGCGCCCGCGACCGCATGGCGGCGACGGTTTCCTGCCCCGCCGCGGTCAGGCTTCCGGCAAGGCGCGCGGCGAGATCGCGCTTTTCGGAGGCGCCGAGCAGATCCTGGCACCAGTCGAAGACCAGCGCCATCTGGCGCAGGTCGGCTCCGGGCCCCAGCGCCCAGGCGACCGCCTGCCGGCCCGCGGCTGCGTCTCCGGAAACCTGGTAGAACAGCGCTTTCGCGAATCCCGGCTCCGGCATCGGCGCACCTCCCTGGATCAGCGCCTCCAACTGCCGCCACCGCGCCGAACCCCGCTCGCGCTCGCGCCGCAGCAGTTTCAGCTTCGCCGGCCGCAGGAACAGGCGCGGATGCCCGGTGAACACGGCGACCGGCTCGTCGGCTTGCGGCCACAACGGAGGGCAGCAGCAGAGGATCGCGAGGACGGTGAGCGTGGCCTTAAGCCCGGGAGGCTCCGGCCGGTTCGTGGGGCACGCGATTCGCCTGCCCGCGCCGGCATCCCGCGAAGCCGGGCGCGGCGAGTTTCTCCCGCCCGGCAGGCCAAACCGCCTGCCCCGCCACTCCCCGTCCCGGCTGCCATCCGCCCTCGATACGCCCATCAACCCGATTGTGTCATAGCGACACACATCGCGCCCCGCGGGGCCACACCGCGTGCTCGTATTTTTGCAGGAAATGTTTTGATTCAAAATGACTTGAAAGGCATTGACACTTGGGTGTCCGATTGCTATTTATGGTGGTGAATTGGCGAAGTAACCTTTCAAACCTGCCCTCTGCTGCAACAGGCAGGAGGAAGAAGAGTGGGCCGAAGAGACAGCGTGCTTGCGGGAGCCGATGTTCTGCAATAGTTTTAGCTCACTACTCTTCCCTTGTTGGTTGCTGCAGAGGGGTTTTTTTGTCAAACGGTTTCGAACGATCTCTCCGGGGGATCACGGGTAGCGGTAGTTGTCTGGCGTTTCTGGTGAGGAAAAATAGGACGCGGACCTGACCAGGGATGAGCCGATTTCGCTGATACCAGGCAGCCCGACGCCGATCTCCCAGCCCGACCCAGGGCGAGCCGCATCGGATCGAGTCCCGCACGTCAAGGGATACGACCGATGCGGTTTTTCTTTTGGGGAGGGCCGCAACCCATCCCTTCACCCCCTGTTTATTGGAGCGGGATCTCGAAGTAAAACAATTCCTTGCCCTCCGGGCCGGCTTCGGCCAAACCGTTCAGGTAGATCGTCGCTCCGGGCTGCAAGGCCGTCTGGAAATAGAAAAAACCGCTGGCCGACTGGCCGGCGGGGAGCATCTGCGCGGTCATCGCGCGCGCCTCGATGTCCGGGGAGTTCAGCGGGTTCTTCCGGGCCGCCAGCACTTTGACTTTCCCCGCCGGCCCCCCAATCACGCCGGGCTGCCGCGGCGGTTGCAGATAGCGCACATCCTTCGCCGGGGTCGCTTCGATTTTCTTCCCGTTCGGAACGTTGTACTGCACTTCGAGCCTGTCCAGCCGAATGGTTTTGTTGCTATCGTTCTGGATGACAACCAGGACCGGCAGAACGCCGTGGCCATGTATCACCTGGCGCTCGTGTATAAGGCGCGCGAGGACGTCGACGAGGCAAAACGGTTTCTGACGTCCGCGAAACAGGCGGCGGAAGCCCAGGGCGACAAAGATCTCTTGTCGAAGATAGCCGAAGCCCTGAAAGGAATCGAAGGGGCGGGGAGGCAGTGAGCACCTGCCGGGCGTGTCTTGGCCGGCCGGCCCGGGCCCG
>JAIQFU010000555.1 GCA_020073115.1 Terriglobia bacterium
CGATCATGCGCTCAAACGCGCCCAGCAGCGTGGGCAGTGCGATGGGCAGCGTTACGTGCTCGAGCAGCCAGCGCAGATTTTTCAACGCGAAGGGCACACTCTGCAGGAAATGCGGTTTCCGCTCATAAAAGCCGCGGAATCCATACGCCCCCAGCGCCTGCATAATGCGCACATAGACAAAAGCGTAGTAATGGCGCATGAACTCTTCCTGCGTCAGCTGGACGAACTGCGCGAGACATGTGAGGTAGTGCTCCAGCAGATGCTGGCGCAGCGCGGGAGGCAGGTCGGCCTTGGCGTCATAGAGCAGGGAAGCAATATCGTAGTGCAACGCGCCTTTGCGCCCACCCTGATAGTCCAAAAAGAATGGCTGGCCGTCGCGCAGCATCACGTTGCGCGACTGGAAGTCGCGATAGAGAAAATAGTCGCGGCGGGCGGTCAGGAGAAACCTGGTCAGGCGGCCAAAATCACTTTCCAGCTCCTGCTCGTTGAAAGGAATCCCCGCCAGCTTGAGAAAGTAATACTTAAAGTAGTTCAAGTCCCACGCAATCGACTGGCCGTCAAAGCTGGAGCGTGGATAACAGACTTTGTAGTTCAGGTCCCGCGAAGCCTCGATTTGGAACCGCGGCAGGTGCGCCACCACCTTGCAGTAGGCCTCCACCACCTCCGGTGCGACGTCTTCTCCTGCCCTGTTGTCCGAGAGAAACTGAAACAGCGTGACGTCGCCCAGGTCTTCTTCCAGGTAAGCGCCCGCATCCAGTTCCGATCCGTAGATCTCCGGCACAGGCAGGCCACGGCTGCGAAAATGCCGCGAGAAGTCCAGGAAAGCGACGTTCTCCTCGCGGACCTCATAGAGGATGCCCACCGCGCTCAGATCCTGGTGGGCGAGTCGAAGGATATTGCGCCCTGACCCACCGAGCCCGCCCTGCAAGGGCTGCACTCGCTCTACAGGAAGGCGAAAATGCCGCTCGAAGAGCTGTTTCAGAACGTCCATGGATTCTGTTCGCACCCGTCAGCGCCCTTTGTCTTCATGGTAATTAACCCACATCACAAGCCGGAACACAAACCGCCGTACGTGGAACTCCGCGGTCATCGCAGTCTCCCCGGCTACGGTGTTCGCGGATGTGGCCCGGAACGGCAAGTCGGCTCGTCGCCGTCGATTCTGGCCGCCTCACGCACCATCCAGTTGGGAGGCGCTAGGCCGACTTCTTCGGTCCTAATCCCGAAGTGGCGCTTCTCACCATGGGCGACGATACGGGCAGGGGGCTCGCGATCTCGCGATCTGCACGCAGACGAACCAACCCGTTATACTCGCCTCATGGGGCCATGCGCGCTTTTCTCTTTATTGCTGTCCCTTTACGCGTGCTTTGCGCAAAACACCACCCTCCGGCCTGAGACCGCGCCCGCCGAGGATCCGCAACTGCGTGCGGAGGCAGTTCGCCTGATGGAACGGGCCGTCATGCTCACCACGCCCGTCTGGCCGGCCAATGAGGAATTCGTCAACTTCCGCGTCCTCCACCCAGCCCCTGGAGAAGCCTCCGAAGGCACAATGAAGATCGGTGTCAAAGCACCCCTCACCAAGCGCTGGGAGTTCACTTACGGTACTTACAAGTACATTCGCGTGCAAGATGGCTACGAAATGGCCACTTATGCCTCCGATAGCACCGAGCCCGCCTCCCTGGTCTCGGTTCGCAAACTCCTGCCCGCCTTTCGCGCCGTCTTCGAGCCCGCTGACCTCATTCGCTCCATCGCCGGCGCCACCGTCGACGGCCGCCCCGCTCGTTGCATCGACTTCGACACGCTCAAGGGCGACCAGCAGCAAACCGGCCAGGTCTGCGTCGACGCGCAAACGGGCTTCCTCCTGACCGTGCGCATCGGCGACGAGACCATCCACCAGTCCGCCTACTTCCGCTTCAATAATGCTTCCCTTCCCGGCCATATCGAGCGCTGGCTGGGCAACCAGAAGCTGCTCGACGTCGACATGAACGTCGTGGTCCGCACCGACTATCCACCCGAATACTTCGCCTATCCGCCGGACGCCAAAATCAACCATGCCTGCCAGGAGTTCCACCGCGCCTTCGCCGATAACACTCCCCAGCCCGAGCCGAAGATGCGATCAAATGATGCCATCACCGTGCGCCTGCATGGCCGCATCGGGAAGGACGGCAAGCCCGACGCATTGAGAGTTCTGGACACCGCTCGCCCCGACCTCGCCGAAGAGGCCATCCGCGTGGTCTCCAAATGGACCTACCATCCCGCCATGTGCGTGTACCAGCCCGCCACCCAGGAGATGGATTTCGAGGTCACCTTCAAAGGTTGGTAGCCTCCTGCGCCCGCCTGCAGAGCCTTCCGCTGGCAGCCGCAGTTCGGGACCACTTTCAGGTGCAGCGGTCGCACGCGATGGATCTGGTATCCAGGGCAGGAACCTGCAACCAGGCCCGTGGCAGGCAGGGATTCGCGACGCGGAACTCTCTGCGAGCCGCTGGACTCCGCCATATCCGGCCGCGCGCATCTCGCACCGAGAACGTGCAGCGGGGATGCGGTCCGAAACTGGCAGAGGTGGGCCACATGGGGAGAGGAGAACCCCGCCTCCTGTCTCCATCCTCCACGCCTGCGGCCATAGGGCAGCGTCGATTAATCTGGTAGTGTAGGCGGATTTGACAGTGCTGAATCAACTCCAGGCTCCATTGCAGGAAAACGCGCACAAGCAAGGTCACGGCATCGCCGTCTGGGTGACGGCCCGCGAGGCTTTCTGGATCGCCCTCGACGCGTTGCGCAGCCACAAGCTCCGTTCCTTCCTCACGTTGCTCGGGGTGGTCATTGCCACCACCACGCTGATCGTGGTCATGTCGATCGTCAACGGCATGAACCTCTACATCGCGGATCACATCGCCAACCTGGGCACCAATACGTTCGTTCTGCACCAGTTCCAGTGGGCGCAGGGCTTCGACTCTTATCTCAAGGCGCGGCGGCGCAATAAGCCGATTCGCATCGAGGATTACGAGTATCTGAGGGACGGCCTCTGGGGCTACCAGCAAATAGGAGCTTTAGGCCAGCTCAGCCCCAGTCCATCCGCGCGCTATAAGGGCCACCTGATCGACGAGATCCAGTTGAGCGCGGTGACGCCCAGCTTTGTCGATATAGGCCGTGAAAAGATCGCGCAGGGGCGCTACATCAACGACTCCGACTATCAGCACAACGCCCGGGTCTGCATAATCGGACAGGATCTGGTGGAGAAGCTGTTTCCCAACGTCGATCCGCTGGACAAAGAGGTTCAGTTGGCGGGCCTTCCCTTCCGCGTCATCGGCACCACCGAAAAGGTCGGCAGCACCTTCGGGCAGAGCGAGGATAACTTCGCGATCGTTCCACTGAGCACCTTCCGCAACACTTGGATGGGTCGTCCCGAGCTCATGGTCTTCATCAAGTCGCCGGACGGCCCGCACATGGCGGAGCTCCAGGACGAAGTGCGCGCCTTGATGCGCGCACGCCGCCACGTCCCCTACCGCGAGGAGGACACCTTTGGTATCAATGCTTCCGAC
>JAIQFU010000556.1 GCA_020073115.1 Terriglobia bacterium
GGCCCACACCATGATCGGCGCCGGCGGCGCGGCCGGGCAGAACGACGCGGCCAACCTGCTCAAACCGGCCCTGCCCCGCGGCGACCTGCGCACCATCGCCGCCCAGAAGCAGGCGGCCGAGGCGCGCCTCGCCGAGTTGCAGGCCCGCTGGGAAAAGGAGCGCGGCCTGGTGAACCGCATCCGCGAGATCCGCGGCAAACTGGAGGCGGCCTTCAACGAGCGCACCGCCATGGCGTACATCCTGGGCGGCCCGGGCGACGACGGGCCTCTCGGTACGAAGGCGGTGGCCGAAGCGGCGAAGCGGCGCAACGTGCCGGTGATCGTCGATGCGGCCGCGGAGATCCTGACCATCCCCAACGTGCACTTGCAGCGCGGCGCCACCGCCGTGGCCTACAGCGGCGGCAAATGCATCCGCGGGCCGCAGGCCGCCGGGCTGCTGGTGGGGGAGAAGAACCTGCTCCAGGCGGCATGGGCCAACAGCGCGCCGCACCACGCGTTCGGCCGTTCCCTGAAGGTCGGCAAAGAGGAGATCATGGGGATGCTGGCGGCCGTGGAGATGTGGGTGAAGCGCGACCACCAGGCCGAGTGGAAGCAGTGGGAAGGGTGGCTCGATACCATCGCGGCGAGCGTCAAACGCATCGATGGCGTGACCACGCGGATGGCGCAAGGGCCGGTGGGGCTCTCCAACCGCTCGCCCAGCCTTGCCATCCAGTGGGACGGGGCGCGGCTGGGCATCACGGGACAGGAAGCGAGCAGGCTGCTGCTGGATACGGAACCGCGGATCGTCCTGGCGTCGGCCAGCGGCAGCCGCACGGGGAACATGGCGAGCGCGGTGTCCATCGTTCCTTACCAGATGATGCCCGGCGACGAGAAGGCGCTTGCGGAGCGGCTTTACGCGGTCCTCTCGAAGCCGCCGAAATTCGAGCCGCCTGCGCCGCCGCCGGCGGGCGAAACGGTTTCCGTGGCGGGCCAGTGGGAAGTCCGGCTGGATTTCGACCGGGATTCCGCCACTCACACGATTGTCCTGGAGCAACAGGCAACCAGGCTCGTGGGCACGCATCGCGGGGAGTTCTACGCGGGCGATCTGAGCGGGACCGTGGCCGCCAACACCGTGCATTTTCAGAGTTCGCACCAGGCGGAGGGCAACCGCCTCTCCTACGAGTTCACGGGAACGGTGGACGGCGAGAAGATGGCCGGCGCCGTCAACCTCGGCGAGTACGGCGAAGCGCGCTGGACGGCGCAGCGCCACCAGTACCGCGGCGGCCGCCGGGCCGGGTAATTGGAAACAAACCAAAGGAGGATGACTTGAGCAAGACGAATCGAAGAGGATTTCTGCGAGCCGGGGTTGCTGCCGGAACGGCAGCCACCGCCGCGGCGGCGCCCGCGGCAGCGCAGGACAAACCGGTGAAGAAGGTATTCGGCGGCGGCAGCAAAAGCGGCCGGCCGCCGCTGTTCAACAGCACCGTGATGTACGGCAACCTGGTCTTCATCGCGGGCGTGGGCTACCACCAGGAAGGCGATATCAAGGTGCATACCAAGGGCGTGCTGGACCAGATCCAGCAGCAACTCGAGAAGGCCGGGTCGTCCATGGACAAGGTGCTGAAGTGCAACGTATACCTGGCCGACTTGAAGGATTACGCCGGAATGAACGAGGTCTACCAGGGACGCTTCGGAGCGGAACCGCCGGTTCGAACCACCATCGCGGCCGCCGGCGTGCCCGGGAACTCATTAGTGGAGATCGACGTCATCGCCTATTTATAGCCACTGCATGAATGGCCACGGATGAACACGGATGCACACGGATAAGAAACAAACGATTAGAGACAAAGATTTTATCCGTGTTCATCCGTGTTCATCCGTGGCCAATTCTCATTTCACTCCCCACTGCTCGAAGATAGAGCCCGGCGTAATCGATCAGGTTCTCCAGTAAAGCTCCGAGCGATTCAGCGACAGCGCGCATAACGACCCAAAATCAAAGGGGCCACGGATGAACACGGATGCACGCGGATAAGAAACAAACGATTAGAGACAAAGATTTTATCCGTGTTCATCCGTGTTCATCCGTGGCCAATTGCGTTTTGCCGCTGGGCCCTACTGTTCCGCGAGCAGCCGGTCGATGTCCGCCCGGACTTCGTTCTCCGTCGCGGCGCCCGTGTACGTCTTGGCGATGCGTCCTTGCTTATCGATCAGAAAGGTCGTCGGCAAGGACTGAATCGCGGACGCCAGCGGCGAATCGGCGGGCGGCAGCAGGACGGGGTAAGGGACGTGGTAGGTCTGGACGAATCGACGGACGGGCGCATCGGTATCGTCCATCGAGATGCCGGCGACGTCCAGCCCGCGGCCCTGGTAAGCATTGGCCAGCCGGACGAACCCGGGGGTCTCCCGACGGCACGGCGGGCACCAGGAGGCCCAGAAATTGACCAGAGTGACCTTCCCGCGCCGGTCCGAGAGCTTCCACGTGGCGCCGTGGAGGTCGCGCATGGCCACCTCCGGCATCGGCTTGCGCCGGAGCGCGGGAGTGATTTCACCACTACCGCCGTCGTCGTGCGGCCTGAAGATAAACACGAGGGCGGCGACGGCCACCACACCCCAAATCCACTGCGATGCGTGCTTCATGCTCTGCTGATTAGATGCCGCCGCCAGGCATTCCGTAACGGGGCACGCGTGGAAGCACCCGAGATGCTATAGTTGTAGCTCAAAACTAAATCTTTCGCCGATGCGCGAACAACGGAGGAGGTTTCCATGCCTACGCCGCGATTGGTTCGATGTTCATTGGGGTTGATCGTTTTGGCGCTTGCGCCTCCCGGAGGCGCGCAGGCGCCGCCGAACCCGAACGCCGAGGCCACTCAGAAGGACCATCAGGCCATGATGGACCTGCTGAAGATCGACAAACTTCGGCCGGGGAAGAACGGCAGCAACCCGCAAGATCCCAATTTCGCCAACTACGACGAGGCTAAAGCCAACCCCTTCCCCAATCTGCCGGACCCGCTGGTGTTGCAGAACGGGAAAAAGGTCACGACCGCAGCCATGTGGTGGAACCTGCGCCGGCCGGAAATCGTGGAAGACTTCGACCGCGAAGTCTATGGCCGGGTGCCGAAGAACGTGCCAAAAGTGAACTGGCGCGTGATCAGCCTCGCCCGGGACACGAACAACGGCATTCCGATCATCACCCGGCAACTGCTGGGGGTGGTCGATAATTCGGCCCACCCGTCGATCACCGTCGAAATCCAGGTTTCGCTGACCGTGCCGGCCAACGCCAAAGGTCCCGTACCGGTGATCATGCAGTTCGGTTTCGCGCCGGGATTCGGGCGCGGCGGATTCGGCATGATGGGCATGCCTGGCCGAGGACCCGCGGGCGCGGCGCCCGGACGCGGCGCAATGCCGGGCGCGGCCGGACGCGGCGGTCCCGGCGGACGAGGTCCCACCGGGCCTGGCTGGCAGCAGCAGGTCCTGGCCAAAGGCTGGGGCTACGCCATCATCAGTCCCAATAGCATCCAGCAGGATACGCCGATGCCC
>JAIQFU010000557.1:0-3507 GCA_020073115.1 Terriglobia bacterium
GATCCAGCACCCGGCATTCGATGCATCGGAGCTGGCCAAAGCCAAAGTCGAGATGAAAAGCTCCGTTCTTCGGGCATCCGAGAATACGAGCGCCCGTGCAGTCGAGCGTCTCACGCAGCTTGTGCTTCCCGAAGATGACCCCCACCAGCAACAGGTAGCCCGTCATGAACAGCGCGATCTTGCCGTTGCGCGAGCGCGTTTTGGCCCAGAGGAGCTTGTAACGCAGTCCGATGAGATGTCCGATGAGCTCGAAATTCATGAGGGAGACCTACGTGCGGGGGCGGATCACCTCTTCGTTGAGATAGGGCCGCAGCGCTTCGGGAACGATCACGCTGCCGTCCTTCTGCTGGCAGTTCTCCACGATCGCCACCCACGTCCGCCCTATCGCCAGCCCGCTGCCGTTCAGCGTGTGCGCGTATTCCGTCTTCTTGCCGCTTTGCAAACGGATGCCCGCGCGCCGGGCTTGGAAGGCTTCGTAGTTCGAGCAGGAAGAGATTTCCTTATATCCGTTCTGGCCGGGAAGCCAGACTTCGATGTCGTACGTTTTGGCCGAGCCGAACCCCATGTCGCCCGTCGAAAGCACGACCGTGCGGTACGGCAGCCCCAGCCGCCGGAGAATGTCCTCGGCGTCCGCCGTGAGCCTTTCCAGTTCGTCGTAACTTTGTTCCGGGCGCGTGAACTTCACCAGTTCCACTTTCTGGAATTGGTGCTGGCGGATGATGCCGCGCACGTCCCGCCCGTACGAACCGGCTTCACTGCGGAAGCACGGGGTGTAGGCGCAGAGGCGAATTGGCAGATCTCCCGGTTCGAGCGTCTCGCCGCGGTAGATGTTGGTCACCGGGACCTCGGCCGTGGGAATCAGCCACAGGTCGCGGCCCTCGCACCTGAACAGGTCCTCCTTGAACTTGGGCAGCTGCCCGGTACCGAAGAGGCTGTCCGAATTGACCATGAAGGGCGGCAGAACCTCGGTGTATCCGTGCTCGCGCGTGTGGACGTCGAGCATAAAGTTGATCAGCGCCCGCTCCAGCTTCGCCCCCAGCCCCCAGTAGAGCGCAAAACGCGCGCCGGAAATCTTGGCCGCCCGTTCCAGGTCCAGGATGCCCAGCTCGGGGCCGAGGTCCCAGTGCGCCTTCGGCTCGAAATCGAACTGCCGCGGCTGGCCCACGCGCCGCACTTCGACGTTATCCTCGGCATCCTTGCCCACCGGCACGGATTCGTGCGGAAGGTTGGGAAACCCCGCCAGCAGCTCCTGGAATTCGGAGTCGAGCTTTTTCACCTGCTCATCCAGGCCCGCGATCTGCTCCTTCATGGAGCGCACCTGTTCCTGGCGCGCGGTGGTGTCTTCCCCCTGGCGGCGCAGCTTGCCGATCTCGGCGCTCTCCTGGTTGACGCGCGCTTTCAGCTGCTCGGCTTCGGAGATGGCCGTGCGGCGGGTCCGGTCCAGCTCCCGGAAGCGCTCCAGCCCGGGCAGGGGTCCACGCGTAAGCAGGCGTTCGGCGACGCGGTCGAAGTTACTGCGGAAAAAGGCGAGATCGTGCATGCCCCTCCATGCTAACGCACGGCCGGAGGGCTATTCCTCTTCGTCTTCGGCTGGCACGGGTTCCAAGTCCTCGGCTTCGAAAACCTGATGGCAATCGAGACACTCGACGTAGTCCACGCCGTCTCTTCGGGCGATTATCTGGGTGCGGGTGTGGTCACAAGCGGTTTGCATAACCAACGCTTAGATGAGATTTATTCTAACCGGGCGCGTGAGGTTGTCAAGACCCCCCTGGGTCTTAAGGAATTCACCGCCGGGACGCCGAGCCGCCAAAGGAAGAAAAGCGCGCCCTGTGCGCCGGTCAGGCTCCGCCGTCGTCCCGGAGTCCGGCCGCAAAGCGAGCCGGGAAACCGGCATTTCTGAGCCGATGTACCGTCGAAGGCGCGTTACTCTGCTCGCTCCGCGCGCGAAATCCGGGTCGAGTCCGCACCCGCTCGCGCAGCCTGTTCTTTTCCGTCCTTCTCTGCGTCTCCGCGACTTGGCGGTGAATGACCATTCCCGCAACCGGGTTACAATCCGGTGTAATGCCATTCCCCACCCACCGTCTCCGCCGTTTGCGCGCCACCGAGGCCATGCGCGCGCTGGTGCGCGAAACGCGACTTGCTCCCTCGCAGTTCATCCTGCCGCTCTTCGTCTGCCCGGGCCAAGGCGTGAAACACGAGATCGGCGCCATGCCGGGGAATTACCAGATGTCCATCGACGCCCTGGTGAAAGAGTGCGCCGAGATCCAATCTCTGGGCATCGGCGGCGCGATCCTCTTCGGGTTGCCCGAATCGAAGGACGAGATGGCCTCCGGCGCCTACGACGACAACGGCATCGTGCAGCGCGCCATCCGCGCGATTCGCCAGGAAACTCCCCGCCTGCTCATCGTCACCGACGTCTGTAACTGCGAGTACACCAGCCACGGCCATTGCGGCTTCATCAAGGATGGCGACGTGGATAACGACGTCACGCTTGAATGGCTGGCCAAATCCGCCGTTTCCCATGCCCGCGCCGGCGCGGATATCGTGGCCCCATCGGATATGATGGACGGCCGCGTGGCCGCCATCCGACGGGCCCTCGACGCCGATGGCTTCCAGAAGACCCCCATTCTCGCCTACGCCGCCAAATTCGCCTCGGTGTTCTACGGCCCCTTCCGCGAAGCCGCCGAATCCGCCCCGCAGTTCGGCGACCGCCGCAGCTACCAGATGGACCCCGCCAACGGCCGCGAGGCCATGCGCGAAATCGAACTGGACCTGGAAGAAGGAGCCGACATGATCATGGTCAAACCCGCCATGCCCTACCTCGACCTGATCTCCCAGGCCCGCGCGCGCTTCGACGTCCCCATCGCCGCCTATCAGGTGAGCGGCGAGTATTCCATGATCGTGGCCGCCGCCCGCAACGGCTGGCTCGACCACGACCGCGCGATGATGGAAAGCCTCACCTCCATCGCCCGCGCCGGCGCCGGCGTCATCCTCACTTACTTCGCCAAACCCGCCGCCCGGCTGCTGGGCTGACTGGAAAAACGCTCCCCTGCAAGCCGCGACCCGCGACCGTCGGAAGGCGCGGTTTGTTTTCCGTGCGAAAATAAGACAAAAGGTTCTCGATGCGCCGTCTCCGATCCCTTGTCTTATCCGTTCTCTGCCTCGCCGCCCTTCTTCCGGCGCGCCACGGGACCCAATCCTCCTGCGGAACCAGCCGCGAAAACACTTCCGCCCGCCTTTTCCTGCATCGGCAGTCGGTGCGCGCCCGCTCGGGCATCCACCCCCTGGCCGCCGTGGCCTCCACCAGCTACGATTCCGGCAACATCGCTGTCCTCGACGATGCCGGCGTGGTGTCGCGCCTCAACGAGTTCAACCTCGATCTCAGAACGCTGATCTTCGAACCCGCCGCGGCCGGCGGCGCCCCATACCGCTATTCCGTCGCGGAGCGCGGCTACGACGCGGATGCCGCCGCCAAGGGCGCGCCCCTGGCGGCGCTCGACGACGACG
>JAIQFU010000557.1:3564-6697 GCA_020073115.1 Terriglobia bacterium
GACACCCGCCTGGTCGCACTCCCCTTTGCCTTTCCCTTTTTCGGCGCCGCCTACAACCAGATCTACGTCAATTCCGATGGCAACCTGACGTTCACCGTGGGCGACACCGCCACCGACCGCTCCGTCGGGCGCATGGCCGCCGGCCCGCCGCGCATCGCGCCCCTCTTCGACGACCTGAACCCGTCCCAGACCGCCGGAGGCGTGCGCGTCTTCGCGGACTCCACCCGCCTGGTGGTGAGTTGGGTCGGCGTGCCGGAATATGCCGAAAACGGCCAGGGCGCTCCACAAACGTTCCAGGTCAGGTTATATCCTGACGGCCGCATCGAATTCTCTTACTCGGGCGTCACAGTCAGGATCTCGTCGGCCGTGGTGGGGATCGCCCCCGGTGGGCTGAAGTCTCCCACCACCATGGTCCATTACGCCGATCCGCCGGCGGAACCCTACTCCGGAGCCGTGGCCGAATGGTTCGCCGGGGGGCAGACGATCGACGTGGTGGCGGCGGCGCAGAAGTTTTACCAGTCGCACGATGACGCCTACGACTACGTCGTCATCTACAACGCCATGGGGATCGCCGCCATGGGTGATGGCGTGATCGCCTACGAAGATACCGTGCGCAGCCGCGGAACCGGGTACGGCGCGGGCCCCCTCGATAAGGGGACGCAGTACGGCTCTGCGTCGCGCCTCCAGTCACTCATCAATATGGGGCCCCTCAGCCAGTACGATCCCGCCGGCCTTTACCCCGTCCCCGGGCGTCCCGGCGATACCCCGCTGTCCATTCTGGCCCACGAGTCCGGCCACCTGTTCCTCGCCTTCGCCAGCGTCTCCGACCCGGCCACCGGCGCCCAGCCCATGCTCGGCTACGGCGGCGTGCACTGGAGCTTTCTGTTCAATTCCGACGCCTCCTTCCTGGAAGGCGAACGGATCGTGGATAAAGGCGAGGGCTCCGCGCCGCGGTTCGTCACCGGCGCAACCGTCCAGCACTATTCGCTGCTCGATCAATACCTCATGGGGTTCCGCGGCCCAGAGGACGTCGATGCCACGTTCGTGGTGCGCGACCCGAACCCCTCCATTTCTCCCCTCTGGCACCACCCGGCCCTGAATGTACGGTTCGACGGGAGCCGGCAGGATATCCGCGTCGCCGACGTCATCCAGGCCGTGGGCCGCCGCTCGCCCGACTACACCGTCGCGCAGCGCCGCTTTCGCTTCGGGTTTATCCTGCTCGTCCCGCAAGGCGCGCCGCCTTCCGACTCGGATCTCACGAAGCTCGATAACTATCGCAAGCAGTTCCCGGATTATTTCGCCAAGGCGGCAGACAACATACCCCTCGCCGAGACCACGCTGGCCCGCAGCCTGAAGCTTTCCCTGTTTCCAGGCGCGGGCGTGGTGGCCGGGACCACCGCCGCCGCAACCCTCACGCTCCAGACGCCGCCCGCCGCCCCCCTGACGGTCCAACTCCAGGCGCCGGGCCGCTACGTCTCCGTTCCCTCATCGATCATCATTCCGGCCGGCGCCGCCACGGCCTCGTTCTCCGTCACCGGCCTGAACAGCGGTGTGGAAGAACTCGCGGCGGTCCCCTCCGGCGCGTCCTACGAGACCGCCTTCGCCCGCGTCCAGGTGCGGACCGCGGACGCCTCCGCTCTGACCCTGGAGGCCGTCTCCGGCGATCACCAACTCACATCCTCTGCCGGACCGCTACCCGATCCCATCGTGGTGCGGCTTACCGACGCCAACCATCTGCCCTATGCCGGCGCGCCCATCGCCGCCGTCCCAACAGCCGGCGGCAACGTCACTCCGCAAACGGCCGTAACCGACGCCCTGGGCCAGGCTTCGTTCCGCTGGAGTCCCGGCCCCGCGCTGTCCAGCCAGTTGCGGCTGGAATTGCAGGGCGCCCCGGCGGTGTCGGCGACAATCAATGGCGGGAGCGCGGCCCCCGTGGTCACCGCCGTCACCAACGCGGCATCGTTCGTCCCGGGCGTCGCCGCCGGCGCATTCGAAACCACCTGGGGCGTGAACCTGGGCGGCGGCGGGCTCAGCGTGCTCTTGAACGGCGTCCAGCTATCGTTGCTGTACGCCAGCGATACGCAGGTCAACGTCTACGTTCCGCTCGATACCGCCCTCGGCGGCGGAACCCTCACCGTGGTCACCCCCTCCGGCGCGCGGGCCTCCTTCGCGGTCAACATCACGGCCATTCAGCCCGGCATTTTCGCCGTGCGCGACGCCGGCGGCGGCTATCTCGAAATCTACTGCACCGGCCTCGGCCCCACCTACCTTTCCGGCGGCTATCAACTGACCGTCCACACGCCATCCGTGTTCGTCGGCGCGTCGCCGGCCACGGTAACCTATAGCGGGATGTCCGGCTTCGTGGGACTCTATCAGGTGAACGTGCAGCTTCCGCCCGGGTTTGTGTGGGGTCCCGTGCCGGTGATGCTCTCGATCGGCGGCCTGCGCAGCAACTCGGTCAATCTACCGGTGCAGTGATGCTTTCCTGGCTCTTCTCCGATCCCCTGCCGGTGGGCTCGCCGGCGCCGGATTTCGAACTGCCGGACGATTCCGGCGGCGTGGTGAGGCTCTCTGCCCTGCGCGGCAAGCCCGCGATCCTGGTCTTCTATCCTGGCGACAACACGCCCGTCTGCACGCGCCAACTCTGCGAGCTCCGCGATGACTGGGGCCGGTTGCGCAAGCGCGGCGTCAGGATTTTCGGCGTCAACCCTCAGGGCGCCCAAAGCCACGAGCGTTTCCGCGAGAAGTACAAGCTCCCGTTTCCCCTGCTCGTGGATCGCGGCCAAAAAGTCGCCAACCTGTACCAGGCCGGCGGCATCGTTGTGAAGCGCACGGTCTATCTGATCGGCCCCGACGGCAAAATCCTCTTCGCCCGCCGCGGCAAACCCGCCCCCGAAGAGATCCTGGCCGCGTTGGGCGACTGACGGGGCGCACGCCGCAGCGTGCTGAGCCCTGGCGTCCCGTCGGACGTCCCGCCGTCTGCTACCATCTGTTCTCCATGCCGGCCATCCAGGTCGAAAACGTCACCAAAACATTCGCCGATACCGTCGCGGTCGATGACGTGTCGCTCACGGTCCCCAAAGGGGCGGTCTACGGCTTTATCGGCCCCAACGGCTCGGGGAAGACCACGACG
>JAIQFU010000558.1 GCA_020073115.1 Terriglobia bacterium
CACCAGCGGCGTCGGCATGTATGTGTCGGGCGAGTTCGGCCGGCAGTGGCTCGGTACTTCGGATTCGTTTTACGGCGTCGTCAGCGCGTTTGGTAACTTCGCGGCGGGCATCCCTTACGCCAGCTATAACACCTGGAACATCGGCATCGGCTTCACCTACAAGGTGTTCACGCTTGATCTGCGCTACTCCGACACCGACCTGTCGAAGGGTAACTGCAACGCCTTCACCAGCGCGTTTCGCGTGATGACGCGGGTGCGCCTGCTGCCCTTCGACAAATTCGTCACCCTTGAGAAGATGCCACGGGTGGCGTGCCCAGTGCTGGTCATCCACGGCGCCGCGGATCAGACCGTACCCTTCGCGCACGGGCGACAGCTCTATGCTGCGGCGCCCGGACCCAAGGCAAAGCTCTGGGTCGACGGTGCCGGGCACAACGATCTGATTGAAACCGCCGGCGAGGCGTACTGGCAGGCGCTGCGGGGTTTTCTGGCGCGACTCTAGCCCGCCCGGCGCGGTCTAACGGAGATTCGCCGGACCGAATGCGTCCGGCAGCAGCTGGTCGAGCGTCGCGACCACGCGCTCCCGCGACCGGCAGGTGCAAACGACGACGGCGCGCGGACCGAATTCATTGATCACCTGGCGGCACGCGCCGCAGGGCGGCGTCGGCTTCGGCGTCGGCGTGAACACCGCCACCGCGGCGATCCGGCGTTCGCCTTCCGCGATCGCCTGGAAAACCGCGGTCCGCTCGGCGCAACACGCCAGACCGTAGGAGGCGTCTTCAATGTTGGCTCCCGTGTAGATCCTGCCGCTGCCGGCCAGCACCGCGGCGCCGACCCGGAACTTCGAATAGGGCGCGTACGCGGATCGGGCGGCCCGGCGGGCGGCGGCGGAGAGGCGGCGGCGCTGAGAGGACGAGAGGCCCATGATGGATCGAGGCTGGCGGGGTGCGGCCGCGATCACAATCCAAACTCCGCCTTCACCTCGGCGAGATCTTTCTCGAGATGGCGCTGGTCTTCGCCTCGCTGGCGATCCTGACGAAGCGCGTCCTGTTCTGGGCCGCCGGGCTCGGCAGTTCCGGGCTCGGCGCCGCGGTCGCCATAACGACCCTGCTCATTCGGCTCTGAGCCTCATTCGGCCCTGAGCGCGGCCGCCTCCTCCGGCAGCCGCTCACCCCCGCGTTCGTTCGCGCCGTACGCCGGTTTGATGAGCGCCGGAGCCACCACGGTAGTCGCCACCGACATGAACACCACGACGGCGTACGACGCGTGCGACAGCACTCCGAAGCTCAGGCCCATCTGCGCCACGATCATTCCCACCTCGCCCCTCGGAATCATCCCCACCCCCACCCGCAGCGCGTTGGCCCGGCCCATCGGGAGCGCGCCCAGACCGCACCCGATGAATTTCGAGACCACCGCCGCCGCCAGCAGGAGAACGGCCAGCGCCGCGGTCCCCGGGTGGGTGAAGGCCGAGAGATCCACGTGCAGCCCGATCCCCGCCAGGAAGAACGGCACGAGCAATTCCGAGAGGCCCTGCGTGAGGTGTCGTTCGCGCTCGCCCGCGCTCTCGCCCAGCGCCAACCCGGCTAGGAATGCTCCCACGATCGCCGCCACGCCCGTATAGACCGCCGCCAGCGAAAGCGCGAACAGCAGGCTCATGGCCATCACAAAGGGCGCCTCCGCGATCTTCAGGCGGGCGTGAAGATAGGGGGCCACCCGTCCCATGGCGTGCGTGCCCCAGGTGGCGACAATCGCGGTGAACGCCACCGCCGCCAGCGCCGTCAGCCCGAGTTGCAGGAAATCGACCTTGCCGTGAGTGACGCTGCTGACCACCGCCAGCACGAGCAACCCCAATACATCGTCGATTACCGCCGCCGCCAGGATGATCCGGCTCGCCACGGCATCGAGCAGGCCATTGGCGGAGAGGGTCTGCGCGGTGATGCCCACGCTGGTGGCCACCATCGACGCGCCCACGAAAACGGCTTCCTTCGCCGGCGCGCCCCACCCGATGAGCAGCGCAGTTCCCATCAGCAGCGGAACGGCGACCCCGCAACAGGCCACCAGAGTGGCCACCCCTCCGACCTTCATCAGCTCCGACGACTTGACTTCCAGTCCGACCCGGAAGAGCAGGAACATGGCGCCCAGGTCGGCGAGGGCGCTCAACAACTCATTCGGCGCAATCCAGCCCAACACGCTCGGACCGATCAGCACGCCCGCCAGAATCTCGCCCACCAGTCCGGGCTGCCCCAGGCGTTCCGCCGCCTCCGCCATCAGCTTCGCCGAGACGAAGACCACCAGCATCGCTAACGGGATTCGGGCTGGACCATTCGAGCCCAGGGAAACCCAGAGCGCGGGAGTGATGACGTTGAGCATCGGCTAGGGTTATGCCGCGCGGGACTTCCGCCGCAGGAACAGAGCCGCCCCGCCGATTCCCGCCGCTACGGCCGGCAGGGGCGCCCCGGCGGCCAGGAGAAAATAGGCCGCCAGAAGGGAAGCCCCCAAAAAATAGGTCCACTTGAGAGTCATTTCCAATACACCGCCAGGCAGAGGATCATGGCCATGACGCCCAGCAGAAGCGCCGGCGCCGTCAACGGTTTGCTCCATTCGGGTTTCTGCGTTCCTTCGCGCATCAGGCGCCGGATCTCCTGGAGTTGCTTGCGCGCCAGGCTGAGTTCCCAGGGATTCGCCGCCAGGTCCGCCGCTTTCAGCGTTTCCCGCTCGGCGCGCGCCAGGGCCCGCAGCCGGTAATGCAGCTCCGCCAACTTCAACTGCGCGAAAAAGTGGTCCGGCTCCAGCCTGACCGCCAGTTCCAGCGCGTCCATCGATTTGTAGGCCTCGTAGTTCATCGCGTACGCCATCCCCAGGCAGGTCCGCAGATCCGCGGACCCCGGGTTCTGTTCGCACGCCGCTTCGAGCGCGCCGATGTATTCCGCAAGTTTCCCCGGCGAGACCGTATGCGGGTCTCGCCAGGGAACCGGCGGCAGCCTCAGGGGAGAGCTTTCGATCAGTTCCGCCGTCATCTTAGTGAACCGTCAGCGGCCGCGCTTTGAGCTCGAATTCGGGGTATCCGAGTTGGCCCATTTCCGGCAGGTCCAGGCCTTCGAGTTCCGCCTTGGCCGAAACCCTGTGGCCGATTGCCCAATCGATGGCGAGGTTCACCACGAAGCTGAAGGTGAACACGAATCCCACCAGGGTCGCGGCCCCGATCAACTGCGCCACCAGCTGGCTCGCGTCCCCGTAGAACAACCCCGTGACCGAACCGGTCACCCCGTTCCAGGACCCTCCGTAGTTGCTCTTCCCATCGGCGAAGAGCCCCACCGAAATCACGCCCCACAGACCGTTTGCGCCGTGTACCGAGATGGCTCCAACGGGATCGTCGACCTTGAGCACCCGGTCCACGAACTCCACCGACAAACAAACAAGAGCACCCGCTATCAGCCCGATGATGCAGGCGCCAACAGTATTTACGAATCCGCTCGGCGCAGTGATGGCCACCAAGCCCGCCAGCAGG
>JAIQFU010000559.1 GCA_020073115.1 Terriglobia bacterium
CAAGCAGTCCGGGATGTTCTGGACCGTACGGGGCGCCAATGCCATTCTG
The DNA here is from genome assembly GCA_020073115.1 of Terriglobia bacterium. Classification (GTDB taxonomy): domain Bacteria; phylum Acidobacteriota; class Terriglobia; order Bryobacterales; family Bryobacteraceae; genus BOG-224. The sequence continues at coordinate 50 of JAIQFU010000559.1, forward strand.
ACTTTACGATGCTGTCAGCTCAATGGCCGGTTTGAAGATTACTGGGCGGCGCGGCAAGCGGCTTGACCTCAACTTCTATGTCGCACACCCCCAAAGGGCGGCCCGCCAGGGAGCGATCGTCGGCGCCGCCGTTTATACTGGCCGTTATGACACGCGCTCGTTTCTCACTGATTGGTATGGCCTTTTTCGCCGCCATGGCGGGCCGCGCCGAAGTGACCCTGCCGGCCGTCCTCGGGGACCACATGGTCATGCAGCGCCGCCAGCCGATCCACGTGTGGGGCAGGGCCGGCATCCGCGAGGCGGTCGCGGTATCGTTCCGCGGAGAGACACGCGCCACGGCGGCCGACGGCCTCGGTTTCTGGTCGGTGTACCTCCCGGCTTCGGAGGCCGGCGGGCCGTTTGAGCTCTCCGTCAAGGGCAACAACGCCATCACGCTGCGGGACGTCATGGTGGGGGAGGTGTGGGTAGACTCGGGCCAATCCAACATGGAGTTTGCGCTGCGCGGCGCGCTCAACGGGGAAGCGGAGGTCGCGGCGGCGAATCACCCCAACATCCGCTTCTTCAAAGTGAATCGTAAGACCTCGCCGTTCCCCGCGACCGACGCCGCCGCCATCCCCTGGCAAAGCTGCACGCCGCAGAATGCGGGAGGCTATTCGGCGATCGCCTACTTCTTCGCGCGCGATCTGGAACAGAAGCTCCAGGTCCCCATCGGGGTGATCGATTCCTACTGGGGCGGGACATTTATCGAGGCGTGGATGAGCCTGCGGGCCCTTTCCTCCAGCGCGGACTTCATGCCGGCGTTTGCGCTATGGGGGCGGACGATTGAGAACTACGATGCGCTCCAGGCGCGGCGGGAGCAGCGTACCGTGGCATGGAAAGAGTCGGTGGCGAAGGCTAAGGCGGAGGGCCGGACGCCTCCGGGGCTTCCCTGGGAACAGAACCAGGACAACGTCGACATGCCGACGGGGCTGTACAACGCCATGATCGCGCCCTTGACCCCGTACCCTATCAGCGGCGTCATCTGGTATCAGGGGGAAAGCAATGCTTCGCCGGAGCGCGTCCCGATGTATGCGGCCATGTTCGAGACCATGATCCGCGATTGGCGGCGGGCGTGGGGGATCGGCGATTTCCCGTTCCTGTTCGTGCAGTTGGCGAATTTCCGGAGCGGGCCGAACAGCCGCTGGCCGGAGCTGCGGGAAGCGCAGACCCAGACCCTGGGAGTGGCGAACACCGCTATGGCGGTGACGATCGATATCGGGGAGCCCGGCAATATCCACCCCCGCAACAAGCAGGAGGTGGGGCGCCGGCTGGCGCTGGCGGCGCGGGCTGTGGCGTACGGCGAGAAGCTGGAATACTCCGGGCCGCTGTTCCGGGCGGCAGTCCCGGAGGGGGAAACGGTCCGCGTGTTTTTCGATCACGCGGGCGGGCTGGCGGCGAAGGACGGCCCGGCTCTGAAAGGCTTCCTGGTAGCCGGGGCGGACCGGCGGTTCGCCGCCGCGGAGGCGCGGATCGACGGCAGTACGGTGGTGGTTTCCAGCGCTTCGGTGGCGCAGCCGCTGTATGTTCGGTACGGTTGGGCGGATGCTCCGGAGTGCAATCTGTACAATGCGGATGGCCTGCCGGCTTCGCCGTTCCGGTCCGGCCCGTAGACGACGCCACATAATAGAGGCAGGAGGACGCATGATTCGGACCTGTCCGGCTTGCGGAGCCAACAACCGGGTGCCGGCGCGGCATTTGGCGGATACCGGGCGCTGCGGCGTATGCAAACAGCCGCTGCCGCCCGTGGCCGAACCCCTCGAAGTGGATACCGCCGCATTCGCCGAGAGCACTCGCGAGGCGAAGGTTCCGGTGCTGGTGGACTTCTGGGCGTCGTGGTGCGGCCCGTGCAAGATGGCGGCGCCGGAGGTGCGCGAACTGGCGCGCGAGATGGCCGGGCGCGCGCTGGTGCTGAAGGTGAACACGGAGGAACACCCTCAACTCGCGGCGCAGTACAGGGTGCAGGCCATCCCGTTTTTTCTGCTGCTGCGCGGCGGCATCGTAGTGATGGAGCAGGCGGGCGTGGCGCCAAGGGCCGCGATGCGGCGGTGGATCGAGGCGGCGGCGTAGCCAGGGAGGCCCGGCCCCTACAACGGCGTGCGCCGGGCCGGTGCGGCGACATCCCCCGTTCAGCGGCGGCGCGGCGCCGCGGTGAGCCGATCGGGCATGTCGGCGAGGACGTAGCCCATCACCGCCATGGCGGCCATGTTCTTGCGGAACTCCTCGGGATTCACTTTGTCGAGCGTGTCGGCATCGGTGTGGTGCCAGTCGAAATAGTGCTCGCCGGTGGTGCGCTCGCCGAGGCCGGGGACGCCGTCTTGCAAGAGCGGCCGGATGTCCTCGCCGCCGCCGCCGGCGCTGATTTCGCCGGCGCCGATGGGTTCCAGCAGGCTGCCGATCTGGCGGAGAACGTCCATCGATTTCGCATCGACGCCCGCTCCGAATCCGCGCGGGGTCTCGGCGCCCCCGTCCATTTCGATGGCGGCGACATGGTTGCGGATCTGGTCGCCAACCCAGGCGCGGTACGCCTCGCCGCCGCGGCCGCCGTTCTCCTCGTTCACCCAGAAGGCGACGCGCAGGGTGCGGCGGGGCTGGAGCCCGAGTTTCTTCATCAGGGCCACGGCCTGCAGGGTGGCCATGATGGCGGCGCCGTCGTCCTGGGCTCCCTGGCCGACGTCCCAGGAATCGATGTGGCCGCCCATGACGACGACCTCCTCCGGATGCTCGCGGCCGGGGATTTCGCCAATCACGTCGCCGCTGTCGGCGTCGGGCTCGGTGCGGGCGGCCATTTCGAGATGAACCTTGACGGGAACTCCCGCGGCGCAGAGGTCGGAGATCATCATGGCATCCTCGGGAGAGACGGCGGCGGCCGGTATTTTGGGCTGGGATGGATCGTAGGAGAGGGTCCCGGTATGCGGGATCTGCATGGCGAGCGGGGTCACGGAACGGACCAGGGCGGCGACGGCGCCGAGCGCGGCGGCGCGCGATGGTCCGCTGCTGCGGTAGAGGACGGATTGTCCATAGCCGCGATACGGCTCGTTATAGAGGACGATCTTGCCCTGCACCCGGTCACGGCCCAGCCGATCCAACTCGCTGAAATCCGAGACCACCACGACATCCGCCGTGATTCCCCCAGGAGGCGTGGCGATGCTTCCCCCGAGCGCCGCGATTGTAAACGGTATCTTTTGGCCGTCGGTCAATATGATGGTTGCTTCCTCGGCACTTCCTCTTACCCAGTGAGGAACCTTGCAGGGTTCCAGGTGAGTTGCTTCGAGCCCGAACTCGTCCATTTTAGTCTTTGCCCACGCAACCGCTTTCGCGGCACCTTCAGAACCACTCAATCGGTTTCCAATCTTCGTGGTCAATTGAGTGAGCGCCTCATAGGCATTCCCCGACTGTAAT
>JAIQFU010000040.1 GCA_020073115.1 Terriglobia bacterium
CGCCTCCGGCGTCCGCGCCGACGAGGTTGGAAAGCTTCAGGATGTATTGGCCGGGAGGGGCGCCGAAGCTGACATCGAGGAATAGGTTGACCAATACGCCGGGGGCGATCGAGGTCCGGTTGAGTCCCGCGAGAAGAAATCGCTTCCGGCCGGGCCCCAGATCCGCGAGTTGAAAACTCTTCCCGGATCCCCTGGCGGCCTCACCAATCGTGGCGCCCATTCCGATTGCGGCGCTCTCGTAGGTCAGATCGAACTGGATCGCGCTCACGCGACCGTCGTCGGACGAGTACGTCACGGGAATGACGGCGCTCCCGCCTGGAGCCACCGATTGACCGGGGATCGAAACGCGTGTAGCCGCCGGTAACCGCGCCGCCAGGAGCAGCGCCACGGCCACTCCCGCGGCTCTACTTGCCTGCCGCATGGCTCGCTCCCGCAGGCGTCGCCGCCGGCCGCCTGCCAAACGGAGAATGCCGCCACCGCGGTTTCTCCTCCGATAAAAAGAAGAGCGCCAACATCAGGGCGGCGACGGAGATCAGGGAAAACAGAGCGCCGCCGCGCCGATGAAGGTCGCCGTAGAGAAATTCTCTATCCACATGCAGCGTCAGCCAGCACAGCGTCACAATCCGCACTGCGTTGGTGAAAATGGCGATGGGGACCGTGAGCGCGACCAGACAGGCTCTTCTCCACGGCGACCGAATGACAGCGTAGCCGGTCACCAAACCGGTAAGGAACAGCGCGGTGGCGGAACGAATCGAGCTACATTCCGCAGCGACTTCGATATCGAGGCTGGGCAGAGAGAATCGGAAACCCTCCCGATAGACCGGCATTCCCACGGCCCTGAACAATACATGGGACATTTCAGTCGATCCCCTCTGCAGCAGAGCCACGATGCTGTCCAAAACGACGCCGGGGACAGGAACGGTCAGGAAGAGAAATAACAGCGGGAAGAGGGCGGCCCTGGATGGCTGCAACCCATAACAAAGAACGAATCCCCCCACCCACACGATAACGAGGCCAAACACCGCCAGCGAGAGGCTATCGATCCGTGGGAGACGCGCGGCCGCGCTCAGAGCATACAATGCCGCGCCAAGAGCCATCAGGGCGATGCCGGCTCTCGGACACCAACTCATGCGGGCGAAAATGCTTTTCCTCTTCCAGTAGATGAGAACTGCGGCGATAAAGGGGACAGGAGCAGATGCGAGTAGCGGAAGTTGTCGAGCGAGAGCCGCGTCAGCGCGGCCCACGGCTTCCAAAACAAGGCGACAGACAGGACCCAGATCACCGCAAAACGCAAATGAGGCATCCGTAAAGCCCTTTCCGAACTCAGATCCGACGTCATGGCCCTTTCCGGATTTGTCATGCAATATGCCCGTAAACCGCGCTGCCGACTATCCGCAAAACCGGGTCCGGCAGGCGGCGAACCACGCGTTTCGCGATGTGCCCGGCCCACGCTGCGCCGGCCCAAAGCGGAAGGAGGCGCTGAAGCCGATAGCACGGCTGAACCGGGTAGACCACGGTATTGACAGTACCTTTTGCAGTTCTCATCGCCGGATCAGGCGGCAGTGTTCCGGCGGCCCGGGGATCCTACGGAGCCAGGCTTCGCGCCAGAAAAAGAAGCACGAACGATCACAACCCTTATGCAGGCCATCGCAGATGACATCGCGGAGGAGAACTGTGTTCTTGAGGCGGCGAGTCCGTCCGGACTCCTCCAGGAATATGCGCTCGACGCGCTTGAAAACGACGTAGCGGTTGCCACAGTATTGCTGCATCTCCGGCAAGAACGGCAGGCCGGCGCACTCGGGAATATCCAGCGTCGATCGTATCTCCGGTTCGGATTTGACTTCCACCAGGTCGCCTGGCTGCAAATCGAGGACGCAGCCCTCCCCTGCCACACGTTTCAACGGCGGACGTTTTGCGGAACCGCCCCACCGCTTTGCAGCGGCGGCCCGCAGGTAGGCAGCGATCTTGGCAGCAGTCTGAGCCAGACCGTGCCGCCGCACGTAACCGCACGTACTGTAGAGGAGCGCGAGCGGCTTGGGAACCGCCGACGAGCACTCGGGGAGCCGCGCGCTCTGGCAAGCCAGGGAAGGAGGGTCGTCCTCCCGGCGCACGGATTCAGCTCTTTCCGGTTTGTTTGACATGGGAGAGTGTCCCGATTCGGGTGGCCGCACGGCCGACCCGGACATCGTATTAGCCGAAGTGCCGATACAGCACCCCTCCGGCGGCTCGAAAGATGGCGTCCGGCATATGGGCGATTACCTGTGCGCGAAAACCGGCGCTCAGACCGCAATCGGCTATAGGGTTCGATCCGGGCCCGCAACGCCAATAGGTCAGGTCCGACCGTACCGCCCCCCAGTGCTCCTTAAAATTCACGAGCCCGGTGTTGCTCCATTCGGACCTCCCCATGTCGTACTCTTTGAGGCCCTGGCCCACGGCTTCCTGGAGCGTGCGCCAATGAAGCAGATGGATTCCGCCGAGGGAATTGAACGCCGGATCGGAGCACGCGTACTTGCAGACCAGCCGAGCCTTGGCTCGAAGGGTCAGAATGGATGCAATCGGTTGCCCGCCTTTGGATGCCATGTGAATCCGCAGTTGGTCGGCGAGGCAGGCAGCGAGATTGAAGAACCATTTGAGAGGCGGCGGCGGAACGTTATGCCGGCGCCTGGTGAGGAGAAAGAGGCCATAGAAACGGCGGAGCAACGACGGAGAGGCGCCCGCCTCATACTCCAGTCCTTCCCGTTCGGCATGCTTGATGCGTTGTTGCGTGCAACTTTTATGAAACGAGTGAAAGAGTTCGGGGAGTCCCCTCTCCAGCGATATCCGGTGAAAGCAGAAGTTTTCGCTCCTGTGAAATGACGCCGAAGACCCAGGAGCGAGTTCCAGCGGCCGCAGTTCGATGTAGCGGAACCTCTGGCCGGCAATTGCCGATTGAAGCGCACTCAGCAGGGAATCGAGTTCCTCCGCACTGTCGACAAGGGCCTCACAGTGGTCCGAGAACGGCAACGAAACCAGGCGCCGGCCGGTAACCCAGCTCGAGACGCGGCAGAAGACGATGCCGTTCCGCAGTTCGTCTTCCGGGGGGGAGGTGGTATAGACAACGGGGATATAACCGTAGGTTCTGTGAAGCGCCTCCAGCCACGCTACGGTGTGAAACACGGACGAGCGCGGGCATCGCTCGACGAGCCGTGCCCATCGCGGGTCCTGGAGCGGCTGAACCGGGTAGACCACCGCATTGACCGGTTCCCTTACGAGTAACGACATATGGTTGGAAGCCGGCGGCAAGAAGCGATCGCCGGCGGTACTCCTCTCAGAGTTCCGACACCTCGCGGACGAGTAGCGGGGCGGCGCGGAGGTACTGCGCGGCGGCCCGCTTGGCTTCGATCGCGTCGTACACGCGCTGTATCTGACCGGCGTCCAGCCCCACGGAGGCCGCCAGATCCGACGCGGGTATTCCGTTGTTCTTGCCGTACAGACAGAGATCCATCTTTTCCAGCGGCAGCAGGAAATAAAGCTCATCCTGCAACTGCTCGAGCGGATACGTGTCCCCCGGCAGCGGCCGCCGCTGAATCTCCTCCGGCACGCCGAGGTGGGCGGCAAGCTGGCAGACCTGCAACTTGTAGAGGTGCGCAATGGGCTTCAGGTCCGCCGCGCCGTCGCCGTTTTTGGCGAAGAGGCCCTGATCGTACTCCAGGCGGTTTGCGGTCCCCGCCACGGCATACTGCAGCAGGTCCGCGTAGTAGTACTCCATCATTTTGCGGGCGCGTTGCTTGAAGTTGGCCGCAGCGACAATATCCTGGTAAGCCTTGGCGCTCAGCCGCACCCAGGTAGTCTTCCCGTCGGGAGAGTGGATGACGACCGAATAGAGCGCATCGCTTTGCGGCTCGTGCACGCTCGGCAGCACGATCCTGCACTTGCAGCCATTTCGATACTCGGGAATGGCCCGTTGCACCGCCTCGTCCCGGCGTTTGTAGCAGTGCGCGGCCATGAGAAGCGGGCCAATGTCCTCGATGGCGAACCTGACGCCCAACGTTTCCGCCACCATGCGGCCCAGGCGGAGACTTTCGGGCGAGGATTCCGTTTCGGGCATGAAGAGCGCGACGACGCGCTCTCTGCCGAGGGCCCGGGCGCAGAGGAAGGCCACGACGCTGCTATCGAGACCGCCGGACACGCCGATCACGGCTCCCTGGCGTTTCAGGCGCCGGAAGACGATGTCACGGATGCCGGCCACGATTCGTTCGCTCTCACCGGCGGCATCGATGCGCAGGATATCCGGCGAAATTCCACGGAAGATCACGGGCGCAGCCTCAGTGTTCGTTTTTGGGATTGGGTTCGTTTGGTAATACGCGCGCGCGCCGGACAGCAGCGCCCCCAGGGCGCGCGTACAGAGCTGGCGCCAGACGCTTCGCAAAAGAACATTCGACCTCCCTTACCGAGGGAATAACGGATGCAGCGGGAAGACCGGTGCGGAAAGACTTAAAACACGGTGCGCCAATGAGTTAGCAGATGTGACCGGAAATTTTCCGCTGTTCGGCAATCTCCGCGAACTCCGCTGGCCGCGCAAGCGCGCCGCGTGTAGGGTAGTGGTTGAGCCAGCCGGCGGCATGGGCCTCGCGGCAAGTGCGACAGAATGTCTCACGAAACGGAATCGCGGCGCCGCCGCCTGTCTTGGGCGGACACAAGCCGCGCCAAAAGCGCGCGACTTCCGAGGGCTGGGCGAACCACGCTTCGTCGCCATAGCGCCGAGCCAAATAATCCAAAAAGTCGGTGTACAACTCAACCGGGTAGCCATCGATCCGCTTCCGTTCGCCTGGAAAAACCATGTAGTCAGGATGGGTCTTGATCAGCGCCATGCCGCCCTGGGAGGCGATCCAGTCCAGTTTCCTGCGCCAGATGGCGTTGCTCTCCTGCCGCAGCAGCACGAAGGCGGTGAAATCCTGGGGCAAGGTGTACGGCATTTCGATGAAGCCGCGTGTTTTGCTATCAGGCGCGTGGACCCAGCACGGGAAGATGCGGCCCAGCCCGCAGGCATGTGGCTCGAACGGGTCCACGTCGTAAGTGGACACGCTGTAATCAATATCCAGATGGCTGATCCAGGGCAGGTTGTGCTGCATGGCGCCAGTGCAGAATCCGCGTGTTTCCCAGCGATGGAGAAATTCGTCGATCGAGCGGCGCCGGTCCGTGAAGGTATGCCAGTTTCGGAACAACTTTCCGTCGTGATATAAGTCATGGACCATTATTTCGAAGCCCCGGCCCGCCAGGCTCCTCCGCAGAGGCTCCGGCGTCTCGTAGCGCAATGGCACGAAGGCGACGGCTGAGCGAAACCCGCGCTCTTCTTCAAGCGATGCCAGCGCCTCGCAATGTTTGACCCCATTGGCCCGCTCGATGTCGTGGGTCAGCACAACCGCGAACCGCTTTCCCTGCGGCCACCCCGGCCAAAACGGGGGCGGTGCGCCAGCCAACTCGCTGACGGGCCAGCACTGCCTATTCCGCCGGTACTGCCAGGCCGTTATGCGACGGCGCAACTCGATCTGAATCCAGCGCGGAATGAACGGCCGCACGGTGTAGTAAAAATCAAAGTTCACAAGAACTCCCACACGATAACCACAGTGACCTATGCCCTTTCGGTTTTCCCCAATCCGCCACGTATTGCACGCCATTCCCGCGCGCCTGGATCATATTGTTGTCTGATCATGCCGGCTGTCCATCGCCATCCGGATCAGGTACGCGCTTCAGAATTCCGCGCGGTCCCCGCCGCCTTGTCATAAGCGGCAAGCAGGTTCGCGACCGAGTAATCCCACGCCAACTCTTCTTCCACCCTTTTTCGGCCGATGGTTCCCATCCTCGCCCTTTCAGCCGGGTTCTCGAGCAGCCACCGGATCTTCGAGGCGAAGTCAACCACCTGATTCCGCGGGTCTGCGTACAGAGAAGCGTCTTGCGCGCTAAACCTTCCCTCCACGGATTCAAATTGCACAATAGGTTTAGAAAAAGCCATATACTCCATGATCTTGATCATTGTAGAAATACTGTTCATTTGACACGGCTTGTCGGGATTGACGCACACGTCCGCCGTTGAGAGTATTTCCCGCAGCTCTTCGTCTGAAACCCGCCCCGTAAATGTCAGCGTGTCTTCTACATCTTTATCGCGCGCCATTGATTCCAGCCTAGGCAATTCAGGCCCATCGCCGACGCAGGTAAAATGGACATCCCGCGATCCGAGGCGTTTCAAATGCGCAGCCACGTCCACGAGAATGTCCAACCCATCCTGCTCACCCATCGTTCCGACATAACACACCAAATAATTCTTTCCCTGTTTACGGCGCGGGTTGGGAGGGACCGGCTTGAAGGTTGCCAGGTCAGGGCCGTTGCGCACTACGAACACGTTCCGCGGGTCGACACGACCTCTCTTGATGGCAAGCGCCTTATAACTCTGGTTGGTGCACAGTATGACGTCGCTGACTCTATAGGTCCACCGCTCCAGTGTGAGCAGAACGTCATAAATGAAACCAGCTCTGGAAAACTTCGCCACGTACAGCTCAGGCGCGGCGTCGTGATGGTCAAACACGAATTTGACGCCCATGAGCTTGAACGGGAGCGCGACGAGAAAGATATCATCCGGGGGATTACAGGCCTGAAGGATGTCAAAGCCCCGGCGAAAATAGATCCACGACGCGTACAGAAGCTCCCAAAACAACGCGCAAACATACTCTGACAGGTATCCGACCGCGCCGCTCCTCTCGGGCGCCGCTGGATGGCGGTAGATCTCAATCCCATCGAGCGTCTCGCGCGACCTCTCGTAGCGCCTCTGCCGCGGGCACAATACAGCTACGCTGTAGCCGCTCCTGTGGAGGGACAACGCCTCTTTCCAGACGCGCGAGTCGAATGGAACCGATGCGTTTTCGACGATGATGAGCGCTCGTTTCCGCACAGCCAGGAGCCTCGGTCTCTCAGAGCGCCCTGTAGAGGCCCGCGAGGGCGCAGAGCATTGTCGCCTGTCCCCAGTGCAAGGTCGGCGTTCTGTTGATCAGCAGCCGCGAATACCGCCGGTAATAGAAATAGCCGGTCCGATCTTGCATATGTGTGATGGTCCAATCAGCGACGCGGAGCGCAGTCTGCAGCGCCTCCGAATCCTGATCTCGAAAGAACACGAGCGTATCGATCGCCTGGGCGGAACACTGAATATCGAGCGGGAGGGTTTTGAAACTGTAATATCTCGGCGTTCCGTCGGCCAGAAAGAACGTGGACTTCCAGTGGTTATACCCACGGAGAAGCGTGGCCGCAAACTGGTCGTCACCGGCGCCGGCCGTGTAGTACTTGAGGGAGTCAAGGACATATGCGGTGTGAAAGTTGTCAACCCAGTGCAGATTAGCGGCCTCGCCGTAATACCACGAGCAATCCGCGCGTTGGTGGTGAGCAGTGTAACGGATCGCCTTTTCAGCCAGGATGCGGTAGTTTTCCATTCTGGTGCGAGCATACGTACGGGCCAGCAGGCCGGCGGCGAGAACGTTGGCATTATGAACCTGGACGTTCTGCCGGGGGAAGTAGCCGATGCAGACCGAGTCCCCTTCCGGGAAGGCGGTCAAATCGTGCACGATGTGCTGGCAGGCATCCACCGCGATCCGCAGGTAGCGCTCGGCTCCCAATTGGTCGTACGCATCGAGAAAGGCGTGGCCGATGAGAGAGGTCCAGACGACCGATGGCACGCCTTTGGGCACGTAAGAAACGCGGGATTGATAATCAAAATGGTTGCCCCAGGAGGCTCCCGTATAGCCCTCGGATCGATTGTCCACCAGCCACTGGAGAGCGCACGCGGCCTTATCCTGCCACGCTCTATCGCCTGTTGCGTCGTAAAGGCGCAGAAAGCCCCTTGCCAGGAAGCCCATTCCCTTCGTGGAACGACTTCTTGCCACGCCAACGATGGGGCGCACATTGATCGGGAGTCGCCTGACGCCCTGCTGAAGGACGGTCCGCAGCAGTGCGCTGTTGAAGGTAAAGGGCCGGAGCAGCCTGGCGCTCAGGCCGTCGAAGGGGTCGTAGCCGCAGTAGTGATTTGCCTCCAGCCATTCCGACAAGCGGTGGATGGATTCGTAAATGCGGCCCTTCGTATCTGGGGCGAAGGTCAGTAGGGCCGGCGTCTTAGCAGCAGCAGATGCGATCATAATAGGGACGGGGCTCCGGGAAGGATATGAAAGGACCTAATTCAGGCATAGATGAGAGACTTTCGCGAATTCTTCCGCAGACCGCTAATGTAAGGTAAATCCTCTACTCGTCTATTGAGGCGACCCTGGGGCGGAGAGAGCGGGACGGCGCCCCGGGCGCCCGGAACCGCCTATCTTCGGACGTGCGTTCATAACACAGCGCTTACAGCCAATACTGACGATCGTCAGTGTTGGAGTTCTGGGGATCAACTGTTATGCTGTCAGCCATGGGCCGCATGCTGCTAGTTCTTTATACTGTCCTCTTCATCGGAGGGTCCGACCGCCTTACCGCCCAACCGTGGGCGGGAATCATCTCCCAAGGTCGGGCGATCGATTGGTCGGCGGCGGGCATTCCCGGGGGGACCCCGGCGCGAACCGTCATATGCTCCACTCTTACGGCATCGATGTACGGGAACGGCTCCGCTGACGCCACGCCCGGGATTCAGGGCGCTCTGAACGGGTGTCCCAGCGGGCAAGTGGTGCTCCTTTCATCTGGAAAATTCCGCATCAACTCAAACGTCACCGTGCCGGCAAACGTCACACTTCGCGGCGCGGGGGCCGACCAGACCATTCTGGACGCGCACGGCAGCCGCGGAGCGGTGGTCGCGCTGGGCAGCAGCAACGCGTACCCGAACGTATCCAGCTCAGTCTCCGTCACGGGTGGAGCCACCGCGGGGTCTTCCAGCATAGTCGTCGCCAGCGCCAGTGGAATCTCCGTTGGAACCTACTTGATGATTACGGAACTTAACGACCCAAGCTTCGTGTCGATCCAAGGGGCTTTCGGCGCCTGCACCTGGTGCGACGGGGGACTTGGCTGGAACGGCGCCAGAGTTCGGGGCCAGGTCGTGGAGGTAACCTCAGTCGCTGGAACGAAGCTCGGGATTTCTCCTCCGCTATACGGCGCGTATAGCCGAACTCCTTTAGCGACGCCATTCACCGCCTCAGCCAAATATGCCGGCGTGGAGAATCTTCAGGTCTACGCGAACAACACTGGATATGCCACGAATTTCGCGATGTCCCAATGCGCCTACTGCTGGATCAGCGGCGTCGAAGGGAATTACGCGGACGGAGACCACGTCGAGGTGGATTATTCCTATCGCGGACAAATTCAGCATAGTTATTTCTCGAATGCATACCTGCATACGTCCGGCACTTATGACTCGGATATCGTAATCCGGCTCAAATCGAGCGGGATCCTGGTGCAAAACAATATTTTGGAGCGGCTGCACAGCTCGATCATGCTGGAATGGGGAGCGGCCGGAAACGTCGTTGCTTACAACTACATGCTTGCGAACTTCGACTCCAGCTCGACGTACTGGACCACCAGCGATATCAGCTCTCACGGGGCGCATCCGCAGTTCAATCTGATCGAGGGCAACAGCAACATCTCTACTCATCTCGATAGTGATTGGGGGTCCGCCAGCAATGATACGCTGTTCCGCAATTTCATTCGCGGGACCGGCATGAACTGCACTCCCCTGTCCGGACGGGGGACGGTGGTCTGTACTCCCGTCGGGCAACCTCCCCCCGATGGTCCGAATAACCACGGGTGGTGGACCCCCGAAGCCGCGCGTTCGGTGATCGTCGATTTTCTGGGGAGTAACTACAACTCTGTGGGAAATGTACTCGGCTCCGCGGATATGGCTGCGCTGTACATGTATGATGATGTTGGAAGCGGCCGCTTGAAACAGACGCGAATGGCTGTAGCCGCCTGCGCGCCAGCTCCCTGCACCGCAGCCACCAGAGACTCGTTCGGGACGGCATACAACTATACGCTTGGTTACGGGACGTCGGCCGACACCGGATCCTCCGGAGTTGGAACCATTACCCCGTATTCCACGTTGTTCCTTCACGGGGATTACGCTTCCGCCAGCAATGCTGTAACCTGGGCCAACGGCATCACCCACACGCTGCCGGCCAGCCTTTACCTGCCTGCCAAGCCGACATGGTTCGGAGCTGCGCCGTGGCCCGCGATTGGCCCCGAGATCACGGGAGGGCTGGCAAATGCATTCGGATATGCGAACGCGATCCCGGCCCAGGCGTGCTACGAGAAACTCATGGGGGGAACCGATGGACGCGGCAGCCCGCTGACCTTCAATGCAGATGCCTGTTACGGTCAGAAGGCGGCTCCTCCAGTTCCGCCGACCAATCTCAAGTCCGTGGTGCAATGATGCCGTCGCCGGTTCCTCAAGGCGCAACCGCGTGCGTGCCGCTACGGGATCAGTCAAGACCACTCTGGCCAGCCTCCGCGGAGCCAACGCCACGCGGCGGCCGGAAGACAATCACGGCGGTCGACGCTTCACCAGTTCGATAAAGTTCGACGATCTCGAACGCTCGCTTTATCGTCTCCACTATGAATTGGTGTCTGCCGGTTGTCTGCCACAGCCTCGCGATAAACACGCCGTCCCGCGCCAGGTACTGAGAGTATCGCTCCAGCAGTCCTCGTATTTTGGCAGGCGGGATGTAATAAATCGAGTCGCGGAACAGAATGACGGTGAATGTCTGCGAGGGAATGTATCTGTAAATATCGTTCCGGATATACCTGATCGTTCCTATCGCGTGGCTGGGCTTCAGTCGCGCCCTAGCCATCTCTATCGCCACGTCCGAGACGTCAACGCCGGTATAGTCGTGGTATTCAGCGGCATTCAGTTCCGTGGCCGTGTTCCCGGAGCCGCATCCGAGGTCGAGGATGCTGCCGTGGTTGGCATATCTCTCGATGTATCGATAGACCGGGTCGCCCGGCGAGTGATCGAGGCAGGCCCACCGGCCTTTTGAGAATTCCGCATTCCAAATGGATCTCTTGATGGACTCGTTTCCGCGCGTCTGAAGCCCGGCGCGAAGAACATTCCAAACTCTCTGCATTACGTACGACAACGGGTCACCACCTTCCGTCCCACCGCTGCGGAGGCAGGTATGCGACCGCCTGGTCTGTTTCGCGGCGCTGACGCAAATGCGTTGCACGTAATGGGGAAGGGCCCTGCAACGAGGAATCAGAGCCGTTCGGCGGCCTTCCGGCATCCCGCCAATGCGCCCAGATAGAACGACTCATGCCGCCGGATGAGGGCGGGGATGCTGAATTCCCGGAGAACAAATTCTCTGCCCCGCTCGCCCATGCGCCCTCTTTCCGATTCCGCTCCAAGCAGAAATCCGATTTTCTCGGCGAGGCCATTCACATCACCGGGCTCCACGAGAAAACCGGTCTCGTCAGGCAGGAGGGCTTTTCCCGTCCCTCCGCCGTTGTAGGCAACAACCGGCCTCTTCATCGCTTGCGCTTCGAGAACCACTCTTGGCAACCCCTCCGAGTAGCTCGGGAGCGCGACGACGCTGCTGCGCGCATACCAGTCCCGCATTTCTTCCGCACACATCTCGCCTAACAGACGTACTCTCCCGGTCCCCAATTTGCCGGCTGCAAGACGCAGGTCTTGATTCAGCGGGGCGGAATCCACCGAGCCGGCGAAACAAAGCGTCAAATCGACGTTCCGGCGAGCAAGGATGGACGCCGCCTGTATCAGATCCTGATGGCCCTTGCCCTCCTGGATTCTGGCCGGCAGCAGGACGCAATCCGGAGGCCCCCCGGAGGACCGGACCGTCTCCAGCCGGAAGAAATCCGTATCCACGGCATCCGAGAGATTTACGTAGCTGTTCCGCATGTCGGCCGGAATACCCTGGTCCGAAACGGTCGCGAGTCCGGCAGCCCGGGAGATGCATTTCCGAGTCGGGGGAAGGGACAGCCGGGCGTTGTCGAAATGGTTGATGAACACGAAGGGTATCCCAAGGACCAATGCACGATGGATGAGGGGCCGGGACTCACGGCTGATCCAGTGGAGGGCCAGCAAGCTGACGGATTGCTCTTTGATGAGGTCGGAGAGACCATCGCTCAGTATCGTTGTGCTGTACCGAAGATGGCAGCAGCGGTTCCGGAACAGTGTCCGTAATGACTCAAGGATCGCTCGCGGCGCGTTGCGGCCCCTCGGATATGCCCGGGCGACATCGTAGATGTACTTCATCCGGTCCGGGAAATCCGCAAAGACGCCGTCACCCCGCCAAATGGGCATGGGCGCCCACAGGATGCCGCCGACGCCGACACTCTCCCACTCCAGCCGACACTCCACAGCATCTCTCACCAGATGTGTCTGTACGATGGTCATCCGGTGCCGTCGAAGGAGACCGTGATTCAGATGCCGCAAGTACTGCTCGACTCCACCGGACGTCCGGCTCCGGTAAATATGCGCATACCGCATGAGGGTGACGCCGTCCAAGGCGCCGGGCGGCACGGAAGGTTCTGGCGCTGCACGGCCCTGTTCCTCTGGAACGTCAAGTGGATTGCGCATATAAGCCCGGCGTCCGATGGGCCGGGAACACCCGATCATCGGAAGGCGCGCAGTGAGAGCGCTGGCGTACTCGTCTCCGTCGCGCGCGGCGAACGCGCAAAGAAAACCGCGTAGCTGATACTGAACACGGTGTGGGCGCCGTATGCCGCCAAACGGCCCGCCGCAAGCCCAAGGCTGCCCCACTCCAATCGCAACAGGACTGCGGTCGCCGTCAGGAAAACCAGGCTCCAGCCGATGTTCGAGGAAAACCCCAACCACATGCGCCCGGACGCGGCGATGAGCTGTCCCACAGGAAGCTCGACGCTGAGCAAGCCGGCGGTAACCAGGACAGCCACGAGCGTTGGCCATGCGGCGGCGAAACCTCGGCCGTAGCTCATCATTATGTACGGGCTCAAGAGGCTGCCAACCACCACACACGGGAGAACGATCGCCGCATTCATCTTCATGGTCAGTTTCAGTAGTCCGGCGACATTCCCTTTGTCATTGGCCCCCAGACGTTCCGACAGGACAGGCAGCATCACGCTGTTGAGCATAAAGGGCAGCCACATGAGCATGTTGAACCACTGATTGGCGGCGCTGAACGACCCCATCTCGCTGTACCCGTTTGGTTGCCGGACCAACATCGCCGCTGCGCACCAATTGATGGAGCTTATCAGAAGTTCCGCAAGAACAGCAGGAACAGAGAAGCGCCAAAGGATCGGCAACTCCGAGACGCACGAAGAATAGGAAAGTGGGATCCGATAGCGCCGGGCCTCGCGCCGCAATGCCCGCAAGTTCAACAGGCACCCGCTTGTCTGAGCAGCCGCCATGCCTCCGATGACGCCAGTGAGGCCGAACAACAAGGCTCCGCCCACAATCAACGGAAAGCTCAGAAGTCCCGTCAGAACACTTACGCGGGCAATTGTCTTGAAGGCCTCAAGACCGGCCAGCACACCGAGTTGGGCGCCGTTGATGCCGCTCAGAATCAGTAGCGCCGCGCTGTCCCGGAGGCCTGGGGCCAGATGCGGAGCGGCGAGCGTATGGAGGCAAAGCGCGGGCGCGAGCAGCGCCAGCACCGCGCCCAAGCCAATGCTGATAGCCCATGACACAACGCTCGACAGCGCGATGATCCGACCGGCCCTTTGCGGATCTTTGTCCCGGAACTCGGCGACGAATTTCGAACTCGTGGTGCCCATTCCGAAGCCGGCGAGCGTCCCGAACATACCGACCGTACTCTGGATAATGCCCAGTTCGCCGTAAACCACCTTGCCCAGGGTGCGCGCGACCAGAATAGCGGCGGCGAGACTCAGGGCACGGGAAAGCATTGTCCCAGCCACCGACCAGAAGGCGCCGCGCAAGAGCCGTTCAGCAATCGGAGCGGGCTGCCATCGCGCAGCCAGCTTGCGGCGGCCCGCGAGCTCAAGATGTCGGCACGTGTCTCTTAGGCTCACGATCCCCACGAAGCACCGGAACGGGTTCCGCAATTCTCAAAGCCGAACTCAACGGCTGGACCACCACAACTTGCCCGCCGTCCAGCCCCCACGAGCGCCGGATCGGCGAAGCGCGCGCGGCCTGGTCGGCTACGCCAAAGCCAGCGCATCCCCTTTTGCCAGCGCAATCTCATCCATCCGCACAAGCAGCGAGAGGCTTTCGTCGGAGAATTTACGCGCGAACAACATCTCGCCCGAACCGTAGACATCAGACAAATAGACTCCCCGCCCGACCTCAAAACGCCGCAGGTGGTGAAGATCGATATAAGCTGGATGAGCGCCCCCCGCGGACCAATCTTCGTATAAGACATTGCGCCGAATCCGCGACGCAAACGAAGAGTTTCCCAGGATGGTGTGAACCAACGCCTCTTCCGGCGCAAACACCTCCCGAAAGAATTCGACAACTCCTGGATTGCGCTCCATGAACGTTACAATGTACTCACAGGCGCGCTTCGTCAGAGCCCACCACGTACTACCCGCGTACGGCTCGAGGCCTCCCAGATAATCACGATAGTCCCGCTGTCCGAAGCCGAACCTGGCGGCGCTCCTTGCTACGAATCGCCTCACAGGCTTACTCGACGGCGGGTATACCGAGTTGATCCGGGCCAGGGGCTTGCCGGCGCGCTCGTTCGGCACCCTTGTGACATTGATATACTCCGCCTCAGGATTCAAGCCAAAAAAGGACTGAATATACCGTGCGCTTCTCAGCGGGTATTCGCTGCCGCTGAGAAGTACCAGATAATCGAATTCCTGCCCCGCTGCGAGCGCCTGGCGGATCAACTGTAAGATCGCCTCAACACCGGAAAACTCCGCCCACTGCACGGGAATGCGTTCTTCAGCAAAGAGCACGTTGGCCTGCCGCATTCGGGCGAACTCTTTGATGGAAGACTTCCGGTCAATATGGACGAAGAACTGCGAGTCCTGAAAGGACAGGGCCGCGATGGTTTTTTCCAGCAGTCGCGGATTCTTGTACGCGAACACGAGGTAGGCGAGTCGCATCCTACTTGACTCCGGGGGAATACCGCACTCGACGCTCCACCCGCAACCGCGTCCGCCACGGGGACAGCCGCGGGCGCGCCGATGGCAGCGTCGCGCCGCAATCACAGCGAACGTGAGAGAGTTGCGCCGGGCGTTTCATAAGGAACCTCCGTTCGAGGCGCGGCGAAGGCGCTTCCGCCGCCCGCGGCGATTGCGCCGGACCGTAACGCGCGGACTACGTCCGGAATCAGTATGGCGAGGAGAAACGCGAACCAGGTGGGCGACAGCAACCGAAAGCCGGCCTCAGTGAAGTTGTATATCAGCGCGCTGACAAAGAACGCGAGCCCGAGACAACCCCACCGGGCGTCAGTTCGAAACGCCCGGACGATACTGCGATACCCCGCCAGCATCAACAGCGCCAGGAGGATGAGTCCGATCCAACCCAAATTGAGGAACACTTCAAGATACCCGTTATGGGCTTCCTGAATACCCGGCATGGTATCCCACAGCCGCTGGAGGCGCGCGCCGAGCCAGAAGCTCTCATAACCGACGCCCACCAGCGCGTTGCCACGAAGAGCTGTAGCAATCCGCCAGATCTCCGTCCTGCCCGTTAGCGTCGGATCTCTTCCCATGGTGCGCAACACGCTATCTGCCGCGCTGAGGAAAAGCACTGAAACGCAGATGCAAGCGAGGCCAAGCACCAGGAAATGCACGAGGGCGGGGCGGCGCCGGAAGCACTTGAGGCGCGCAACGAGCGTGACAGCGCCGGCAGTAAAGAAGCAGGAAACGGAGGTGATGGAATTAGCCAACCAGAGAAGCCAGAGCGCCATGGAGAGAACAGAGCCATGAGCGAGGAGGCGCCGAAGACGGCATTTCATGACGGGGGCCGTGGAAATATTGACAAACCGCCACAGGGAAGCGAGTGCAACAACAAGACAGACCATGCCGAGCGAGTTCTTGGTTTGAGTCGCGCCACGGTACATGACAGCCCAAGACCAGCGATTGTATTCGCGCCCCAAATCCGGAAAATACTTGATCAGAAGGATCGATAGCGGCATGATGACAAACCCGACACGGGCCAGAACCTTCTGGACCGCCGAGGCCGGAGCGGGGTCGGTTACGATGACCAGCGCCATCACGACGTCTCCTGACGCTTTGATCCAGCGCTTGAATGAGACAAATGGATACTCCGCCCAGAGAATGCTGACTGCGCAGTAGGCGAAAAAGACGATAAGGAGGCGATGACGTTGTAAGATCGGGGATAGCCTTTTGTGTCTGGCGGCAAGGGTGAATACGCCGGCTATGATGAGCGCCCCGTAGACCGCGGCGTCAAACGGGCTTCCATCCAGGTACTGGTCCGCAGAATTGGATTGAGTCGCCGCCGGCCACCACAGAGACACGGGTCGCGATGAGTTTATCAACAGCCATGTGACCGGAATCCACAAGGCCTTCGATGTTGCCGCATCGCGGTCACGATCCAAAGCGAAGAGGAGCAGGATAGCGAACGCGCAGCAGATGGAGGCTATGTGAGGCGACATGTGGGCCAGGCGGCAGGCGGAGTGAGCCGGTGCGAATCGAAAAAGGCTCGATGGATCAGTTCCAACGTAAGGGCCTTATGGATGGCCACGGTGTAGTTGCGGGTTCCGTTGATGTGGGCCTGCACCATACGCTCCAGGACGTTTCCCTGTATGTAAGGCCGAGAGAGGGCTCGCCGGTCCAGCAGTACATCCCGGATGTACTTTGCCAACTGGTTTCGGTACCACACGCGGAAATGATAGAACTTGTGGCGGCCGAGGAAAAGGCGTTCCAGGCGGCAGGGAGCCAGGACGTGATCGATGCGCGCCACCCACTGCGGCATGCCGTAGTCATACCCGTATTCGGCTTTGAATGTGAATGTCAGCATCGCTTTGAGAGCCGCCGATCGGAATGGCCCGCGATCTCCGGCGAGACCGAGGTCCGTACGTATGCGCGCCAGGGCAGGGTCCCCGTCCGCGATCAATCGCAGGCACACGGCGTTGTCCGTGCAGGCGGATTCCGGAGCGCGGAAGACCGTGCGTACCAGCTCATTGTCGAGGTATGGCGACCGCAGGGCAACCTGGGTCTGCTCCAGCGCCAGCAAGCCGTAGTGGTGCCAAGGCGCCTGATTGAACAAGGTGAAGGAAAGAGGATGACGATTGAGCATCCCGGCGAAGGTCTCTCTAACCGCAGTGACGTGGGAGAGAAGCTCGGGCCGGAACAACCCTGTTGGCGGGTCCGCGACTTTGAATAGCCGCACGCGGCGCAGCACCTCTCCGCCATAGTTGCCGGTCATGCGCACCGGCGCGATCGCGCGTGCGGCTTCGTTTACGTACAGATCGGGCGCATGGCTAACGTCAACGCAGCCATCCGTGAGGTAGATGCTGCGCTCCGCGTAGGCGGCGAACCGGCCGAGGAACTCGTCGCCAACGACGATGGTGTGGTGGCTCTGACCGCACGCTCTCGCCACCTGTCGCGCAAGCGCGACATCCTGACAATCGCGGAACATTCCCCCGAATGAGTAGCACGGAAGGGACCCGGCATGGGATTTGCGCCACGCCAGAATAAGCCGCGTGTCAAGACCGCCGGTCAGCGACATGCCTATCGGTTCGCAACCGCCGAAATACCGGCAAAGACGATTTGAGAAAACATCCTTAAGTTCCCGATAGTAGGCCTCCGCGGACATAGGCTCCTGTTCTTCCCACTCTCTCGGGCTGAAGTACGAATCTCTCGATTCAACGGCGCCCGCGCGACAGGTCCAGGCCGCTGCGGGGGGCAGCACATGGATTCCCGGGAAGAGGGTTCGGTTCTCGAGGACGCAGCCGCAAGCAACGGACTCTCCCAAGCCACGAGGGTCCGCCGTCCTGAGTTCGGGACGCACCGCCAGAATGGCCTTTGCTTCGGCGGCGAAATACAGGGCATCCTTCGCTTCGTGGTAATAGATCCGTTGCATCCCATATCGGTCGTTGAAGAGAATGCTTACGCCACGGTTGCGATCCGTCACCACCCCTTGAAAGCGGCCGTTCAGGCGAGACAGGAAAGCTGGATCCTCCTCGTAAAGGTGGACCAGGTACGAGGGCCCCCGCGCCGCTACCGCGTGTCCCCGCGCCCTCAGTGCCTCGACCGTTCCGGGATCGGGAAAGTCCTCCCCCGAAAACACCAGACGCACGTCGCCCCGCTCGCTGCTCAGAGGCATCGGATCCGAGAAGGAGCCCTGACGCGCGGTCCAACCCAAATAGAGCCCCTGAGATTCGTCCACCAGAGTCCCCGCGACATAAAACGACTCTTGCCGGAGGGCTTCCACCATACGCAAGAGCTGCGGCTGAGCCCACTCTCGAGGCATTCTTGTGATGAGACCACAGATGCCGGGCATGTCAGATCAGTTCAGTAAACATACTCGACGCAGAAGGCGAGTCCTCGCGATAAGCCGAGTTGGCCCGGAAACTCTACGTCTGAGCGGTGCGGGCGGCGCCGCTACACATGCCTATACCACGCCGCGCGCACGGTGAGGCCTATTTGAATGAGTGGGTTCGGAAGTAGCCCTATGAGCCCGTTATGCACCTTCAACTTCATACACAAGGCCCCCCAGGGGGTCAGCGGCACATAATAGCGCGGCACGAGCACTTCAGCAAATCCGTTGCGAACCTTGAATTCCGTTAAAGACGCGTTTCTCTTCCTGCCGTAATTGAACATCCCGTACGTCATCTGCGCGATACCGCGACCCGCGCAGCATTCGACCGCCTTGGCAAGCAGTGCGTTCGCAGGTCTCTTGTCCGAATGTCTCACCTTTGCGAGCAACTGCAGGATGGAAGCGACGCCGCCCCGATAGACCAGTTTCAGAAACCCGACCAATTCGTCCCCGAAATACGCGGTGATAAAGTCGCTGCGATCGAGAAACGCCGAATGATCCTTTCTCACCTGCTCGAACGTCTTGCCATAGTGCGGGTAAGCTCTGCCTTGCCGGATGGGCGTCTCATTGCTTACCTCCATGATGCCTCTGACCAGATTGTCATCGAATTGTCTGCATTCAACGACGACTCCGCGCCTTTCAGCCCGTCTCACGTTCTTGCGCGTTTCCTGCGGTACGCGTTCCCACCATTGTCCAAAGCTCTCGGTATTGGCAACCGCGATGCTGTCCCACTCCAGGGGATAGCTGAATTGGGGGACGATAGCCGGGAGTTTCTGCGTGAAGGTGAAGATATCCGCGCGGATCTGGCTTCGCCGCGCATGGTTCAGCGATTCCAGGCACAGTGCGGGGTCGGTGACGGGTGTTTCCAACCACTCCTCATCGCGAATCACAGCCGTCTTGAGCCAGGTTCCGAGGACGACGATAGCGTGGTTGTCAACCGTCAGCGCCGGGGTTCGCACCCACTTGCCCCTGACGCTGATTTCGGCGGTTTCCGCGATCATGATTCGGTTTCTCCGGGAAGCGCAGGTGAAACGGTCGTTCGTTGGGCATCCAGCTGCGATGCCGCGCCCGTCCCTCAGCTAGCCGGCGACATACGGCTCCTTGACAGGATTCAGGCCGATGAGCGCGAGAAGCTTCCCCAAATGATCAAAGAGGCGTACCAGGAGGTCCATGAATCGGTGTTGGCCCAGTAAGGCGGCAATGGGCAGAGCGAGGACGTAGGCCGGAACGGCGATGACGGATTTGATGACGCTCAACGGTCCAACCGTCGGATGTAGAGCCGCTGTTTCGCCCCTTAGCAGGGCCTTTCGCAGCATGTAGATGCGTTTCCAGCGCGACGGCGTCACGACCTCATATACCACGGCTTCGTTGCACCAGATGAAGATACGGCCCCGCCCGGCCATTCTGCGAAAGAAATCCTGATCTTCTCCCGCTCGAAACGCGGGTCTGAAGGGCGGGACCTCTTCGTGGAACACTTCGCGCCGGGTCAGGAGGTTGCCAGTGCGCGATTCCATCCAGGGCATGATGTGGCCGGTAGGGTGGCTCGGGCGTTCGTAGAAATGGCCTTTGACAATCCAGCCGGGCGGCTCCTCGTCGAAGTAGCGTTTTACCGGCCCAAGGACGCCGTCGACCCGATACTCCTCACAAGCTGTGAACAACTTCAGGAGCCAGTCTCCTTCGGGAAATTCGTCATCATCGATGATGGCCACGAAGTCGCCACTGGCATTTTCCACGGCCTTGTTCCGCGCCAGCGCGATGTTCTGCCGAGGCTCCTCGCAGTATCGGACCGGAATGAGTTTCGCGGCGGCCGCGAAGTCCGACACAACCGGTTCGGCGGATCGAAGACGGTCGTTATCGACCACCACGATGGAAAACGTGAACAGGCCGAGGGTTTCTTGACCTAGCAGGGCCTGCAGGAGCCGCTGGAGAAGAATCGGCCGTTTATACGTGCAGACGCATATCGAGATGTGTTTGGGTTGATTAGGCAAAATTGGCTCGTCTCATTGTGCGGGCAAGGAAGCGCCGGCCAGCGCGTATCGTGCGGCGACCGGCGCATCCCCATCCCAACGAAGAAGCCGGCGGTTTGCGAGGAACGCGTACTCTCTCGGGCTGATGGGGTGCGTTTCAACCTCGACAATGAAGTCTTTCGCCAAAGATAGAATGGCGCGCACGTGATCTGGACTCTCCAGCGGATCGAGAGAAAAGAAAAAATCCGTGAGACGGTGGCGTCTTGACAGGGCTCGATCAACAGACCGTCGATACAGGCGGTTCCACACGCTTTTCTGCCCAGGCCGAAAGGAGAAGTTCCGTCGAACAATAGTCCCCGGCGGCAGCAGCCCTGTAAAGACGACGTTCGAGCAAAGGTGCATGTGATGATGGCCGTCCAGGCGCTCCGGCCGGGCGTGATAAAGGCGGAAGTATTCCTGTATCTGCGCGGCTACCACGTATTCGAAGGGTGCGATCAGGCCGGGGTGAAATACTACCCTGGATGCTTTATGCCGCAAGTAGCGAGCCAGCCGGTCCTGCTGCTCGGAGAGGGCGCCGGGTACCTGGATACCGGAAAAGGCCGTGGTGAAATTGAGGTGCAGGCCAGCATCGATTCCGTGGCCGATGGCCAGCGCGGCCGCCCTTTCGGAATCTTGCATGAACACCATGGCGCTCACGGAAGACACTGCGCCCCGCTGCACACACTCGAGGGCGCGGTCCGTCGTCTCACGATCTCTTCCCCAGTCGTCGGCGTTCACGATGAGCGCGCCGACGCGTGAGGGTCCCGCCGGCAGTCCGACGGTCTTCCCGGGCAGGCTGCGGATAGCGTCCGTCACTCCGCCGTTCGCCTCCCCAATGGCTGACGCGGACATGGGGCTTTGGCAAATTTGAAAAACTGCCGTAGCCGATCCATCTGCTCGCGCTGAACGAACTCCATCTGTCCGCACTGGACCGTCCGTTCCAGGCGGTGCGCCATTGCCCAGAGATAACCGCATCCCAGCGCCACTCCGCCCACAACGGGGGGGGGCTTGGTCATCTGATAGGCTGCCCGGAACACCTCCCATAGCGGGTGATTTCCCATCGCGTAGTCCTTGGTCCCGCATCGAAACCGCGCCTGGAGTACGCCATGCTGCGCCGTGCCGATTTCGCGGTGATGATGGCAGACCTTGTGCGGAAACGTGCGGGTCTTCCAGCCCTTCATCCGCGCCGTCACGACGGCTATGTAGTCAACTCCGCCGCCTCTCACCGGGATATATCCACCGATATCCTCAAAGCACCGGCGGCGGAACAGCTGGCACGCTCCCGATACGTGTTCGATGCTGACAAAACGGTAATCGTAGATCGGGTGGGAGCCGTCCTGGAACGGAGTCCCCACGACGCCCAGGGCCGAATCCTCGGCGAGTTTCCGCAGAAGAAACGCGAAGTAGTCTTGTTCGAACGAGACGTCACCGTCCAGACAGCCGATCGCATCGTATTTCAGCCCTTGTACCCGAGCGTATGCAGCGTTAAACGCGTGGACCTTCCCTGCGAAATCCCGTTCGCTTCGCTCGGGCATTCGTAGGAACTCCATCCAGGGATTCCGCGGCAGGTGTTCTCGTACAATATCGTCCATTCCGTCCGTTGAACCGTCGCTGACAATGACCCACCGTAGCGGCCGGACAGTCTGCGCCACAACCGAGCGGATCGTCCGTTCTATAAAGCGCGCTTCATCCCGGGCCGGTGTGATCAACACATAGCTGGGCAAGCGCATTGGGATCACCTGGCCCCAGACGCGTGAGCGGCGGCTAATCGCGGCGCCGAACCGAACGCCAGGATCTCCTTCATGACCCGCCGCTGCTGAGCGGCGACAATTTTCGGGCCGATGGGTAGCGAGAGAACCTCCGCGGCAGCTTGCTGCGCCAATGGGAAGTCATCTTTTGCATAACGAAGGCTCTGGTAAGCCGCCTGCAGATGCAGCGGCACGGGATAGTGGATTCCCGCCCCGATATGCGCCTCCGCAAAGTGGCGGATGAGGCCGTCGCGGTCCGGCACACGGATGACGTAAAGGTGGTAAATGGCTTTGGCCCATTGCGGTTCGAAAGGCGCCAAACCTTCCATACCCGCCTCGGCGAACAGTCGCCGATAGCGGGCCGCGGCTTGCCGCCGGCCCTCGTTCCATTCGGGAAGATGCTTCAGCTTGACCTGCAGAATTCCCGCCTGGATCGCGTCCAGCCGGCCGTTGTAGCCCTCGATTTCGTGGAAGTACTTCCGCTCCTGGCCGTGGTCTCGCAGCATGCGGATCTGCCGCGCAATCTCCGGGTCGTTCGTGGTCACGGCGCCGGCTTCCCCGCAGGCGCCGAGGTTTTTGCCGGGATAGAAGCTGAAGGCGGAGGCTTTGCCCATGGAGCCGACTTTCCGCCAACGCTGCTCGCGGCGGGAGAAATACTCCGCTCCGTGCGCCTGGCAGGCGTCCTCGATGACGATCAGGTTGTAGCGCCCGGCCAGCTCCAGGATCGGATCCATGTCCGCCGGCTGCCCGTAAAGGTGCACGGGAACCACGGCCGTGACCAGCTGTCCGAGCTTTCGGTGGATCAGACGGCCCGATGTTCCTTCCAGGTAACAGTGCGCTTCCAGGTACTCCCGCAGCTTCTCGGGGTCCATGTTGTACGTGCGTTCGTCAATGTCCACGAAATCGGGACGCGCCCCGGACTGGGTGATGGCTTCCGTGGTAGCGATGAACGTATTCGGGACGGTCACCACGATGGAGCCTTTGGGGACGCCCGCGGCCATCAGGGCGAAGCGCAACGCGTCGGTGCCGCTGCCGACCCCGACGCAATGCCGTACGCCGCAGAAAGCGGCGAAGTCCCGCTCGAAGCCCTGCACCATGGGGCCGCCGATGAAGGCTGCCGTATCCAGCGCCGCATGGAAGACGGCGCAGAGTTCGTCGCGGAGTTCGGCGTGGGGAGTGACAAGATCGAGGAAAGGGATTGCTTCCGGAGGTTGCATAGGGGAATTCCGGGGATGCTGTTAATCTGGATGACGATCGTGTGTGGAGGCGCTAGTGGTCTGCGGTGCAAATATCACGCAGTACAATCCGTGAAAGGGCAAACCGGGTACAGGCACGAAGTTTCGCAAAGACGGCGAAATTCGAGCCAGTCCCCGCTTTGCAGCCTGTGCCGATACACGACTGCACCCGGTCAGGCGCTCGCAACCCTGGCGGCGGCCGGCGCGATGCTCCGCAATACCCGGGCGGGGTTGCCGGCCACGATCGCGTGGTCCGGGACGCTCTTCGTCACCACGCTCCCGGCGCCCACGATCGCCCCTTCCCCCACCGTCACGTTCGAGAGGATCGTGGCGCCCGAGCCGACCGAGGCGCCTCTCTTGATCAGCGTGGTTTCGATCTTCCAATCGGCCTCGGTCTGTAGAGTTCCACCGGAGACTGTCGCCCTGGGGTAGGGGTCGTTGATGAACACCACGCCGTGTCCGATGAACACCTCATCCTCGATCGTGACCCCTTCGCAGATAAAGGTGTGGCTGGAGATCTTGCAATTGATTCCGACCCTGGCGTTCTTCTGAATCTCGACAAACGCGCCGATCTTCGTGTTGTCGCCCACCTCGCAGCCGTAGAGGTTGATGAACTTAGCCAGCTTCACGTTCCGTCCCAACTTCACATCGGGAGCAATGGAAAGGTAATCCCTCATAACTCGACGGGCCGTCCCCTCTCGCTAACTGATTGCGTAGCCGCCTCGAGCAACCGGACCACGCGCAACCCGGCGACGCCATCGTTAAACGGGGTCTGGTTGCCGGTGATGCAGTCCGAGAAGTACTGCGCCTCGCGTTTCAAGGCCTCGCCCTGTTCCACCTTCGGGGCCCACATGTCGCCGGAGCGGTAGCTCACGAGAAGGTCGTAGACGCCCTCCCCATTCGTGATCTCGACGCCTTTGTCGTATACCCTGACCTTCTCATCCGCCTCCAGGTCGTTCCAGACGACCATCTTTTTCTCGCCGCCGATTAGGGTGGTCCGCACCTTCACCGGGGAGAGCCAGTTCACGTTGATATGAGCCAGCATCCGCTCTTTGAAATAGACGGTGATGTAGGCCATGTCTTCCAGGCCATTCAGGTGGCGCTGGCCGGTGGCGGCCACGGCCTCCGGTTCGGCGGCGAACACGTGATCCATGATCGAAAGGTCGTGCGGCGCCAAGTCCCAGATGACGTTTACGTCGTGTTGGAAAAGCCCCAGGTTCACCCGCGTCGAATCATAGTAATAGAGCCTGCCGAGGGCGCCCTCGTCCACGAGTTGGCGGATCTTTCTCACCGCGCCCGTGAACAGGAAGGTGTGGTCCACCATGATTTTCAGATTTTTCGCGAGGGCCAGGTCGATCAGCTCGGCCGCCTGCGCCGCGGTCGCTGTGAAAGGCTTCTCTACGAACACGTGTTTGCCGTTTTCGAGAGCGGCCTTGGCGAGCTCGAAGTGCGTCCAGACTGGCGTAATGACGGCCACGGCGTCGATCCGCGGAGAGCGAACTACTTCCGACGCGTCGCCCGTAACCTCCACGCCCGGATAGGACTTTCTGGCGCGCTCGGCCAGCCCGGGAATCCTGTCACATACGGCGGCAAGTTCACAACCATCGGCGCTCTGAAAGTTGCGGGCTACGACCGGTCCCCAGTAACCATAACCGATGACGCCGATTCTGATCATGCCGGTTCCTTTCGCTGGATTGGATCTCTTGCGTCAACCCGCTAATACGCGCCCTCGCCTTCCAGAACGGCCCGGGGGGTCCGCCAGAGGATCTTGAGGTCCAGCCAGAGGGACCACGTATTCGCGTACCTCAGGTCGAGGCGCACCATCTCGTCGAAGGGGACCCTGCTTCGCCCCTCCACTTGCCACAATCCCGTAATTCCCGGAATGGCGGCCAAGAGGCGCTCACGGTGCCATGTCTCGTACCAAGCGACCTCATAAGCTATAGGAGGGCGCGGGCCCACCAACGACATCTCGCCCTTCAGCACGTTGAAGAACTGGGGAAACTCGTCCAGGCTGGTCCTCCGGAGGAGTTTTCCGATCGGAGTTACTCTAGAATCCTGCGTAATCTTGTAAACGCCGCCGTCGTCCGCAGATGGCGGCTTGCCGGCCTTTCCCGATATGAAACTCCTCATGTAGTCTTTATGAACGTTCTCGCCGGGCTCAAGGTACATCGATCTGAATTTCAGAAACTGGAAAGGCGCACCATGCAGCCCCAGTCTCTCCTGCCTGAAGAGAATGGGCCCCTTCGACGTGAGTTTAATGAGCGCAGCTAGGAGCACGAGGAGAGGCGCACAGAGGGCCAGAGCAAACAGGCTGCCGAGAACATCGATCATCCGTTTGACGGAGCGGGCCGTTCTGTTCGGCCCGCCATCGCTCATTCGGTCCGGGTACAGTATTCGGTCGGCGGGACCGCTGGGGTCCTGATTATCCCAGTGATCGGGGAACACGTGAATCGACACGGTGATTTCTTTGATCTGGTCGATGCTCAGGACGCTCGCAAGCGCCCGACTGATTCTCGCGAGGAGGGCCTTCGCCACAGCCTGGCCGTCCGCGTCCGCGCCGATCTCGGTGAAGATGACGCCGATGGTGGATTTTTCTTTGTACCAGCCCTTGACGTCCGTTTCCCGAATGGAGCGGGACAGCGCGCCAGCGAGTTTCTCAATGGCTTCGGTCCGCACCGGATTCCGCAGGAGGCCAGGGGCAGCAAGGAGCATGAGCACGAAACGGCGGCGGGAGCGCTCGGTCCGTTTTCGTTCCAGACAGAGCGTGTGGAGGAAATGCTCCTGGGGCAGGAGGCGAACGTCCTCGGTTCTCTCAATCGGGGTGGGCGTGCGCGCCGGTTTTGGAGCCTTTTGGGCGAGATCCGCCCGCGATCCGACGGCCGGCGCCACAAAGCGTCCTATCCCACTCATAATAGAAGGTTCCTCCGTTGCTCTCTCGTCCCGCCCTGAGGTTTTACTATTGGCCTGAGGGTCTCTGGCGCGCTGATCACCCCCGGGGCGCAGTTGGGCGCTGCCATTGTTTTACAGGGTTAGAACGGACTAAAGACCGGCCGGCAATCACGATCGCGTGCCAGCGGTCGGAAGCGGAAGACCGTGCGTCCGCACGTTCAACGGCGCGACCCAATCGGCTTCGATTTCCACCCCGACGGACCGCTTCAAAAGGCTCACCGAGATCACGATCCGGTTCTGCTTACGCAATTCGACGAGGATTCCCTCCATGCCCGCCAGCGGGCCGTATTCCACCCGGACCCGCTGCCCCACGTCCAGAAACGGCCACGGCTCGACGGTCAAGCCGGAGCGCATTGCGGTCTGAATGGCGGCAATCTCGGCGTCATCAATCGGGACTGGAATCTTGCCGATGCCGACGACGTGCAACACGCCGGGGATCGTCAAGAGCGGAAGGCGGTAGGTGGCGTCGAGGCGGCAGAACACATAACCCGGGAACAGCGGAAGCTCGACCGACTTGAACCGGTCCGACCAGCGACGCCGCTGGCAGCAGAGGGGTAGAAATTCCTCGAAGCCCTTGCTGTGCGCAGCTGCGGAAACCAGCTTTTCAGAGCGCGATTTGACCCGAAACGCAAACCACTGCCTTGACTCACCGTTAGGCTGGAGTTTGTCGCTAATCATGGTCACATTTGTCGGCCCGAATCCGCTAAGTTGAACTTACTACTCGGTGAGCCATCGCTTAAGCGCACGCTACCGCCCTTTCAGTCCCACGGGGCGCATCCCGTTTCTGCTTGCCGGTCCATTTTCAGCAGTTCGGATACCAATCTCCGGTCTGTTTGATTCCAGTGGGTTATCGAGGAGATTCCAGTCAACAGGCCAATCCTGGAGCGGATCTGTCTCGTTTCATTCGAATGCAGGAAACAACTGAGGTCCGCAGGTTAGACGCGGCGTTTAGTTAAGTCGAACGGCTCAATAACGGTAGCAGATAAGGGCATTGGGACCCGCCAGCCGAGTGCCGGCGCTCGATTTCCCTGCCCCGCCCGCCGACGCTGCCGCGCAGGCGAGGTTGGAGGAAGCTCGAGTTGGGGGCGCCATTTATGCGCATTTTTTGTCCCAATCTTTGGCAAACTCCGCGTTTGTTGTCCTGTAACTCCAGCCCCAGTACGCATGCCTGGTACGGCCGGAGTTCGGCAGGGCTCGGGAGGCGCGGAACGCGTCCGATGAGCTGGGGGGTTCCCCTTCCGGGGTCGCTTCGAAAAGAAGACTGGCCCCGGATGAAGACGATGAACACGGATTCAAAGCAAAGGTGATAGTCGTGTTCCTCTGTGGCAAGATCTGGTTTTGCATCCTGCTATGGTCGTGACCGCTCCACGGCGATCGTAACCGTGTTACTGAGCTCCACAAACCGGCGGAGGTCGCGCGGGTCGAGCGCACCGCCGTTCCGGGACTGCTGGTCGTTGGGCCATCCGATCACGACGGGGATTGCATCGCCTTCCTCTACCCCCAAGGGCACCTTCGCCG
This sequence comes from Terriglobia bacterium, assembly GCA_020073115.1. Taxonomy (GTDB): domain Bacteria; phylum Acidobacteriota; class Terriglobia; order Bryobacterales; family Bryobacteraceae; genus BOG-224. The sequence continues at coordinate 27,854 of JAIQFU010000040.1, forward strand.
TGATCTCGAAGACGCCGGCAGCTCCCGGCGCCGCCCGCACGGACTCAACCTGAGCGTAGAACTCCCCGATTCTCACTGGCGGGTAGGCGCCATTCAGACCTCCGATCCCGGTTGCGCGAATCGTGATGGAATCGCCCGGCTCCGCGGGTTGCCCCTGTTCCAAGTAATCGCGGCCGGCAGCCAGGAGAGTTGTTCCCGTCAGGGTGATCGCGCCTTGCCCGATTCCGGTCGCATCGGTGGAATAGATCCCGGGAGCCGACTGGTGCATGGAGGCCGATACCGGTCCTGCGGAACCGGATCGGCTCTCGACGACAATCGTGAGACCCGTCCCCGCGGCGGCCGGAGGGCAGAGAAAATCGATCCGGCGGGAGGAGGCAAAAACCAGGGGCACGTACTCACCATTCACTTTCACCCGCGCACCCCCCAGTTCCACGGCGCCGGAAGGGTTCGACGCGGGCGACTCAGCCGGGGCTAGCCACCGGCCGGTAAGGGTGGCGACAGATCCCGGGCTGCAAGCCGGACGCCCCCGGCTGGCGGCGTTTTGAACGGCGGTGATGAACGGCTTTCCCGCGTCCACCACAATGGTAAGAGGACGACTCGAAACGGCGGCTGCGGAGTTGGCCGCCGTGAAGGTGATGGAGTAGACTCCTGTCTGCGATTCGGCCGGCTCCCACGAAAATTTACCTGTTTCGGAATCGAAGTGGGCGCCGTCGGGAAGCCCTGCTGCCGACAAGAAGACCGCCAAGCCAGTTGGATCGGCGGCGGAAACGGTGAAGCTCACCTGCTCTCCGAAGGCCGCTTGAACATCCTCAGGCGTGGTCAGGACAGGTCCCGCCGTCCGCGCTATCAGCACGAGCTGTTTCACCGCGGTTCCGCCGAAGCGGACGATCACATCTGAGCTTTGGCTCTGTGCTTGGGGATCCGCATACGCCTTGAACGTGAGCCGCGTTTGCCCCGGCCGCGCTGTAACGGTACTGGGGATTTTCAGCCCCGGATTGGCGGTTGAGAGATCCAGACGGGCGACCTGCGGAACGTTGGGCGCGTTCAATTGCACTTCACAGCCGATCCACTCCCCAGGGCGAATCACCTGGCTGTTGGAACACTTGAGCGAGGTCGGACGAACGCCTATGATCATCGGGGATGTGGTCCGCACCGCTCCGTTGATTGAGGCGCTGATCTGCGGCTGTTCATCCTGATCGGAAGCCGCTACCCGCGCAATGAAGGAGCCGGACTGGCCGCCGGCCGGGACGGCGAGCGAATCCGGCACTGCCACCCGTGAACTGCTCGAGTTTAGAGACACGGTGGCGCCGCCCGGCGGGGCCGGCGCCGCCAGCCTAACGCTGCAAACCAGAGTGCCCACGCCGTCCGGATCCGGGCTGCACGCAAATGAGGCGATGGCGCTGGACCCAACACTGAGGCTGATGCTCTGAGCGCTGTTCCCCAGAGACGCGGTCACCTGGAAGCTGATGCCCGGAGTGTTGGGGGCAACCACCTGGAAAGTCGCCGTCGTGCTTCCGCCGGGAACCGTTACGGAAGATGGCATGGCAACTCCGGCTGCCGTCCCAGTAACTGCAAGGTGAACGGTCGATTGGCCGGCGCCGCTGGAGAGCGCGACCGTGCAGCGGGTGGCTGCCCCAGGATCCACGACCGTACTGTCGCAGCTCAGAGAGACGACTTGAACCGCGTGGATTGACAGCGTGATTGCCGCCGTCTGGACGGTTCCGCTCAGGGTGGCTGTGATGGTCGCAGTCTGCCCGCCTGTAATTGCTCCAGCCGCCGCGGTGAATGTAGCTGTGGTCGTCTCCGATCGCACGGTAACGGCGGCCGGCACGCTGAGGGCGCCCACGTCGCTCGCCAGCATCACCGTCGCGCCGCCCTTCTTCGAAACCGTTAGCCTACACGTCGAGGATCCACCGGAGTTCAAGTTTGCCGGGTTGCAGTCCAACCCGGTCAACGTCACCGGGGATACGAGCGAGATCGTCGCGGATTGGGCGCTTCCGCTCAGCGTCGCGGTGACGGTCGCCGTCTGATCCGTCGCAATCGTTCCCGCCGAGGCAGCGAACGTCGCCGTCGCGCGCCCGGCGCCGACCGCC
>JAIQFU010000560.1 GCA_020073115.1 Terriglobia bacterium
ACCTTTTTCATCGGCTCCAGACGGCTGCGCATGGCGCGGAAACACCAGTAGTCCAGAAAAGGCTCCCGCCCAGAGGGGAGATTTGTAGCGTACAAGCAGCGTCGAGCTGAATGGCACAGTGGCAACCAGCCTCCTCTTGTCTTGTCCGATCTGTCGCAGGGAGCGGAGACCCCACGTAAACGCTTACGACGCTGGACGCGCCGGAAGCCAGTTCGCCAGTGTGCCGCCCTGTCGGCTTAGTACGGCGAGGTCGCGGAACTCGTCAGTTCGCCGCCATCCCACCCCTTTAAGTTTAAGGGGTGGGTGGCGAACCCGACGTTCTTGCTCCACGCATGAACCCGTCCGCGCAAAAACTAGTACAGCAGACGCTGTCGAGATGCGAGTTTCGATCTGGACCTACAAGTCGCTCTGTAATTTTGATGACCCGCCGGCTGGCTTTCCGCGGATCAAGGCGTTGCCGGCCGGCACCATTCAGCACAAGGTTTCCGGATGCACCGATCAGGAGAAGGAGCACGGCCGCCGGCGTAAGGGGCCCGCGCGAGCGGGTACGACTGGCGAAGCCGACCAGCGGCTTGCACGAGTTACGCGATCTCCTCCGGGGTGTAGATGTAGGGCAGGCGCCGGCGCAACGGCGCGTGAAGCAGATTGGGCGGGACCTCATGAGCCGGATCCTCAGCGTGCAAGAAGCGGGCCAGGCGTGCAACGTCTCGCAGCCGGATGTAGCGAGCGTGCGGGGAAGAAGCTCCGGCGGCCCACTCCGCCGCCATGGCGATACGCACGTGCGCCTCGCCCCTCCCAGCGGCGAAACGGGCGTAAGCGCGGAGATTGAACGATAGATCGCGAAGCCCGAAGCCGAGAGTCTGGCGAAGGGAGATGTAGCGTTCCACCTGGGCGATCAGCATGAGGGCGCCTCCGGCCATGGCTGGGCGATCTCCGACAGGAGGCCGAAGTCCACCTTGGCGTAGTGAGCTGTCGTCATCGGAGATCGGTGCCGCAAGACTGCGCCAACGCCAGCCAGGGATACGCCTTGACGGAGCATGGCAGTTGCGGCGGAGTGCCGCAGAACATGGGCACCATTGATGGGCGCTTTGATTCCGGCCCTGCGGAGCGCAGCTCGCACGATGTGGGTGACTGCCGCCCGCGTCAGTGGGTGATATGGAGCCAGCGCCGTCGTGAACACTTCGGGCGCCTGCAACGGCGGCCTGGCCTCATTCACATAGCCCAAAATCGCGTCGCCAACCTCCTGCGGCAGTGGAAGCACCTCCTGGCGGCGACCCTTGCCGCAAAACGCGGATTCCGCCGTTGCGCCAGTCGATATCGGAGAATTTCAGCTGAGCGACCTCGGTGGCGCGCGAAGCCGGGGATCGCATGTTCCATGCCAGGAGGGCATCGACCGGTCGCGCCGAGGAAGCGGACGAAGCAACGGACCGCGACAACGATGCTCTTGGCGCGGTGGATCCCGTGAGGACGTGCCCGGCTGAGGACAAAGCTGCGCAAAACCTGCGCGGAATAGCATTCTGGATTATCGCCGACAGAATCAAGCAGGCCAGATCGAAACCGAGGATGGCTATGAACTCCAGCCTTCCGCGCCGAACAGGTTCCGGGGCACGCTCTCGAAACTCATTGAGCAGGAACTCCCCGCAGCCTGGGATGCCGGCGTTACTGTGCGGGAAGCCTGCAACTGCTGGCACTCGGGCGCCTACGTACTCCAGACGTCGGGCCTCCGAACTGGCGTTGACAACGTGATCTTCAGCCAGACGACCGGTGGAATCAAAATTTCAAATATGTTTGGCTAGTCTTCTCAAATCTTTCACTTCATCGCGGCGTCCACCACGGTGCCAGTGAATCCTTTCAGCGGCGTGTCGTCCGCGTCGAGAAACCGGGCGCAGAAGTCGGTCGCTCCGCCGCCGTTGATGACGGCGGCGCGAACCACGTTCGCCCCCTTCTTCAGCGTGATGCGTTTGGAGACTCCGTCGTCGATGACGGTCTGGCGATCGTTGAAAAGGCTGGCGACCTCTTGACCGTTCACCCACCACACCGAGGCGGCGTTGGAACCGATGGCCAGCCGCACGTTGGGCATCTCCCGCGGGCAGTTGACGATGGTGACGGCCCAGAACAGCACGTTGGTCGTAGGCTTGTTCAGCGCCCAGGCGAAGTGATAGAGGTTGACGTTGTAAAGCGTGGTGTCCGCAGCATGCCAAGCCAGTTCCTTGCCGTCGACGGTCACCTTGTCGCCGTCCTTCGGAAGGACAGTGAACTGATTAGGGAAGTATTCCTTCTTGACGCCCGCTCGAACGGCGATTTCCGTGAGATCGTTGAACGGAATTGGCTCCAGCAGCAACCAGCGCTGGATGAAGCCGTCGGCGTCCGGCGCTTTTTCCGGCGACGTGGGACTCCTCAGGGTGGGCGCGGGAGGCCGAGCCTCCTGGCCGGAAGCGGTTATCGCAATAAGCGCGGAGCCGGCCAAAACGGCGACAGCCGAGAGGAGGAGTTGGCGGAAGGTGATCATAGGAAGCCTCTTGTTCACGGCGTTTTCAGCACCCAGCGCTGTTTCTCGCTCTTGAGGTCGAATTTGGCCAACGTCGCGAAACTGCTGCCCACGGCCGAAAGAGCCAGAGATTCTTTGGAGTTGGGGACCGACTTCGGCATAATGCGCCACGTCCCGTCGGCAAGCTGGTCAAACCGCCACAGTTGTTCGGGTGCGCCGGTGAAGGCCGGGAGCGCCACCAATTCAGCGTCTTCGGAGGCGGCCAGCGTACGGTCCGTGCCGGCTATGGTGATCTTGAAATACGGCGACCCAAGGTAGCCGCCGGCGTTCGGAACGGCGGTGACCGCCCACTTCTGCTGGGCCTGGCAGAGGTAATTCGACATGCGGACGTCAACGCTGCCCGCGGGCCAGTTCATCGAAACCTGTGCGACGTCCTGCGGCGGAATCGGCGCGCCCGTGCCGCCGAACATTCCACGCCCGCCGCCACCGCCGGGAACTGCTCCGGGGCTTCCGGCCGGCCAGGAGGCTCGGCCTCCCGCGCCCACCGGCTCCGGCCGCTTGACCAGGGGCGCCGGGCGCGGCTGGGGCATCACGTCCACCCCCACGTCCGCCCGGTCCGCCAAACCCGCCGCCTCCTCTGCCGGCACGCCGGCCGCCGACCGGCATCCCTTCCACCGCTAGCTCGAGCGCCGTGCCGGTGCGCACGGATTCGATCTCATACGCGCCTTCTTTCAAGTTTTCACCGGCGACAGGCCAGCCGTCCTTCCACAGCAACGGTCGAATGTCGAGCACGCTGGCGCCGCCCCTGTCCAGGTCGGCTTCCCAGTGCATGGAGAATTTCTGCACGGTGTCGCCGAGATCGAGGAGGCCGAAATGGCCAGCGCCAATCACGCGGCCGCCGGAGCCAATGAGGAGCTTGCCGCCGCCCCGGATCATATCGACGCCGATGTGATCGAGGAAGGGACCGGTGACTTTCTTCGCACGGCCAACGCGGATGTTGTAGCCGGAGTCGGCGCCGCGGCAGCAACTGCCATGCGTGGCCAGCAGGTAATACCAGCCATCGTGATAGATCATGTCGGAGGCTTCGCAGTTGATGGCGATGTCGCGGGGCTTGTCGTCGGGGTTGAGGCGCTTGCCCGTCTTGGGATCGAGCTCCACCAGCCGGATGTAGCCGAAATAGGAGCCGTAGACCATCCACAGCCGGCCGTCGTTGGGATCGAGAAGAACGCCCGGATCGATTCCATTGCAGTCCTCGATCCCGTTGGTGGAGGCGACTAACCCGCCCTCTTCCCACTTGTAGTCGGGCGACTCAGGATCGAGGGACTTGGTCCAGATCATGTTGATCTCGGCCTTGGGCTGCGCCCCGACGTTCCTGGCGATGTACTGGTAGTAGCGGTCGCCGATGTGAATGAGGTCGGGGGCCATTCCGCTGCGCGAGGCCCTGGTTCCGGTGCGCCAGGTCCAGCCGTCGTCGGACACAAGGGCAGTACCGCCGGTTCCGAAGGTGTAGAACTTGCGGTTGCACAAGACGATGGTCGAAGGGTCGTGGATTCCGACTTGGCCGTCCAGCGCAAAGGCAGGCGCGGCCACGGCGAGAAGGATCACGTAAAGAGCAGATTTCATATTGTAACCGCTTGCAGACTGACGGTAGGCAAACTTTAGCGCCATGCGGGGCTGAATTCAACCGTGGGCGCGCAGAGGAGAAGGATCCGGAACCGCGCCCCGGAGCAGCGCTCCCGGGAGCAGCGCTCCTTTGCACATCGTCGAGCAAGCGATTACAATGCAGGCGATGTGATTGTAGGGCCCCGGGAGGAGAGTGACCATCGTGAGCCGAGTACATACGATTTTGCTGAGCGCCGGATTGGCGGCCTTGGGCTGCGCGGCTTACGGCGCCGATACGGGAGCCACGGCCCTTCTGCCTGCCGACTCCGCGTCCGCCTTCAAGCTGAGCAGCGCCGCCGGTGAGTTTGCGAAGATGTCCACTGCGACCGTAAAAGGCCAGCCGTTCTCGAGCGCCCTGCGCATCGAAGTGAGCGCCAAGCCGCGGCGGCCTGCGGAGGTGCAGGTCTCAGCCCCGGTGGATGCCGCCATGGCCAGCGGCGACATCCTGATGGTTTCGTTCTGGATGCGGTCCGGCGCGGCGGGAGAAGCCACGCTCGATGCGGGATTCCGCACCACGCCAGGAGCAGGGGGCGCGCCGGGAGTGGCAGGAAGAGCGGGAGCCCCAGGCGTCCCAGGAGCGCCGGGACGGGGAGGAATAGGAATGTCCTTCAGCCAGTCGGGGCTGAACGCTCCCGCCGTGGCGGGCACGTCATGGAAGAAGGTGCAATTCCCCTTCGCGCTGACGCGGGTCTACAACAAGGGAGAGGCCGAAGTTTTCTTCACCGTAGGAATGCGCGAGCAGACCGTGGAGATCGGCGGCATCGAGTTGTTGAATTACGGCGCCGGCAAGAAGGTGGCCGACCTGCCTTTCACCAAGCTCGGATATGCGGGCAGCGAGCCCAACGCCGCCTGGCGCAAAGCCGCCGAAGCGCGGATCGAGAAGATCCGGAAAGGCAATCTCACCGTCGTTGTGAAAGACAAATCCGGCAAGCCGGTTCGCGGGGCGGAGGTCGCGGTCCGGATGCGCAAGCACGCGTTCCTCTTCGGCACGGCGGTCAACGCGACCGCGCTTTCCAGCCAGCGCCTGAGCGCGGAGAACCTGGCGAGATATAAGCAGGAGATCGTGCAGCTATTCAATTTCGCGGTGATGGAGAACGAAATGAAATGGCCCCAGTGGTCGCGCGTGGAGTCCCGCCCCTCCACCCTGGCGGCTGTGGACTGGCTGCGCGAGAACGGGCTGCGGGTTCGCGGCCATAACCTGGTGTGGCCCTCCTGGAACAACACGAACGTGAAAGCCGCGCAGGACGCCAAGGGGGACCCCGCCGCGCTGGCGAAGGTCATCAATGACCACATCGCCGAGGCCACCGCCGCATTCCGCGGACGCCTGGTGGACTGGGACGTAATCAACGAGACGTTCACCAATCACGATTTCATGGACATCCTGGGCCGGCACGCGATGGTGGACTGGTTCCACGCGGCGCGGGCCGGCGATCCGACGGCCAAGTTGTACATCAACGACTTCAACATCCTGGAAGGCGAGGACAAGGCGCACCAGGACGATTACGCGGCGACCATTCAGTACCTGATCGAGCAGGGAGCGCCGGTGGACGGAATCGGGCTGCAATGCCATTTCCCCGCGCGGGTCACGCCGATGGACGACCTGATGAAACGGTTCGACCGTTTCGCAGCGTTCGGGAAGGAACTGGAGATCACCGAATTCGATATCGACACCTCCGACGAAGGTACGCAGGCCGATTACACGCGCGACCTCCTGACCGTCGTTTTCAGCCAGCCTTCGGTGAAGGCGTTTGTGCTGTGGGGTTTCTGGGAAGGAGCCCATTGGAAGCCGAGGGGCGCGATGTTGCGGCGCGACTGGTCGCTCAAGCCGAACGGCGAGGCGTACAAGGACCTCGTATTCAAGCGATGGTGGACGAATGCGGATGGAAAGACGGCGGCGGCGGGGTCATTCACTACCCGCGGTTTCCTGGGCGATTACGAGATCGAGGCCAGGGCCGGCGGCAGGTCAAAGACGGTACGCGCAAGCCTTCCCAAGGAAGGCGCAACGGTCGAGTGCGTGCTCGAATAGCGAACTGGACGCGTTAAGACCGTGAGATTCAAGTTCGGGCTCAGTCTGAACAATCAGGAGATTCGAATGAAGACTACGATTCTGATTCTCGCTCTTCTGCCCGTGTTACCGGGTGTTGAGGCAATCGCCCAGCCGCCCCAGGGGGCGCAGGCTGGCCGGGGGGGCCGGGGGACGCAGCCACCGGTTGAGATAGACAAGACTCCACCGCTGGAGGACTTCAAGCCCTCGGCGCTGAAC
>JAIQFU010000561.1 GCA_020073115.1 Terriglobia bacterium
GTGACGATGGATTGCGTCAACGCAGTTACCGGCAGGGACCTGACGCTCAACGACGCCATGATCATCGGAAAGAGGATGATCAACCAGCTCCGTCTGTTCAACCTGCGGCACGGGCTGGATACGGCACTCGAAGTCCCTTCCCCCCGCTACGGCTCCACGCCGGTCGATGGCCCCGCCAAGGGGATACCGATCATGAAACATTTTCACTGGATGAAGAGCTTCTATTTCCAGGTGGCGGGGTGGGACCCCGCGACGGGGAAACCGCTCCCCCATACGCTCAGGGAATTGGGGCTGGAGAGGTTGATCCCCGACCTGGACACATGAAAGAGGAAAACCGCCTGAACGAAGAACGGCCCGTTCGGACAACCTGCGAATCGTAATATCAAAGGCAAGGAGCCCCTGGGAAATTTCGCCGGAAGGTGATAAGGAAGGCGGGAAAAACAACAAACCCCTGCCCGGGATCGGGCACAACGAAGGATGAAGATCCTCGGGTCGCATACGTCTATCACGCAGCCCGGTTTCGTCGGGATGGACCGAGGACGTGTGCGCAGCGAAGCTCCTTGCTGACGCGCCACAGGAAATTGGCCTTTTCCGGTCAAGTGAACGCCGAAGAGGCAACGGTTCGAAGTTGACTCTGGCCGCCGGACGCTGCTCAAGGTAGCACGCCTCGCTTGCTCTCCCAGTGGCGAACGAAGCCTTCCGCCTGCGCGAGCCCGGCCGCGGTCCCCCGAAACCGCGTGAGCTGCGCCTGGGCGGGATACCACTTGTCCGGCTGCTGGGATGCATGCGCGTAGCAGGCGGCGCGCCTCTGCGGCTCCACGCGCGAGATATCCACGAACTCGGTGGGGGAGAACATCATGGTGTCGTCCACGACCTCGTAGAAATAGAGCGCGGAGCGCTTTCCGCCCTGGAGCCAGGCGTCCAGGACCAGGGTCGAGAGGGCGCGGTGGTCCCGGTGGGTATCGAGCGGCCAGTGAGCAAAAATGATGTCGGGCTTTTCGGAATCGAGCACGCGGCGGAATTCGTCGTAATGCGAGTTGTCTACCACCGCCCGGCCGTCGTACTGCCCCGCGAAAACCGCGCGCGCTTTGAGGATGCGGCAGGCATTCCGGGCCTCGGCGGTGCGCACATCGCCGCACTGGCGCGGGTCCCCGCCGTTGCAGTATGCCTCGCCGCGGTTCAAATACAGCAGAACGATTTCGTGCCCGCCCTCGGCGTAACGCGCGATCAGGCCGCCGCAGCCGCATTCCGGATCGCCCGGATATCCGCCGGCGACGACGATCTTCAGGCGGCCCGGTGGAGGGCTTGTCTGGGGCCGGGCCGCGAAAGGCGCGGCAGCCATTGCCGATGTGAGTAGCGTGCGGCGGGAGATGGACATGCACACGATTCTAAGGCGCCGCCATGCGTTTGGGGCCGGATGCCGGCACGATGGCCGACAGGCCGACCGAGAATGTTCACGCCACAGTAGAGGCTCGGAGCGTGCGTTTCTCAACGTGCCGGCTGATGCTTCAAAACCAGGAGTGCTAGACTGATCTCCACGCCTTTGGGGGAAACCGCATGGATAGTTTCCGCTCCGCACCCGCCGAAAACCCCACGTGGCCGCCGCTGCCGCTCGAAGAATGGGCCGCGACGTACGCCACCGTTCACATGTGGACCCAGATTGTCGGGAAAGTGCGGCTGGCGCTCAGCCCTCACTGGAACCACTGGTGGGAAACGCCCTTATACGTGAGCGCGCGCGGGCTGTCCACCACGCTGATCCCCTATGGCGAGCGCGCCTTCGAGATGGAGTTCGATTTCATCGATCACAACCTGGCGCTCCGCGGCAGCGACCGCGCCGCGAGGTACATCCCACTCTACGCCCGCTCCGTGGCGGACTTCTACCGCGAGTTCATGGCGGTTTTGGGCGCAACGGGAATTGAGGTGAAGATCTGGCCGCACCCGGTGGAGGTTCCCGACCCGATCCCCTTCCCCGATGACGTCCAGCACGCCGCCTACGATCCCGAGTATGTGGGCCGCTTCCACCGGGTTCTATTGCAGGCCGATGCCGCGTTCAAGGAATTTCGCGCCGGGTTTCTGGGAAAGGCCAGCCCGGTCCACTTCTTCTGGGGCAGCTTCGATCTGGCCGTGACCCGCTTTTCCGGACGGCGCGCCCCCGAGCGCCAGGGGGCCGACGCGGTCACACGCGACGCCTATTCGCATGAATGCAGCAGCGTCGGGTTCTGGCCGGGCGGCGGCGGGGTGAGCGGTCCGGCGTTCTATTCGTACGCCGCGCCCGAGCCGGAAGGTTTTTCGTCGGCGCTGGTTCGCCCCGCCGCGGCGCACTACGATCAAAATCTGCACGAACTCATCCTGATGTACGACGAGGTCCGGCGCGCCCCCCGACCGAAAGCGGCCCTGCTGGAGTTCTGTCAAAGCGCGTACGAGGCCGCGGCGACGCTGGGCGGGTGGGAGCGCGCATCCCTCGAACGCGCGGCCCCTGAAAGGAGTTCCTGATGGCGGCAAGCTGCACTCACCTCGACGAGATCCGGATCACGAGCGCTAAAACGCACGTGTGCGAAGACTGCGTAAAGACCGGCGATCAATGGGTCCACTTGCGCCTGTGCCTGACGTGCGGCCACGTCGGCTGCTGCGATTCGTCGAAGAACAAGCACGCGACGAAGCATTTTCACGCGACGCAGCACCCGCTCATCCGCTCCATCGAGCCCGGCGAATCGTGGGTGTGGTGTTACGTGGACGAGGTAGCCCCGGCCGGGATTCCCTGACGCCGGATGCTGCAACGGACCCGCGGCGGCACGGTGCTAATCTTGTTGATCCGACGGGGCCGATCATGGAATTCGTCCTGAGCTTGAAATGCGAGATCTGCGGGGCCGAACACTCCACCCGCGTCCCTTACACCTGCCCCGCCTGCGGCATCGACGGCATCCTCGACGTGCAATACGATTACGCGGCGGTGGCGCGCAGCCTCACCCGCCGCAGCCTGGCCAGGCGTCCGGAGCGGAACCATTGGCGCTACCGCGAATTGCTTCCGGCGCGGCCGGGTTCGGCGCTGCCGGCGCTTTCCGTGGGATGGTCGCCGGTCACACCCTCAAACGCCCTGGCGCGCCACATGGGCGTGAGAACCCTGTACCTGAAGGATGACGGGCGCAATCCCTCGGGTTCGCTGAAGGACCGCGCCAGCGCGGTCGGCGTGGTGAAGGCGCGCGAGAAACGGAGGCGGATCGTGGCCTGCGCCAGCACGGGGAACGCCGCCTCGTCCCTGGCCGGCATGGCGGCTTCAATGGGGTTGCGCAGCGTGATCTTCGTCCCCGAGAGGGCTCCCGAGCCCAAGGTGACGCAACTTCTGATCTTCGGCGCCACGGTGCTGCGCGTGCGCGGCAGCTACGAAGAGGCGTTCCAGCTTTGCCAGCGGGCCTGCGAGCGGTGGGGTTGGTACAACCGCAACTGCGCGATCAACCCCT
>JAIQFU010000001.1 GCA_020073115.1 Terriglobia bacterium
GAGTCGGGTCCGCGCTGCCGTCGTCCACGACGATGACCTCGTACGAGGCGAACCGCGAATCGAGGTACGGGCGGATAGCGGCCAAAGTCGCGGGCAGGCGGTGCGACTCGTTGTAAGCCGGCACCACCACACTGAGCGACAAATCCGAAATCTTCACCCTCTGCTCATCCATGGAAGAGACCGCATTTTATCACGGCCGTTTATCTTCGCCACCGGCCGGAACCGGTTTTCGTAAAGTCAGGAAATAGTAAAAGAACTCCTGGTGGAAAGTCTCTATCTCAAACGGCCCTGCCTGCAATAACACGCGGACTCGGGGCCACTCCGCAAGATAGCCCTTCAAGAAACACCACTCTTCCTGAATGAGCTTCCCAAAGTAGCGGAGGTATGGAGTAAACAGCCAGAACTTTCGGCGAAAGCACCAAAACGCCAGGCGGATCTGGGGGCTGTTCGGGAAATCGACGATCGCCAGGCGCCCGCCAGGGCTCAAGAGCCGGTGGCACTCCGCGAGAACGGTTCGGATGCGCTCCGCCGGACCCAGGTGGTGGAGGGCATGAACAATCAGAATCCAATCGAAAGAGCCGCTGGCCCAGGGCAGCGCCGCCGCATCCGCCACGCATGCTGCGAACCTGGGGTCGGCGGCCAAATCCGGGCCGATTACGATGTCGGCTCCGCGCAATTCCCTGAAGCCCATCCCGTATAAGGCATCGAGGGTCTCGCCGTTCCCGCAGCACAAGTCGAGGATGCGAACGTTTGTTGTTCCGCCTTCCAGACCTAGCTTGCGGAGTTTGCGGGGAATCGCGCTCCGCCGGCGCTCAACCTGCGCCTGGGAATCGTAAGCGGCCCGCCACGCCGGCGATTCGTTCGCGCGTATGCCGGCCGATTCGCCCTGCCGACTCCCCGCTTCGGCGCCTTCGACAGCCTTCCCGATCTGCATGGATTCCCGAATGATTGGTGAATCTTCATTATGGTACATTCTACATTCGAGATTCTTTCGGGCTCAGAGAGGCCTCTCCGGGACCGCAAGTTCCATGTTTCACTCTCTTCCAATCCGCGCCCCGCAGGAAGCCCCGCGGCGCGGGGCCGTTCAATGAAAGTCATGTTGCTGGCCGCCGGCAAGGGGCTTCGATTGGGGCCTGCGACACTCTCCTGCCCCAAGCCGATGCTGGAAATTGCCGGACGGCCTATCCTGGAACACAACATCCGGCTTTGCGCAAAGCATGGCCTCCGCGATCTGATCATCAATCTCCACCATTGTCCCGACGTTATTACGGAGCGTTTCGGCGACGGCCGGCGTTTCGGCGTCCGGATCGCGTACTCACGCGAGGCCGAACCCCTGGGCACGGCCGGGGCCGTGAAGAAACTCGCCGCCGAGTTCACCGATACGTTTCTGACGTTGTATGCCGATAATCTGACCACCTGCGACCTGAGCCGGCTGATCGCATTCCACAAAGCCAAAGGAGGCGCCGCGACGATTGCGCTGTTCCATCGTGAGGACGCCTCGGCAAGCGGCATCGCCGAACTCGACTCGCACGACCGCGTCCTCCGCTTCCTCGAAAAGCCGGAGCCCGAGGAGGTCTTCAGCCATTGGGTGAACGCCGGCATCCTCGTCCTCGAACCGGCAGTGTTGCCCTTCATCCCGGCGGGCCGCCCCTGCGATTTCGGGCGCGAGACCCTGCCGGCGCTCGTGACGGCCGGGCAACCGGTTTACGGCTACCGCATGGCCGAGGGGCTTTGGTGGGTGGATTCCCCCGCCGATCTCAAGCGCACGAGGCGCGCGGCCCAATCGGGAAGGATTGCCCTGCCCGATCCATAGGCCGCCCGATTCGGCTACGCCGCGCCATCACATTCGAAAATAATCACCGTGGCCGGGACAGTGCACAGGTCCGTACGGATATCGCGGCGATACCGCTGGAAGACAGTCGAGATCAGCCGTTCATAATGCCGGTCAAAACGCACGAATGCGCCGCGGTCGTGTTTGTGGATCCAGCGCGCGATGGGGTGTTGCGGCTCGGTAAAGCAAGGATCGTAGCTGACGAAGCGGCCGGTTCTTTTCAGCAGGGCCTTCGCTTTTTCGAGCGTCTCAAGCACTTGCCGGTCGTCCAGGTGGTGCATCACGCCCATGCACATGACGGCGTCGAATTCGCCATACGCGGCTCCGTCGAAGGAGGCCAGGCCGCCGCAGGAGAACACGGCGCGATTCCCGAAGCGCCGCTGCGCCGCCGCAATGTAATTCGGTGAAGGATCGAGCCCGGTGTACCGCACCCGGGGCATGAGGGCGCAAACATTACCCGGCCCGCAGCCGATATCGAGGATGGCGTCGCCGTCGCAGGGCCGTACGTATTTCTCGACAAACTCACGGTTGAGGCGGCCGGAGCCCGTGAGCCTCCGAAACCCCCGATAGAGAGAGTGCCGCTCAAGCAGCAGTTCAGCGAGCTGGCGCATGCGCCTCCTCCCCGTAGTGGACATCGCCTCTCGCCAGCAGGTATCGTATCATTATTCGTGATCAACTTACCGAGATTCTGGCCCCGCTGGGAGCCCTCCGCTCACCGAGTCGCCCCTTCCCTTGAGAGGCCGCTTCGTGCTCCACAATCGTAATCCGCAACCTCGGGCCGGCGAAACAAACCCCCGGGACGACCGGTGCGTAGCCGCTGCTGTTTCCAAGACTCCTATGACTCCTCCCGCCCCCAAAGGCGATGGTTTACACGAAACGAACCCTTTAGACGCAAAGGACAAGCGGCCGCGGTTCTTGACCGCTCTCGCTCAACATAGAGTCGCCTTACTGTCACTCCCGCTCGCGCTCTGGTTCATCAATAATAACTGGTTATTCAATGCGCCTAATATGATTGATCCGTGGGTGTACTACGGCTTTTTCACCCACTTGCATTCGTTCAAACTCCTCCTCTTTCCGGGTACCTACTATGGGTCGCGTCTGCCATACGTTCTTCCCGGTTACTTACTGAATCAACTTTTCCAACCCAACGCAGCGAACTACGTCTTGCACCTGGGAATGTTTTATGCAGTTCTGGTCTCGTTGTATTTCATAATCCGCCGTCTTGCAAGCCCGCGTGCGGCGCTAATCGCGTGCATTTTCTGCGGTTCTTCGCATTACTATCTCGCCGCCATCGGATGGGATTACGTTGACAGCGGCGGCCTTACGTATTACCTAGCTAGCGCGGCATTTATAACAAAAGCGCTGGACAAGACACCGCGCCGCTTCGTATGGTTGCTCCTTGGCGGCGCGGCGTATGCAGGTATGTTGTACTGTAACCTGTTTTGGATCATCTTTTCGCCATTCTTTTTCGGCTACGTACTTTTCGCCGCGGACGGCTTGGCCGACTTCAAGGGTCACTGTCGCAATCTGTCGTTTTTTCTCGGCGGCATCGCATTGGTTACGCTATTCCTTTGCGCGCTCAATTCCGGGATTGACGGGACGTTCTGGTTTTACCGGCCGACGATCGTCTTTGTAAAACAGATGATGGGAGTGCCTAATCCGTGGAAAGCGCACTCGCTCGATTGGCTGCATTATGCCGGATGGCTCCTCGCTCCACTCGCCGCCCTTGCAGGAGCGGGCGGCTATCTTGTCTGGAATGCCCGCCGGTTGAAAGAGCGCCCTATTGTCGCGTTGTTTGCAGCGAATTATGTTTTCAGTTTCTTGATTTTGGCCATCTTCGAGCTGAAGGGCACGCCGACGTTCGAGTTCTACTTCAAAACAAGCCACCTGCTCCCGCCGCTTTTCCTCATCGCAGGCGTAGCATTTTGCGGCGGAAGCGAAAAGCTGTCGCGCCCGGCTTTCGCGGCTCTGGCGGTCGGGTTCGCAGCCTTAATGACGCTGCCGCTTTGGGGCGTGATCGTGAAAACCATAGCTCCCGAGAAGACGGCGGCGCTTCTACTCGCGTCGGCCGCAGCCGCGACGGCCGGATTCCTCGCCAAGGTCGTCAAACGGGACGGGTCAATGGCTCTGGCGGCATTGCTGGCGTGTGTCTGTCTGATGCAGGAAATCGGATCAATCGGCTCGGACTGGCTCAGCGTTCCACGCGGGTCACGCCAGGCGGACTTCGAAGCCACGATTCACGGCATGGCTGTCCTGGATTCGCTTGCGCCAGGCGTACCGCTACGGTTTTGGTATAACGCCACAAAGGACCCCAACGGCGGCGTATTTACGGCGCTAAATTCGATCTATTTGTGGGGCTATACTTGGATCAGCACTGACTTCCCGTCCCTCAAGACGCCGCCCAGCACGTCTGGCGTGCCGGTGCGTGCGGGCGATACCGTTGCAGTCCTTTCCACTGAACGCGGGGCCTATCGTTCTGCCCGGGCCGCACTGCAGGCGAACGGCTATCGCGCCCAGCAGTTGGCTGAGGTGGGGGTGGGGAACGGACCCGGGCGTTACTTCATCACTTTGCTACGGACACTTCCGGCTGCCGCGTCGATAACGCCAGTAGAAGTTGCGTTTGCGGACGGGGCGGGCCCGGGACAACTGAGCGTCGCAAGTGGCGAAACCAGCGGCGCGCCTTTTCCCATGAACCATTGGCGGAGCGCGGACCCACCGCACGCGGACCTCAAAACGACAAGGGAAGGACTGCGGGTTCGCACGCCCAATGACCGCTGGGGTTATGCTGCTATCTATGATGCGATAAATGCAGTTGAGGACGGGGAATACGTTTTTGAGATCAAGTACCGGGTTCTCTCAGGCCAGATTGCGTTCGGCGCACTTTCATCGGACAGGGCGCGGTGGATCGCACAAGCGCCGTTTGAGAGCGGGCCGGAAGAGCATGACCAGTCCTTCTCGGTCACTCTCAAAACGGGTGACACGCTGTGGCTGCTGCTTACCAATAACAATCCGTCCGGTAAATCGTCAGACTTCATTATCGAAGAAGTCATGGCGTATCGTAACATTACCCCGGCGCCCGGTCGCGGCTCGGAACCTCCTCGTGAGTAAGCGCCTGGATATCTCCGATATACTCCGCTCATACCCCCGCGAGCGGCCGCCGCTCACTCCTCGCCACCGCGCCTGCTATGTCGAGGAGTATCTGCGGAATCGGGCTGGATCTGGCCCTCTGACCTCGGTGAAGATGAAGCTCGAGAGCTGGATGCACTTGCAGGTCGCCCGCGTCCAAAGAGACGGCCCGGTGTTAGAGCTTGGCGCCGGAACACTCAACCATCTGGCGTTTGAGCCCTCATCAAGCGAGTACGATGTCGTGGAACCGTTCGAGTCTCTCTGGCGCGACAGCCCTCATATTCACAGAGTGCGGCGGTTATACGCCGCTATCGACGAGGCGCCGACAGCGCGCGCATATGCCAGGATCTTCTCCATTGCGGTACTTGAGCACCTGACGGACCTTCCGGTAGTAGTCGCTATGTGCGGGCTTCGTTTGCAGCCTGATGGCATCTTCCAGGCGGGAATCCCGACCGAAGCAGGCTTTCTTTGGGGGGCGGCATGGCGCACTACCACAGGGCCTGCGTACCGGCTACGAACTGGCCTGCCCTACGCCGCAATTATGCGGCACGAGCACGTCAACTCGGCCTCCGAAATTGCGCGGGTTCTCAAGTACTTCTTTGAACGCGTGCTTACGCGGCGGTTCCCCTTGCCCTATTACCACGCGAGTTTCTACACCTACCTCGAGGCTTCCGGCCCGCGCCTCGACCGGTGCGAGGCGTTCCGACTTGCACGGACAGAGAGTGTCGAGTCCCCGCCAAAAGACGCCTAGGGCCCTGCGGTGCGTGAGACCTCGTCAGACGGGTGCCCGTCTCCGGCGCCGGATTCCAGAGTGATGAATGGCGGCGATTTTCGGCTCAGCTCGTAAATCCGGGCCACGTACTCTCCCAGCACTCCGACAGAGATGAGTTGGACAGCCCCGAGAAACATGACTATCAGGATAAGAGAAGCCCAGCCCGGAACCACGTTGCCCCGCAGGTACTCGGCCACGATGAAAACTCCATACACGCAACATACAGCGACGACCAACAGCCCCACATAGAAACTGATGCGTAGCGGCTTCGCCGAGAGAGTCGTGACTGCATCGAGGCACAAATGCAGCATCTTGCGCAAACTGTAACTGGTGTTCCCGGCGTGTCGCTTATTAGCCACATATTCAATCTGGCAGCTGGGGAATCCCAGCCATGCAATCGCCCCTCGAAGGAACGGGCGGCAATCCTTGAACTGGAGCAAGGCCCTGACGACCTCGGCGTCCAACAATTGAAAGTCGGCGACGCCCCTCACCACGGGCGTCTCGCTCAAAAAACGAATCACGCGATAAAACGCTGCCGAGGACGTTTTTTTGAACCAGCTTGCGTCGGCCGTGCTGGCCCGGACCATCTGCACAACCCAGGCACCGTTTCGCCACGCATCGATCATCCGCGGCAGATACTCCGGCGGGTGCTGGAGATCACAGTCCATGGTGATAACGGCGCGGCCATGTGCGTATTGAAGCCCGGCCAGGAGCGCCGCCTGATGGCCGAAATTCCGGGTGAGCCGCACCAGGCGCACACCTGGGCTTTCCGCGGCTAACCGGCGTACTTCCTCGGCAGTACGATCTCTCGAACCGTCGTCCAGGAAGATAATCTCGAAATCCCAACACTGGCCCTCGTCTCGCAGGGCCTCGGAGATCGCTCGATAGACCGGCCTGATGTTGTCGGCTTCATTGTGCGCAGGCAGGACGATACTGATCAGGTTAGCCGGGCTCATTGCATGTGTACAGCGAATTCAGGCTGCGGTTCAGCGGCTTCAGGACGAGTTTAACATCTCTTCGCAAACCAAGCTTCGCAAACCAAGCGCCGTCCACTCAAACGCTGGTGCTACAATCCGTGTTTCATGAAACTCGAACCCTCTCCGCGGTTCGCGCAGCGCGCCGTGTCTGACGGAATTCTGGATAGCCTCACCGTGGTCGACGTCGGCGCAAGCGGGGGTATCGGAGCGCAGTGGCGGGTTCTCGGCGATCGCTTACACGCGGTTGGCTTCGACCCTCTCGTACAGGAGGTCGAAAGACTCAATGCATGTGAGACGAATCGGAACGTGAGCTACGTGGCGGCCCTTGTAGGCCTGAAAAATCCGCAGCGCTCCGACCGTCCAGACACCCGGCGAAATAATCAGCCGTGGTTTCGAACCAGCACGGTCCGGGCGCGGACAATCCTGGGGCGAACGTTTGCCGAGACTCATTACGATCAGACCGGAGCGAATGAACTGACGCATGACAAGATCGAGCTCAACGACTATTTCGCGGGCCAGACAGTCGATTTCATCAAGACCGATACCGACGGATTTGATGTCGAGGTCGTCATGGGCGCCGGGACACTGCTCGCCCAAAGTCCCGTATTGGGGCTTCAGGTGGAGGTAAGCCTCCAAGGTGTCCAGGAAGACGATTCCGCTAATACCTTTCGCAACATGGACCGCCTGCTGCAACAGGCCGGTTTTTCTTTCTTCGACATGGAACTATACCGGTATACTCGCGCCGCGCTGCCCGGGAAATTTCGCTGTCCGTTTGCAACCGACACCAAAGAGGGCCAGGCCCTCGGCGCGGACCTTCTCTACCTGCGCGACATCTCGCTTCCGGACTATGAACAGGTGTGGGGTTGCCGGATAGAACCCCAGCACGTTGTCAGGCTGGCCTGTATTTGCGAAACCTACGGCTTCGCCGATTGCGCCGCGGATTTCCTGGTAGCCTATCGCGACCGCCTGCCGTTCGACGTGGAGCCCTATCTCGATGCGCTTACGCCGGAGTTTGAAGGCCGGCAGTTGTCCTACAGGGAGTACAACGAGCTCTTCAATCGGGACGTGAGCGCTTTCTACTCGAAAGAGGCTTAGGCGGCCGGGCGCGCCCCGCCCGCCGCCGTCTATAATAGCTTTTCACCCCATGAGTACATCCGCCCCCTTTCGGGAGACCGCCATTGCCAAGGTTCGCGAATACTGGAACTCGCGGCCCTGCAATATCCGCCATTCGCCCAAGCCGGTCGGCACGCGCGAGTATTTCGACGAGGTGGAGGCCCGCAAATACTTCGTCGAATTCCACATCCCGCGGTTTGCCGGGTTTGAGCGCTGGAAGGGCAAGAAGGTGCTCGAAATCGGCTGCGGCATCGGGACCGATACCATCAGCTTCGCGCGTAACGGGGCCTTCGTCACGGCCGTCGATTTGACCGAAAAGTCGCTGGAGGTGGCGCGCCAGAGGGCGAAGATATACGGCCTCGAGGACAGAATCCGATTTATCCAGGCGGACGCCGAGAACCTCGGCGACTTTGTTCCCGTGGAGCGCTATGACCTCGTCTACTCCTTCGGCGTCATTCACCACACGCCGAACCCGGAGCGGGTCATCGAGCAGATCCGCAAGTACGTCGGCCCGGAGAGCGCCGTCAAGATCATGGTCTACAACCGCTGGTCCTGGAAGGCGCTCTGGATCCTGTTCATCTACGGCAAGGGCCAGATCTGGAAGTTGCGCCGGTTGATCGCCGAATACTCGGAGGCGCAAACCGGATGCCCGGTCACCTACAGCTACTCGCGGAAGGACGGCCGCCGTCTTCTGGAGGACCACGGTTTTCGCGTCACGGACGTGATGGTGGACCACATCTTCCCCTATAGCATTCCGGAGTACGTCCGCTACCAGTACAAAGTGGCGTGGTATTTCCGTTGGATGCCTCGCGGCCTTTTCCGTTCCCTGGAGCGCGCGTTCGGTTGGCACCTATGCCTGACGGCAAGACCGGAATAGGGCCAGCGGGCAGCGAGCCTCGCGTTGGCGAGCCTCGCCCCAGCGAGCCATATCTCTCGCTGGTCGTGACCGCCCGCAACGACGATCATGGCGGGAACCTGCTCCAGCGGATGCAGATATTCGTGAGCGGCTGGCTGGCGCAGGCGCGCCGCCATCGGATCCCGTCGGAATTGATCATCGTGGAGTGGAACCCGCCCGGGGATCGCCCGCGCCTCAGGGAGGCCCTCGAATGGCCGGCGGATTTCGGCCCGTGCGAGGTTCGGTTTATCGAAGTCCCGGCCGCACTGCACCGGCGCTATGCCCATGCGGAGGCGCTTCCGCTTTACCAGATGATCGCGAAAAACGTGGGCATCCGGCGGGCGCGCGGGCGGTTTGTCCTGGCCACCAATATCGACATTTTGTTTTCGGATGAGTTGGCCTCGTTTCTCGCCCAACAGCGGCTCGAGCCGGGGCGCATGTATCGCATCGACCGCCATGACGTTGCCAGCGATGTTCCGGCCGGCGCGAGCGTGGAAGAGCAACTCGCCTATTGCCGTACGCACCTTATCCGCCTGAACGCCCGCGAGGGCTCGTTCCCGGTGTCGCCGGACGGGCGCATCGCTCTCAGCCCCATCGATGTCGTTGCGGTGGGCGCCGGCATTCTCCTCGGAAAAGGCTGGCTCCCCCTGGAGCGCTATGGCTCCAACGAGGTTTTCCGCTGGGCGCGAGAGGAAGCGGAGGTGCTTCTTAAAACGCCGCCGGGGCAGGTTGCGGCGTTGTTGGTGGACGTGGAGCCCGGGCCCTCCGCGGGCGCGGAACCAGTCGATCTGGAAATCGCGGCGGGCGAGAACGAAATTCTGGCTCGCGTGAGCATCGATGCCCGCAGCCGGGTGCGCCTGCCGTTCTTCCCGGCGCTGCCCGATCGCCTGTGGTTCCGGACATACAGCCAGGAGGCGGCCTTCGGCGTGGACCCGCGCGTCCTGAATCTGCGCTTTTTCCGTTTGGAATGGGAGACGGGCGCGCCTGCCGCGGGCCCCTGCCGCGCCACCGTCACACGGGAACCGCGGGCCGGACGCGTCGCAGCGGCGTGGCGCGCGCTTCAGTACGCCGTGCGCAAACTCGCCACGGGCGGCCCGATCGTCCCTATGAGCATCCCGGTCCCGCCGCGCCTGCAACGCCGTCTGAAGAGCTACGTCGATTGGGGCGGCGTCACCGGCCTGGTGCGGGAGGGCATAGCCTACCGCATAAAACGTCCGGGCTTGAGACAGCCGCCCGGAAGCGATATCTTTCAAACCGGGTCCGGCCTGTCGCCCGGCGCGGGCTGGAAAGGCCCGGAGCGCTTCCGGGGGGAGTTGTCCCGCCGCGTGGCCACCGGCGCGGAATTAATTGTAGACGGTTCGAGTTCCGGTGCGCGCGAACTCTGGCTGCGCGTCGAACCGGCGCAGACCGGATGCGGCCCGCTCGAATTGTCCCTCATCGACCAGCAGGGCCAGGCGGTTGCCCGGCGGAAGCTGAACGGCCTGGAATACGTCCAATTCCCCGTGCCACGCCTGCCGGACCGGACCGCGGTTTACCGGTTGGAGTGGGGGGCGGCGGGCGGGCCTTCGCCCGGGCCAGACGAATGTAAGGTCTACTGGTGCGGCTGGGACCGGCGCGCCCAAGCGGCGCGATTGAACGACGTGGCGCCGCCGCCCTGGGGCGCCGGCTGGCAGCGCGACCCGGCGGGCGGAGCCATGACGGCATCCCGCCAGGCGGAACTGCTCCTCCGCGCTGTTCCCGGCGGGTTGCGGCCGCTCTTTCTGGAACTGGAAACCGCCTCCCCTGCCGCTTTTGAGATCCGCGACTGCGCCGGGCGAACCCTGGAACGCTTTGAAATCGAGGGCCGCCGCCTGCGCCGGTTGGAACTGCCGCTCGAAGCAGGGCGCACGCACGTCCTCCAGATCCTCTCGTCCGGTCCCTTCCGGGCCTATCGATGCGGCTGGGATCCCACTCCGGCTGCGAGCCATGGCTCGGCGCCGGGTCGCCGCCGCGCCGCGGAATTCCTTCACACCAACGCCTGCGGCGACTTTACACTGATCGCGCGCGACAACTGGTTCGATCTGAGGGGCTATCCCGAATTCGACCTCTTCTCGATGAATCTCGATTCCGTGTTCTGCTTCGCCGCGCACTACGGCGGCGCGAGGGAAGAAGCGCTGGCCGAGCCGATGCGCATCTATCACGTGGAACACGGCAGCGGGTCCGGTTGGACGCCGGAGGGCCAAGCCAAGCTGTTCGCGCGCATCGCGGCCAGCGGCCTGTCGTTCGTCGATAACGACGAGGTTCTGACCTGGGCGGCGCAGATGCGCCACCTCAACGCGCCGATGATTTTCAATCGCGAAGACTGGGGCCTGGCGGAATTCGACCTGGAAGAGACGGCGCCGCCCGGCCGCGGCGCGGCTTGAGCCTTACCGCGCCGCCGCCGCGCCCAGGTAGGCGCGCAACACGTCCTCCGGAGCGCCCATCTCAATCGCCTCGCCGTGATCCAGCCAGAGGGCGCGATCGCAAAGCTCCCGCACCATTTCCGCCACGTGCGAGACGAACAGCAGGGTCTTCCCGGCCCGCTTGAAATCGTAGATCCGTTCGATGCACTTGGTCTGGAAGCTCCGGTCCCCTACGGCCAGCACCTCGTCGATGATCAGGATCTCGGGGTCCACGTGAACGGCGACGGCGAATGCCAGCCGCATCATCATCCCGCTGGAATACGTGCGGAGGGGGTCTTCGATGAACTCCTCGATCCCCGAAAATTCCACAATCCCGTCAAAGCATTCAGCCGTGCGCGCGCGGCTCAGGCCGAGGAGCGACGCGTTCAGAAAAACGTTTTCCCGCCCGGTAAGGTCCGGGTGAAAGCCGGAGCCGAGCTGCAGAAGAGCGGCCACCCGCCCGTTTACCGTAACGCGCCCGGCGTTCGGTTGGGCCAGCCCCGCCACAAGACTGAGCAGCGTGCTCTTTCCAGCGCCGTTTCCTCCGACGATGGCCAGGCTCTCGCCGCGATCCAGACGGAACGAAACATCCTTCAACGCGTAAAACAACTGCCGGCGGCGCCCGTGGATCCGCTCCTGGAAGTGGTCGCGCAACAGTTTGGCCCCGCTGCTGTGCGCGAACGTCTTGGAAACGCAATCGAAATCAATCAGCGCCATAGGACCTAGAGATAATCGTAGAAGCCTTGCCTCATTTTGCGGAACGCCAGGAAGCCCACCGCCAGCACCAGGCACGAGCTCACGGACAGCTTCCATAAAAGCGTGCTCGGCGGCGGCGTGGCTTCCAATAGAATATTGCGCAGCGCCAGGACCAGCGCCGCCACGGGATTGTACTGGTAAATGTCCCGGAATTGGGGGGGAATGCGGGAGAAGGGGTAAAAGATCGGCACGAGCCAAAACAAAACGGTGTTCACCGATTCCACTATGTACCGGGTATCCCGGACGTACACGTTCACGGCCGCTGAGATCAGCGCCAATCCGCAAACGAAGATCACCTCCATGGCCCAAACCACAGGCAGCAGGAGCCAGTACCGGTTGACGCCCAGGCCGGAGCCGAGAGTGAACGTCAACAGGAGGCCGATCTGGATGAGCAGGTGAACGCAATTGCCGAAGACCGTCGCGATGGGAATCACTTCCCGCGGCACGGGTACCCGCTTGATGATCGACCCGTTATCCAGCAACGACCCCGTACCGCTTGACCAAGCGAGGCTGAAGAAGTTAAAAGGCACCAGACCGCACAGGATAAAAACCGGAAAATGCGGTTGGCTGCTTGTGAAGATCTTGCCGAATACGAACACCAGGGCGGCCATCATCACCAGGGGATTCAGAAGGGACCAGAGGACCCCCAGCGACATATTCCGATACCGGATTTTGAAATCTTTCTTAACGAGATTACTGAGCAGGAAGCCGTAATCGCCATTCCACATGGAAGGACCTGTCTTTCAGTCCCAGCCCGCACAGGCGGACGGGCAACGTCGGAAATCGTTCTGGAAAGGGTCATTGTATCGCGGTTCCGCGGCGCGCCGCCCACCGAAACGCGCGCGCGCCCGGCCCCTGTTGCCGCGGCGGCGGCATTCTGATAAAACAAACATAATCACTACAGCGCCGGCTGGTTCGCTCATCGCAAAAGATGAGGCGTCGGTCTTGACGGATTTTCGTCGCGCGGGGGCCTTGCCCGGCCAAGGTAGGTCGATGATCTCAGTTATCCTGTACGGACGGAACGACGCTCACGGTTACAACCTTCACAAGCGCGCCGCGATCAGCATGAACTGCATCGCGGAGACGCTCTCCGCCCCGGGCGACGAGATCCTGTTCGTCGACTACAACACGCCGAACGATCTGCCCACCTTCATCGAAGCGATCTACGACACGCTGACGGCCCGCGCCAGGTCGCTGCTGCGGGTCTTCCGCGTTCGCCCGGAGCTTCACAACCGCCTCGTGAGGGAGACGCATCTCTTCGCGCTGGAGCCGCATTCCCGGAATATCGCGATCCGGCGGTCGGACCCGCGCAACCGCTGGGTTCTGTTCACGAATACGGATATGATCTTCGTGCCGAGGAAAGGATCCAGCCTCTCCGACGCAATTCGCGGCCTTCCCGACGGCCAATACATCCTGCCGCGGTTCGAGTTGCCGGAACCGCTTTGGGAATCGTTTCCGCGGAGCGATCCGCAGGCCGTGCTGCAAGCCTGCGACGAGCTCGGCGGCAGGCTGCATCTGAACGAGGCCGCCATCTCGCATCCCTACATGCGCTTTGATTCGCCCGGCGATTTTCAGCTCGCGCCCCGCCAGGCGATGTTCGACATTCACGGATTCGACGAACGCATGATCCACGGCTGGCACGCCGACTCGAACCTCTGTAAGCGTCTCTACCTGTTCTACGGGAACCGCACGGAAAGCGCGGCGGATCTGCTGAAGGGCTATCACTGCGACCACACCCGCGTCGCCACGCTCGCCCACCGGTTGGACATCAAGCTGGAGAATGATCTGGGCGAGTTCGTCTACAACGTCACGGACCCGGTTGCGCCCGGCCAGGCGGCCACGTGGGGAGCGCCGGAGGAGACCATCGAGGAGGTCGATTTCGCCGGCGGACCCCAGGCCCGCTACGTTTGCGCCGTCGAGCGGGCTTTAGGCGCGCCGCAACAGGCCGATTATCGCTCGGACGCCAACGACCTCCGGAATTTCGTCTACTATCAACCCGAGCACGCCCTGCCCTATCTCGCCGGCAACCTGACCGTGCATCCCCGGGATGCGCGTTTCGTCTACGTCGGAAACAACCCCCGCATGCTCGATCTGGCGGCGCGGTGCATTGCCGGAATGGGCTTCACCCATCCTTTGAGCTATTGGGCAGACCTGCTCCGGCCCGGTTCCGGCCCCGATTGCGCCACCCCGATCTTCAGCGCCGAACTGCCGCCCGGCGGCGCACTGCCCGACTTCCTCCTGCGGAACCACGATCTCCTGATCTTCGACTTCGGCCTGCAGCCGGATGCCGCAACGCCGGTGAACATCTCGCGTGTGACGGATTGGCCCCGCGAGCTGCGCTTCAGCCTGGGCGCCACGGCCCGCTGCCTGGAACAGTGCGCCGAAGCCTGCGCCTGTTTCCACGCGCCGCGCGGCGCGCCGCCCGAGTTTCTGGTTCTCAACGCCAATCACCACATCTTCCGGCAGCTTGTGGCGCAGTTTCTGATTGCCACGGAAACTCCCTACAATACGCACGTCCGCAAGGGCCGGGCCCGCACGGGCGAGGAGCGGCTCTATCGGTCCCACGCCTGGAAATACGCCGAGGAAACCCTGCGCGCGTACTTCGGCTACGACGAAGAAGACCCATCGCCCCCTCCCATCGCCGTCGGGCAATCGATCGACCTGACCTCCTCGGGGCAAGCGGCCCGTTACAAAGACGGCGATTGGGGAGCGATCGACTTCACCGGGGCATGGACGGACGGGCCGGCCGCGACCATTGTCTTTTCTCCGGCGAATCTGCCCGAGACCGACCTTCTCCTCTATACCCACATCACCGAAGCTTTCGTCGGCCTGGATGGAGAACCCATCCGCGTTCAGGTGTGGTTCGAAGACGAGCCGCTGCAACGCTGGGCGGCGGCGACACGCTACGCCGCGGCGATCCACAGGACCGTGCTCCCGGCCCGCCTGACACAAGGTAAGTCGATCTGCCGTCTTACTTATCGGATCGACAATCCCCAGTCAGCCCAGTTACAGGCGAACCTCAAGGGTGAAACCCTCATCGGCGAAGATCCGCGCGAGTTGGGCATCAAGGTACAACGCATTACATTCGCCGGAACAGACCGCCTTCAATGCGCGTTTGGAAGTACAATCGACTTTACCGAAAAGGGGTGCGGCGTGTTTCACATCAACGAGTGCTGGACTCCGCCCGATAACCTCGGCTCATGGACGCTCGGCCCCGATGCGAGCCTGCTGCTGTTCCTCGCCGATCCGGTCGAAACTCCCGTCAGAGCCAGCTTCCTGATTACCGACGCCGCCGTGTCGGAAGAGTATCCGAATCTCAATGTCTCGGTAGCTTTCAATGGCCGTGCGATTGCGGAATGGACTCTGGGCCCGAGCCGGCTCCACGAGCGGCGCGAGATCTTACTGCCCGTGGAGGACCTGCTCGGCAACGAGCGGCTGGAGATCTCGTTTCATGTCGCCGCGCCGCGGACCCCGGCCCAGTTGAAGTGGTCGGAAGGCGATCATCGGCCCCTCGGCTTTCGATTGACGGAATTACGGCTCGATCCGGTGCGAAGCCTCAAGTACAAGCTGGGCGACGTTCTCGATTTCACCGCCGGGGGAAACGGCGTGGCGTGTCTGAAGAGCGAGTGGACGGAGCCGGACCGTTACGGCTCCTGGACGGTTGGGCCGGAAGGTATTCTCTCGCTGAAGTTTGAGGAGCCCATTGCCGGCCCGGTCCCCGCCTCCTTCGTGATCTCCGACTGCATGGTCTCGGAGACCGTCCGTGAACTGCCTGTGCAGGTGAAAGCGAACGGACGCGTGCTGGACGAGTGGCGGCTCGGTCCCGACCGGATTCCGCATTGCCGGAAGGTGGAACTGCCGGCGGACATCTTCGCGGCGGGTCCCGAACTCAACCTGGCTTTCGCCATCCCTACTCCCCGGACGCCCGCATCGCTGGGCTGGTCCTCGGATTCACGCCCGCTGGGGCTGCGCCTCGCACGGGCGTTGGTGGGTCACGGTGAATTGGCTGTTCCGGCTTTCGACTCCCTCCCCGTCGCCAACGAACCATTGCGGACGTGGGCTCGCGCCGCCTTCCGCCGCCTGCGCGCGGCGGTCGGAGGAACCGCTTAGTGCAGCCGCCTCTCCACGGCCTCCGCATCGTCGCCACCATTCCCCCGCATACCTGGTTCGGCGGGGTCGATTTCAATTTCGCCATCGAGATGGCGGACGAGCTGCGCCGCTTGGGAGCGACTGTCTTCGACCTTCATACGGCCGGCTTTATCACGCGCAACGAGCTTTACATCGACCAGGCGCTGGAAGCTCTGAAATCCTTCCGTCCCGAGGTGGCGGTGTCTCTTCCCAACGCCGGATACGGGTTGCTCTGCGTCACTCTCGAAAATCGGAATATCTTCAAAGACATACTGGCGATCCCTACGGTCATGCTGTGGGACCACGGCCTCCTCCAGTTCCCCAAGCTGATCCTGGACCCCTTTCCCAAGAGTCCCGCCGGCGCCGAACCCGGCTCCATTCTCCGGCTCCGCCAGGCTCTCGACCACCCGTTATACCTGCATTACTCGCCGGACGCCGGGCAGATCGGCGTCCTGGACAGGCTCGGCGTGGTGAACCGGCGGAATGTCCGCTTTTTCCTCCAGCCAGCATATCCGAATTTTGTGCGGTACGGTTACCGCACGCCGCCGCAGAATGCGCTGCGGACCCGGGTGGCTTTCGCCGGCAATGTATACCTTCAGGCGTCGCGGGCCCTGCCCTTCCGCAACGACCCGCAGCTCACGGGCATCGAGGAGCGCGTGCTCGCGGCCAAGAAGGGCGACATCACCCGGTGCCTCTGGGACCTGCTCCAGGCTGAGATCGAGAACCTGTCCCCGCGCACCCGCCGCGAGCTGCGGTTGGATCCCGATTCCACCTTCTTCTGGAGTTACTTACACGACGAAATCGAGTTGGTGGGCAATACCGACGTACGGCTCGCCATCCTGACCGGGCTGCAACGGGAGTACGAGTTCTTCGGTAACTTCATCGAGCCCGGAGCAGTCGATTCGCTGCGCGGCAAGTACCGGATGAAGTTTCGAAAATCGCTCGATTACTTCACCGAGCTGCCCCTCCTGTTCATGAACAGCGACCTGATCGTCGATGTCATCAACCTCGGCTACAATTCCGGCATCTCGCCAAAGGTCATGGGCTGCATGGCCTGCGGCGGCCTGGTTCTGTTCGACTACAAAGACGATTTCTATCGAAGCGTCGGCGAGATCGCGAATGACGTGATGTACCGGAGCGTGGACCATCTGAATGCGCTCGTCGAGGAGTATCTGGCCAACCCCCGCAAACGGCGCGACGTCGCCCGGTATTTGCAGCACCGGGTGTGCACGGAATTCAGTTTCGGCGCATTATGTAAGCGCATCTTCGCAGACGAGGCGGCGTGGCGGAATTAAAGCCGGTCCGGCCATGGCCTATAGATCGTTTCGGGAACCGGCTCCCCGGCCGGCCAGGCGATCATGTTATCGCTGTACAGTCCGGGTTGCGCCGGAGCCGGGAGCCCGGAGTGCCGGTCGAACGCATACAGGTCGTAGTTCTGGGCCTGCAAATACCCGCAAAGCTCGTCGCGGCTGGCGCCCTGTTTCCGCAATGACGCGTCCGAGGCTTCAAATAAGAGGACTGGGCGGTATCGCCGCAGCGTCGCGGCGGCGCCTTTCAAAACGCGTAACTCCGCCCCTTCCGCGTCGATCTTGATGGCATCCAGGCGCGCCAGCGCATTGTCCCGGACTATATCGTCCAGGCGCGCCAGTTCCACCGTCTCGCGGCCGGCCGTCTCAATACCGGCGTAAACAAAATCTCCGAGCGTGTTCTGGCCTTCGTGCTCATATCCGGCTATGGCAAGCGCCGCCCGCCCCGGCTCCTCCGCCAGCGCCAGGGGAAACACGCGGACGTCCAGATGATTCAGTTCCAGATTGCGGCGAAGCCGCTCCAACTCCCGCGTGCTTGGCTCAAAAGCCCAAACCAGCCCCCCGGAACCCAGGCGCCGGGCCGCGAACACCGTGTAGACGCCCTCGTTGGCGCCGATATCCAGAAAAACCATGCCCGGCCGTAGAAGGCGGTCCAGAAAAGCGAACTCGTTCGGATCGAAGCAGCCGGCGATGTAGATTTGCCGGCTCAGGTCGTTTCCCAGGTAAAGGCCCAGGCGCGTTCCGTCGTGCCAGCCCACGGAAACGGGGGTTTCCCATCTACGGTCGTGGAAGAGTTGCCATAAGCGCTGCCGTAACTGAAACGCCAGATCCGGGTTGGCCCAATCCGCATCGAAGCGCCACCGCGGGTAGGGTACGAGCGGCCGCGCCGCGGCGGTCACGGATTCCGCCACCCCAACCATTTCCGCCTCGGTGGCGGCTTCGAAGCGGCGTTCGTCAATCGGAAAGTTCCGGGCCGGCATGCGGGCCAGGAATTCCAGGCGGTCTTCGATCGCCAGGGCCCTGCCGGACAGTTCCCCGATCTCGGAAGACGCTTTGGCAAGCGCCGAACGGGTCTCCAGGGCATCCGCGCGCGCGCTTTCCACTTGGCTCCGCACCAACTCGCGGAGATCGGCCGCCTGCCGTTCGGCGGCATCCATTCGGCCGCCGATGACGGCTATGGCATCGTTTAGCGTCGCCGAATGCCGCGCCAGAATCTCTTCCGTCTTGTTCACCAGGCCGGCGATCTCCGCCTCCAATGCCACCGAGCGGCGCCGTTCCGCTTCTAATTCGGCGGCCCGCTGCGCCGCAGCCTCATCCGCTTTACGCTCGAGCATCGACAACCGCCGCGCCGCCAGAGCGAGGACCGCGATCAGCGCCAAGCCTACTAAAATGGCCGCAATTTCCATTACCTTTCCTTCAGCCCCTTAATAAAATGAACGTCAAATGCGATTGTCGCAGTTTCCCGATACCGGTATTGATGCCGGCGCACAAACAGGTATCTTCACGTAAATCAGCCGCTTGCCGGCAGGTTTCCGTGTCGTACACGCGGCAGGATTCGCCACGTGGTTGCCTTGCCTCTCAGGAAGATCCCCGTTACAATCGCTCGGAATGCGATTTAAGGGCCTCTTATTTCTAATAATCTGTTTTTGCCCGCTCGTCTATGCGGCTGAGCACTCCCGCACCGCAGTGTTCCATCATTATATGGATCTGCCGCTGGCGCTGGCGCTGGATTCCGGCGCCGTGACGCAGCGCGCCCCGTACCTCATCACCACCCTCGCCGGCGGCCAACCGCCGCCAACCGCCGCCTTCGGGCCGTCGGTGGCCCTGCCTGGCGTATTCAGCAACATGGCGGCGGATTCGTCGGGCAACATCTACTTCGCCGCTTTCAGCGCGAATGTCGTGTACAAGCTGGACAGCACGGGCATTCTGACCCGTTTTGCGGGCACGGGCGCGCCAGGATATGAGGGCGATGACGGTCCGGCGCTCAACGCCCACCTGTGGGGCCCGCAAGGCGTAGCGGTGGATAGTGCCGGCAATGTTTATGTCGGTGATCGGTATAACGTCCGTGTCCGCAAAATCTCCGCCGGCGGGACCATCACGACCGTGGCCGGCAACGGAGGCTACCCCGATTCGGGAGACGGAGGCCCCGCTACCAGCGCCCAACTGAGCACTCCCGCGTGGGTTGCCGTGGATGCCGGCGGAAATCTCTATATCGCGGAAGACTCGGTTCACCGCATCCGCAAGGTGAACGCCGCCGGAATCATCACCCCTGTGGCCGGCAATGGCGCCCGCGGCTACTCCGGCGATGGGGGGCCCGCCATCAACGCGCAAATTGACACCCCGACTGGAATTGCGGTGGATGCCGCCGGAGACCTCTATATCGCAGATTTCGGCAACTATCGTATCCGCAAAGTGAACACAGCGGGAACCATCAGCACCTTGGCCGGCAATGGGTCCTGCTGCTTTGGCGGCGATGGCGCGCCCGCCACCGGCGCAGCCATCAACCCGTATGCCGTGGCTGTGGACTCCGCCGGCAGTGTCTATACCACGGATGGCACTCGCATCCGCAAAATCGACGCCACGAGCCGAATCATCAACACCGTGGCAGGCAGTGCGGCCCAGGGATTCTGGGGAGATGACGGCCCGGCGCTCAATGCCGCACTTTTCACCCCCACGGGGGTCGCCGTGGATCCAGCCGGGAGCATCTATTTCGTGGACTCGCTCAATCGCCGGATCCGCAAGGTCCTGGTTTCAGGCGCCGCGGCCGGCAACGTCGTCACCGTGGCCGGCGGCGCATCCGGAGACGGAGGCCCGGCGGCTTTCGCGGGATTTCATGGACCCGCCGGCATTACCCGCGATTGCGACGGCAACCTCTACGTCGCGGACCGCTTCTATAACCGCGTCCGCAAAATCGCACCCAATGGCGTGATCACGACTGTTGCGGGCAACGGCCTGAGCGGTTATGCCGGCGACGGCGGCCCCGCCGTGAACGGCCGGTTAAGTTCGCCCCAAGGCCTGGCGCTGGACGCCTCCGGCAACCTCTATATCGCGGATTCATACAACTACCGCGTGCGCCGGGTAGCGGCCGTGGATGGGATCATTACCACCGTGGCCGGGAACGGCTCCTGCTGCTCCAGCACTGACGGCGTCCCCGCCACCAGCGCCTCTTTCGCGCCAACAGACGTGGCGCTGGATGACTCGGGCAATCTCTACATCGCCGATCTCTCGAATCGCATCCGCAAGGTAGATCCGGCTACCCGGATTATCACAACCGTGGGGGGCAACGGGACGTATGGCTACTCGGGCGATGGCGGACCCGCCACGAGCGCCATGATCGGCTCCGTTTACGGCATCGCGGTAGATCGCCCGGCGCTGTCCTGCGCAACGCCGGCGCCTTCGGGCGCAACAACCATCTACCTTGCTGAAGAGACCGGTAATCGAATCCGCAAAATCGCGGCCGACGGGACCATCTCCACCGTTGCCGGGGACGGGACTTTTGGTTTCGGCGGCGACGACGGACCCGCGGCCAGCGCTCAATTGGCCGCTCCCCTCGGCATAGCCTTGGATTCCGACGGCAATTTGTACATCGCGGATTACATCAACGAACGCATCCGTAAAGTCGATCCCAGCGGAACCATTGTCACCGTGGCCGGCTCGGGCAGCGCCGGCTACTGGGGGGACGGCGGCCTCGCCCTCCATGCGGGGCTCTGGGCGCCATGGGGGGTAACGGTAGACGCCGCAGGGAACCTCTACGCAGCCGATATGGGGAACTCGGCGGTTCGCTTCCTGCCGGCGGCTGGAACGCTGCCTGTGTACACGCTTTCGGGCTCCCCCTCCGGCAGTTTCCTCCCCGGCCAGACTGGCGCCTCGTATAACGCCATCGTCGCCAACGCCCCTTCCGCCGGACCCACCAGCGGAACCGTCACGTACACGTCTTTCATGCCCGACGGCTACTCCCTCGTCTCTCTTTCCGGCTCCGGCTGGTCCTGCACCGCCACCGCCTGCTCGCGCAGTGACACGCTTTCCGCCGCTTCCAGTTATCCGCCGATCATTATCACGTTCAATATCTCTCCCACCGCGCCTTTGCAATCCACGATCCGCGGGCTGGTTTCCGGCGGCGGCGGCATTCCCGCCGGCGCGAGCGACCTCCTGCTTCTGCCGGCGCTGACCGTAGGCTCCGCCACCCCTACCAGCGGCTTGGGCGATGTCCGCACCTTCAATTTCACTTTCTCCGACGCCGCCGGCGCGGCCGATGTCTCCACCGCCTGGATGTGGTTCACTCCCGCGTTTGGCAGCAGCGCCGCCAACACCTGCATGGCCTACTACGCGCGCGCCGGCAACGCCCTCTACCTTCTCAACGACGACGCCAACGCCTGGATGAGCGCCCCCCTCGGCGCCGGAACCCTCCAGAACAGCCAGTGCTCCCTCAACCTCGCCAAAACCACGGCGTTGGCCTCCGGCAACAATCTCGCCATCAGCCTCGCGCTGTCCTTCAAGTCCGGCTTCACCGGAATTCAGCAGGCCTGGTCCTATGCCGCCGGTTCCGGCGGCAACACCGGTTGGCAGCAGGTGGGCTCCTGGACCGTGGCGATGGACCCCGTCACCGCGGTTTCGGTGACTCCAGCCGGCGGCACGGGAAACACCCAGACCTTCACCCTCGTCTACTCCTCCCTCGCCGGGGCCGCCGACCTGTCCAGCGCCTGGGTCTGGTTCACCGCCAACTTCAACGGCGGCTCCGCCAACTCCTGCATGGCCTACTACGACCGCGCCGCCAACCAGTTGAAGCTGCTCAATGACGCCGGCGCTACGTGGATGAGCGCCATCATCGGAACGGCGGGGACGACCCTCCAGAACAGCCAGTGTTCCCTGGACGTCGCCAACAGCACGGCCGTGGGCGCGGGCAACACCCTCACCCTCACTCTCCCGGTGACCTTCAAACCGCCCTTCGCCGGCTCCCGCGGCGTCTGGATGTACGCCGCCGGGGATGGCGGCAACAGCGGCTGGCAGCAGTTGGGATCGTTGCCCGTGCCCACCCCGCCCGCCCCCTCCGCCGTCTCCGCCAGCCCCAATGCCGGAACCGGCTCCAGCCAGACGTTCGCTCTCACCTACTCCTCCCCCGCCGGCTACGCTGATCTCACCACCGTCTGGGTCTGGTTCACCCCGGCGTTCGGCGGCAATGCCAATTCCTGCATGCTCTATTACGACCGCGCCGCCAACCAGCTCAAGCTCCTCAACGACGCCGGCACTACGTGGACGGGAACCACCCCGGGCATAGGCAGCACGCTCCAGAACAACCAATGCTCCCTGGATACGCACACCGCCACCATCGCCACCATCGCCAACAACCTTACCCTCAACCTCCCGCTGAGCTTCAAGGAAGCTTTCGCCGGCGACCGTCAGATCTGG
Organism: Terriglobia bacterium; assembly: GCA_020073115.1. GTDB lineage: Bacteria > Acidobacteriota > Terriglobia > Bryobacterales > Bryobacteraceae > BOG-224. The sequence goes on from JAIQFU010000001.1 coordinate 22,732, forward strand.
ATGTACGCCGCCAGCAGCACAGGCAACGGCGGCTGGCAGCAGCGCGGCTCCTGGACCGTCACGGCCCCACCCAAACCCGTGACGGTAACCTCCGTGACGCCCAACAGCGGCAGCCTCCCCACCCAGACCTTCGCCCTCGCCTATGCCGACACAGCCGGAGCCTCCGACCTCGCCTCCGTCTGGGTCTGGTTCACACCCGCTTTCGGCTCCAGCGCCAACTCCTGCATGATCTACTACGACCGCGCCGCCAACCAGCTCAAGCTCCTCAACGACGCCGGCGCCGTCTGGATGAGCGCTACCCGCGGAGCCACCGGCGCCGCCCTGAGCAACGGCCAGTGTTCGCTCGACGCCGCCAATGCCACCGCCACGCTGAACGCCGCCACCCTCACATTGACCCTCCCCCTCACTCTTCAGCCCGCCGGAGCCCTGCAAATCTGGATGTACGCCGCCGGTTCCGCCGGCAATAGCGGCTGGCAGAATATGGGCTCCTGGACCTATTTCAACGACGAGATCGCCACGGCTGCTTCCATCCCTTCCCTGCCCTTCACCGGCTCTCAACCCCTCGCCGCCGCTACCGAGAACGCCGCCGATCCCGTCCACAGTTGCACCGGCTGGGCCGATGCCCGCACCGTCTGGTACCGCTACACCGCCGATTTCACCGGAGTCCTCTCCGTCAATACTTTCGGGACCAATTTCGGGACCACCCTGACCGCCTATCCGTGGACCTCGTCGTTAGGATCGGAACTGGCTTGCAGCGCCCCCTCCAGCGTGGGGCAGTCCGCCATCTCGTTCGCGGTCGCCGCCGGCCAGAGCTACATGATCGAGTCCTCCCGCCAAGGGCCGGCTTTCCCCGGCACGCCCCTGCTGAAGATTTCCGTCAGCGCCTTGCAGGTGACTTCGCTCAGCCCCAACACCGCGCCCATGAACGGCGCGGCATTCACCCTCACCGTCAACGGCTCGGGCTTCATTCCCGGCGCATCCATCCAATGGACGCCTCCCGGCGGGGGAGCGCCCGTTCTGTTGGCCGCCACGTTTATCAGCCCCAACCAGCTTCAGGCCAACGTGCCCGCCACACTGCTCGCTACCTTCGGCCTTGTCCAGGTGGCGGTCCTCAACGGCGGAAGCCTGCTCTCCAACTCCGACGCCTTTGTCCTGCTGCACCCGGTCGCCGCCGTTTCCGTAACACCCAATTCCGGCACGGGTCAAAGCCAGACGTTCCAATTCCAGTATTCCGATTTCAACGGAATCCAGGATCTGCGGAGCGTCTGGGCCTGGTTCACCCCATCGTTCGGCTCCAGCGGCGCCAACTCCTGCATGTTCTACTACGACCGGGGCGTCAACCAACTGAACCTGCTCAACGATGGCGGCAATGCCTGGATGAGCGCGGTCCGAGGGGCTCCCGGCAAACTCGAGAACTCCCAGTGCGCCATCGACACGGCGAATATTCCCAGCCCCGACTTCCCGCCCACCAACTTGTCACTGAGCGTTCCTCTTTCCTTCAAAGCGCCCTTCGCCGGCGCCCAAGAGGTTTGGCTCTACGCCGCCGGCGGCGCATCCAATGGCGGCTGGCAGCATCTGGGGGACTGGAATGCGCTCGGGCCGGTAGCGGTCCTCTCCGTCACCCCCAAGACGGGCAGCGGCGCCACCCAGACCTTCAGCCTCGCCTATGCCGACGTGGCCGGAGCCGCCGACCTTGCCTCCGTCTGGGTCTGGTTCACGTCCGCCTTCGGCAGTAGCGGCGCCAACTCCTGCATGGCCTATTACGACCGTGCCGCCAACCAGGTAAAGCTGCTCGACGATGCCGGCAACACCTGGTTGAGCGCTACCCGGGGAGTTCCGGGTACGCTTGAAAACTTCCAATGCTCGATTGACGTGGGAGCCGCCACCGCCACGCAGGGCGGCGCCAATCTGACGCTCGGATTGCCGGTGACCTTCAAAGCGGCCTACAGGGGCGCCAAGCAGGTCTGGATGTACGGAGCCGGCGGCAGCGCCAACAGCGACTGGCGGAACATGGGGAGTTGGACCGCGCCCTAGGTTAGCAGGACGCCGCAAAACCTAATCCAGCCACGGATGAACACGGATGAACACGGATAAAGCGTTTGCTTTGAATCCGTGTTCATCCGTGGCCAGTCTTTTGTTTTCGAGTTTTTCCGCACCCTGCTGGAGGTCCGCTTACGTTGTGGGGCGGACGCCCTCGTCCGTCGCCGTTAATCTCCTTCCGCTTCGGCGGCGGCCTCCTGCGCGCACTCCGGCGGTTGGCCCGCCCCGAAGCCGACCATCAGGAATTCGGCGGAGGAGGCCAGCGCGGCTCTGTCCAACGCTCTCCAGCAATCCACCACGATTGGCCGGGGCGCCTGTTTGAGGTCCGCAGCGGTAAGGCCGCGAAACTCCGCCCACGGCGTAGTCACCGCCAGCACGTCGGCCTGCCGTGCGCACTCCGCCGCGCTCCTGGCGAAGACCACATTACCCACCAGGTGCGGCTGTGCGCTCTCCATGGCGGCCGGATCGTAAACTACCACCCGTACCCCCGCCGACACCAACTGCCTCGCAATCGCGAGCCCCTGCGATTGTTCCACAACGTCGGTGTCCGGCTTGTAAGAGAGGCCCAGAACGCCCGCCGTCCCGCCTTCCGGCAACCGGGAAAGAATCATCTCCGCGATGCGCGGCGCCTGCCGCCGGTTCAGTTGATCGGTGGCTTCGGCCAGGGTCGCCGGAACGCCATTTCTGCGCGCCATCGCCGAAAACGCTACGTTGTCGCGTGGAAAACAAGGGCCGCCGTAGCCCAATGCCCCCTTGAGGTATTTGTTCCCGATGCGCGAATCGCACCCGAGCGCCGCCGTCACTACGTCCACGTCGGCGCCGGGAAGCGTTTCACACACCTGCGCCAGCATGTTCGCATAGGAGATCTTCGTGGTCACGAACGTGTTCACCGCAATCTTCGTCAACTCGGCGTTCACGAAGTTCATTCGTTGGATCCGCGGGTGGCTTTCGCAGGCGCCGCGGTAGAGGTTCTCCAGAATCCCGCCGGACCGCTCGTCCGATTCGCCGATCAGAATCATGTCCGGGTTCAGCATGTCGCGGATGACGCTGCCCAGCGCGATGAACTCCGGGTTATAGCAAAGACCGAAATCTTCGATACGCTTCTTCCCGGAATACCACTCCAGGGCGGGCAGCAGACGGCCTCCGGTGGAGCCTGGCATGACCGTGCTGCACAGCGTCACCAGGTGCCAGTCCTTCTTCTTCCGTAACGCCGTCCCGATCTTCTCCGCCGCGCTCAACACATAACGCATCGAGAATCTTCCATCGGGGTTCGACGGCGTCGGCACGATGATGAACGTGACATCGGAGGCCAGGATCGCCTCCTGGTAGTCGAGAGTGGCCGAAAGCCGGGACCGATTCGCCTCAATCATCTCCCCCAGGCCGGTCTCGCTTACCGGTGGACGGCCCTGCTGAATCGCCGTAACATAGGCCGGATTCACGTCCACCCCGATCACTGTGTTCCCCTTGTGCGCCATCACCGCCGCCATGGGGGCTCCCAGTTTTCCTAATCCGATCACCGATAGATTCATGTGTTTGATCCTGCCGAAGAAAAATGACGCGAGCGCCGCCGGCCCGGCTACCTTCGCCAGGTCCCCCCCGGACGAAGGCGCGAACGCTAAATCCCTGGCTGACGCCGAGGATGAAATGTTAAGTAAATGGCAAGTATAGGATGCTTCATCCCGGCCTGGCAACAACCCTTCGTGCCGCCGTTTCACCCCTGCCTCGCTATCGGCATCCACCCGGCCCTCTGATATAGTGAGCTTTAACCCTGTCCGCCGCCCCGCCGCGGTCGCTATGATCACTCATGTCTTTAACACCGCGCGCCTCTTGAAGGCTTAGCCCGGCGCTCCCGGACGGCGGCCACGAAATTCATGAACGCCAGACGACTCCCCCGCCGCCAGCCTGCCTCACCCACCGAGGCGAGCGCCGCCGCGCCTGCGCCGGCCCAGCCTGTCCCGCACCGCTCCCAGGCACTACCCGGCGCCTTTGAAGCCGGGCGGCCTGTCGTCATCGGTAAGTGGAGTCTTCCCTTCCCCGCCGCGGTCTGCCTGGCCTGCCTGGCCGCCGCATTCGTTTTTCTCCTGCTGGGGCCCTATTCGAATTTCGGCCCCACGGGCTTCCTCGACCCCTGGTATCGCCAACCCCGCGGCCGGCACGGTGATCCTCAACGCGCTGATTATGGCCGTTTGCGCCGCCTCCCTGTTTTTCATCGTTTCCTGGTATTACGGCAAACAACCGGCCGTATTGGCCTCGATTGCGCTGGCGACGAATCCGTATTTTATTTTCGCCGTGGCCTGGGACTACCCGGACGGCCCGGCGATCGCGTACGCTTTCGTTGCGCTGGCGTGTTTTCTGAGGCCCAGGCAAGGCCGTTTCCCGAACAGTCTGCTGGCCGGCGCATGCCTGGCGCTCTCCGGATATTCGAACCTGGCGGGCATCCCGGCGCTGCTGTCGATGATGGCCGTTCCTCTGTGGCGTTACAGGCAATCTCTCGGGCGCCTTGCCAAAGAGGTCCTCTGGATCTTATGCGGAGGGGTGGCCGCCACGGCTCTTCTGATCCCGTTCAGCAGGACCATGCTGGGCTGCTACCTGTTCTTCAAGCCCCAACTGGACCAGATCCAATACGTCCGTTCTCATCCCGGGTACCTGGCCCACATGTGGGGCTCCGGAAACGCGTGGATACCGTTCGCCTTCCGGCTGGCTCCGGCTCTCGTGGCGCTGTTCCTGGGGGCCTTGGTCCTCCTGGCCAGGCGGAAGCGGAGCGGAGCGATCGCGCCCGCGTATCTTTTCCTGGCGGCGAACTCGATCCTTTTTGCGCTGTTCGAGTTTGTCTTTCACAACGTTGGATTGCGGGTGGCCTACGGGAGCAGTTACATGCTTACGCCGGTGTTCGGCTTTGCCGGCCTTCTCATCGGTGAATGCTGGTTGCCCGAGAGGCGGCGGGAAGGGAGTCCCCTTGGGGAAGAACGCGGAAGGTCCGGCCGCGCTCCCGCCCTGTTCTGCGCGGCTGCGGCGTTATTCGGCCTTGCGCTGCCATACTGCTCGACCCTCCGGACGCTGTCTCCGGCCGAGCCGGCGCGAGTCTGGACGATAATCGCCCTCCTGGCCGTCGCCGCTGGCGCATTGATCTTCGTTCCACGGACGTGGAGACCCGTCTCGGGAGCCCTGTCCTCCCTGGTGATCCTTGCGGGCCTGTTTCTTGGTCCCGCTTGCGATTCTTCGATCGGCTATCCGTTCGACAAGCAAAACGCCGCCGGCTTCGACTCTCTGATGAAGATCTCGGAAGCGATGGACACGGGCCTCGCGCCGGAACGGCGCTTCCGCTTCTGGTATGACCAGGAACCCGCGACCAACGTTTACGCCTCCGAAGCCTCGCTATGGGTGGAGGGATATGTCGATTGCACTTCCCAAATTCCGGCCGTGCCGGCGCAGTCGCTCTCGGACATCTTTCATCGGAACACGACGTTCGTGCACTTGACGCTGGATCCCGCCAAGATCGCCCGCCGGCGTGAAATTCTCGCGGCAAGGGGAGTTGTTACCGGCAATGAACGGCGGTGGATTGTCCCCTCCGGTTTCGGAAACATCTACGTAGTTATGGAAGATGTGGTCGACCTCTCGGCGGTTCACTGACAGGCTGCGGAAAACTCAATAAAAGAACGGCCACGGATGAACGGATGGACACGGATAAAGCGTTTGCTTTGAATCCGCGTCCATCCGTGGCCAGATCGGTCTGGCGGCGGACCGCCAAGAAGGTCCTACTGCACCAACCACGATCCGCGCGATTGCCAGCCGCTGCTGGCCCCGCTCGCGTCGGCCCCGAACATGTAGACGCTCTTCGTCCCGCTATATGCCGTCTTGAATGTCATCGGTAGGTTCAGAGTCAAAGTGTTGCCGCTGATCGTGGTCGTGGCGGCGCCAACGTTCACCGTGCACTGGCTGTTGGAAAGCGTGCCGGCGGAGCCGAGCGTTGCCGACGTCCACTGGGTCCCCGCATCATTCAGGAAATGCAGCGTGTTGTCCGGACGGTTGTAGTACAGCATGCAGGAGTTCGCCGACGAGCCCCCGAAGGCGGCCGTGAACCAGACCCAGACCGAGGAGAGTCCGGTCGCGCCGACGGTATCGGAGTATTGCAGCGCAAAGGTCTGCGCGAGACCGGATCCCGTGTTCGGGGCAGCCGAGTCCGCGGTCACCACCGGCCCCGTAACCGCCCACGAGCCGAGCGATTGCCAGCCGCTGCTGGCCCCGCTCGCGTCGGCCCCGTACATGTAGATGCTCTTCGTCCCGCTATATGCCGTCTTGAACGTCATCGGCAGGTTCAGAGTCAGGCTGTTGCCGCTCGTGGACACCGTTGCGCCCCCTGCGTTCAACGCGCACTGGCTGTTGGAAAGCGTGCCGGCGGAGCCGAGCGTTGCCGACGTCCACTGGGTCCCCGCGTCATTCAGGAAATACAGCGTGTTGGCCGGGCGGTTGTAGTACAGCATGCAGGAGTTCGCCGACGAGCTCCCGAATGCGGCCGTGAACCAGACCCAGACCGAGGAGAGTCCGGTCGCACCGACGGTATCGGAGTAGCGCAGCGCAAAGGTCTGCGCGAGACCGGATCCCGTGTTCGGGGTAGCCGAGTCCGCGGTTACCACCGGACCCGTAACCGCCCACGAGCCGAGCGATTGCCAGCCGCTGTTCGCCCCGTTCGCATCGGCGGCGTACAGGTAGACGCTCTTCGTCCCGCTATACGCCGTTTTGAATGTCATCGGCAGGTTTAGGGTCAAAGCGTTGCCGCTGATCGAGGCGGTGGCGCCGCCCAGGTTCACTGTGCACTGGCTGTTGGAGAGCGTGCCGGCGGAGCCGGGCGCGGCCGACGTCCACTGGTTGCCCGCGTCATTCAGGAAATACAGCGTGTTGGCCGGGCGGTTGTAGTACAGCATGCAGGAGTTCGCCGACGAGCCCCCGAAGGCCGCCGTGAACCAGACCCAGGCCGAGGAGAGTCCGGTCGCGCCGCCGGTATCGGAGTAGCGCAGCGCAAAGGTCTGTGCGAGACCGGATCCCGTGCTCGGGGTAGCCGAGTCGGACGTCACCACCTGGCCTGTCACTCCCCACGAGCCGCGCGATTGCCAGCCGCTGCTGGCCCCGCTCGCGTCGGCCGCGAACATGTAGACGCTCTTTGTCCCGCCGAACGCCGCGGTGAACGTCATCGGCAGGTTCAGAGTCAAAGTGTTGCCGCTGATCGCGGCCGTGGCGCCGCCTACGTTCACCGCGCACTGGCTGTTGGAAAGCGTGCCGCCCGAGCTGAGCGTTGCGGACGTCCACTGGTTGCCCGCATCATTCAGGAAATACAGGGCATTGGCCGGGCGGTTGTAGTACAGCATGCAGGAGTTCGCCGACGAGCCCCCGAAGGCGGCCGTGAACCAGACCCAGGCCGAGGAGAGCCCGGCCGCGCCGCCGCTATCGGAGTATTGCAGCGCAAAGGTCTGTGCGAGACCGGATCCCGTGTTCGGGTTCACCGCGTCCGACGTCACCACCTCGGTTGGCACGCTCCACGAGCCGCGCGATTGCCAGCCGCTGTTGGCCCCGCTCGCGTCGGCCGCGAACATGTAGACGCTCTTCGTCCCGCCGTACGCCGCGGTGAACGTCATCGGCAGAGTCAAAGTCAGATTGTTGCCGCTGATCGAGGCCGTGGCGCCGCCTGCGTTCACCGCGCATTGGCTGTTGGAAAGCGTGCCGGCGGAGCCGAGCGTTGCCGACGTCCACTGGGTCCCCGCGTCATTCAGGAAATACAGCGCGTTGGCCGGGCGGTTGTAGTACAGCATGCAGGAGTTCGCCGACGAGCCCCCGAAAGCGGCCGTGAACCAGACCCAGACCGAAGACATTCCCGTGGCTCCGGCGGTATCGGAGTATTGCAGCGCAAAGGTCTGCGCCATACCGGATCCCGTGCCCGGCGTAGCCGACTCGGACGCCAGCACCGGCACGCTCCACGAGCCGCGCGCCTGCCAGCCGCTGTTCGCCCCGCCCGCGTCGGCGGCGTACATGTAGATGCTCTTCGTCCCGCCGTACGCCGCGGTGAACGTCATCGGCAGGTTCAGAGTCAAAGTGTTGCCGCTTGTGGACGCCGTTGCGCCCCCTGCGTTCACCGTGCATTGGCTGTTGGAAAGCGTGCCGGCGGAGCCGAGCGTTGCGCCCGTCCACAGGTTGCCCCCATTATTCAGGAAGAACAGCGTGTTCGTCGGCCGGCTGTAGTACAGCATGCAGGAGTTCGCCGACGAGCCCCCGAAGGCGGCCGTGAACCAGACCCAGACCGAGCCGAGTCCTGTGGCGCCGGCGGTATCGGAGTATTGCAGCGCAAAGGTCTGCGCCAGACCGGACCCTGTGCCCGGGGTAACCGAGTCGGACGTCACCGTGAGAACCGTGATATCCGTCGAGTCCGTAGCGTTGGCGCCGGCCGAACCGCCGCCCGTCACGCTCACGCTATTGACCTGCGGGGATGTCGCGTTGGCCGCCACGTTCACCGTCACCGTAATCGGCTGGTAGCTTGCCCCCGCCGCGAGCGTGTCGCTCCGCGTGCACGATATTCCGCCTTGGGGGCAGGTCCATCCAGTACCCGCCATGGATACCAGGGCCAGGCCGCCGGGCCTGCTTTCCGTCACCGTAAGGGCGCCATTCGTCGGGCCGGCGCCCACGGCGTTCCGCACGGTCACGGTATAAACGGCGTTTGCCTGGCCCTGCACGAAGTTCCCCGAATGAGTCTTGGAAATGCTCAATGAGGCGGCAGTCCCCTGAACGGTGATGTCCAACTGCCGCATGGAAGTCGGAATCGTCCAGCCCAGCGGCTGCGCGGCGGAGATAGACGTGGTTCCCCCAGCTTTAGGCGTAAACATGGCGCCGATGACGTAAGTCCCGGGCGCGATTGTGACGGTGTTCGGCACGGTTCCCGTTCCGCTATTCGTGTTTTGGAGCGTCACAACCAGGGGAGCGCCTCCTGCGAGCGACTGCGGGGCCACGGGCGCCCCCACCGGATCCAGGTAAGCGGTGGTCACCGCGAGCGCTACCGGTCCCCCGGACAATTGGATGGGCGTCGCCGGTCCCAAAATGAGGATGCTCGATGGGGCCAGGTCGACGGCGCCGGTCCCCTGGGCGTACCCCGGGGCGTTCGCGGTGTACGTTACCGAGCCCGATGATCCAAGAGCCTGGACGTAATACTTCGCATACGTGCCCCCGCCGGCAATGTGCAGCGTGAGGATGGACGACCCGGCGGTGGTTGCCGAGGCCGACAACGCCAGGGATCCTGAATTGCTCTGCAGCGTTACGTCCACGCCCCCGGGCGGCGCCGCAACCGGCAAAATCAGCGAGCCTTCCTCCTCGAGAAACCGGCCGATCGCTTGCCCCTGGTCGTTCGTGAAGGAGGTCAACAATGGCGCCGTCGCTTGGACCGTCGCCTTGATGGATGGGGCGGAGGTATATCCTGTCGAAGTCGCCGTTATCGTGGTCCAGCCGTTGGCGACCGGATGAAACGCCGTCGAGGCGTAAAACGCGCCCCCGCTAATCGCGATCGGCGACGTGGTAATCGTCCCTACTGAAGTCGTGCCGCTCGTGACAGCCACGGAGATGGTTGCGCCGCCGGCGACCGCCTGAAATTCCAGCAGGGGCGACAACCGCACCGACCACACCTCGATCGTCGCGTTGCCCACGCCCAGCGGCATGGTGAAGTCCGTGCTGTCTCCGAATGGCGAGTGCATGAGCAGACCCGAAGGAGCCAGTCCGACGGTTCCATCAATGCTGCCGTAGCCGGGCGCCGTTGCCGTGTATCCGGCCGACCCCGAGCTGTCGAGTCCCACCACATAAAAATCGGGCGTAAATCTGTGGTTTGCCGGGATCATCAGGCTAATGAGGGGGGAAGGAGTCCCTGTCGGCGAGCTCGAGAACTTTAGTTTCGTCTCGTCGTTACTTTGCAGCGTCACCGTCACGTCGACGGGAGTACTTCCGGTCAGCTCGATACTGGCCGCCACCTGCAGATTCTTTCCAACCGTCGCGTTGAACGGCTTCATGCCGCTCTGCTGGACCGTAACGGCCACGGAATACCCCGTGGCCGGCAGCGCCGGGGGCGCTCCGAGGGCCACGGTTGTGGCGCCCGAGCCGCTCGCCGTAAACTGCACGATTGCGCTGTCCATTCCACCTTCGAATGGGACCGAAGAGGGCGAGACAGTCCCGACTGAACTCATGGTGCTGCTGATGGGTACGCTTACCGTGTACCCGCCGCGCACCTGCTGGGTTTCGGCAAACAGGTTCGAACCATCCAACCGCGCAGCCCAAATCGTAAGCGGAGTGGTCACTCCTGCGTAAGTCGAGAGCGTTGCGCCCATACCGCCCGGCGACATAAGGACGAACCCGGATCTGGAAAGGGTCACGGAGCCTGCGCCGTCGGCGTACCCTCCCCCGCGCGCCGTGATCGTAGCTGAACCCTCGGAGCTAAAAGCTTGCGCGTACGTCCCGATGGATGAGGTCCCGGCTGGGATCGTCGTCGTGATCTGCCCCGTGCCCGCCGCGCCCGAAGCTCCGAGCTTCACGAGGCTTGGGTTGGAGGATTCGATGGTCAGGAAGACATCGCTATCCGGGGTCGGCGAGAGCGTAATCGTGATCATCGCCTGCCGGTTTTCGCCCACGGTCGCATCCGACACCGTAATTACGGGCCCGGCCCCCAGCGTCTTCTTGCCGACACTCGGCCGCGGCGCCGTCACCGTGGTTGTCGCTATCCCACGCGCCGCGGGAAACGTGCAGTCCGCAATCACATAACCGCGGAAACCCGGAACAGCCGGAATCCCTTGAGCGGGATTGCCTTCAGAAAGCGAGAAGGACAACCGGTCGCCGGGGCGGATCTGCGTGGAGGCGCTCGGGGAAGGCGTACTGCCGTTCCCGGCCATGTCGCCGAAGTAGGAAATCGCGCATGCCCCGGGGGTTTGGGCTGTTCCAAAGGGGTCCTGAGAAGTATTTGCGATGACTATCCCGGTATCGGCCCCGTTCCGGTTCGTAACCGCGCTGAACAACAAGCTGGAAGGCCCAGCGCTCCTTGGAATCTCCAGGATCTCGGCCGTTTCACTGCCGCCGTCCGAGCCGGCGCCCGCCGGACTCGTGAATGCCCAGCCCCGGGAATGGGGAAATGGGCACTCCGCGACAACGTACCCCTGGAACCCCGGAGCCAGAAGCGAAGTGGACGCAGTGTATACGGATCCCGCCGCGATATTCTCCGTCGCGATGGGAAACGGCGCGTTCGCCCCGTGAAAGCTCAGGGTGCACGACCCGGAAGTCCCGCTCGTCCCAAACGGATCCGAACCCGTGTTCGCGATCGCGAGCCGGGTGTTCGCGCCGTCCTGATTCGTAACCGAGGAGAACAACAGTGGCTTGGCGGTTGCCCCACGAGTACTGCTCACTACTTCCGCGGTTTCGGAAAACGCCGTCTTTTGCGTCAAACCATCGGTGATGACCCCTACTCCAGTCGCACCGGCAAAGTTACAAGCCGCGATGACATATCCTTCGAATCCGGGCGCCGTTGCGGAAGCCGATGTTAGATATACGGAGCCGGGAGCAATTGCCGGAGTTATCGTTGCCGCCGGAGCATTTGCGCCATAGAAATACAACGCGCACGATCCGGATAAAGGGGCGGACCCGAATGGATCCGCGCTCGTATTACCGAGGGCGATGCGGCTGTCGAATCCATCTTTGTTCGTAATAAAAGGAAACAGTAGGTATTGCGGTGTTACTGCGCTCCTGGGGAGAGTAAGTCCTTGAGCGTCGATCGAAAAGCCCGACTGCCCGGCCGCATAGATTTTGGCCATTCCCTTCGCGAGCGGAAACCCGCAGCTTGCGGCAATATAGCCCTGGAAAGCCGGGGCGGCGGCTATTCCACCCCCACCTTGCGACACGTTGAATACGAATTGCCGGCCCGCTGCAATCGGGACCGGCGCGCTTGCCGGAGGGGCTCCGGATCCGTAGAAGGATAAGGCGCAGTCTCCGGATTGCGGCGCTGTTCCAAACGTGTCCTGCGACGTATTGGATATCGTGATCTCCGTGTCGAGACCCGGCTGGGTAGTCACAAACGGGAAAAGAAGGCGTGTTTCCATTGCGGAGGAACGCGGTGTTCCTACAAGCTCCGCTTGTTGCGTGGTGACCACGTCGCCCGCCCACATCATCGTTCCGCAAGCGTACAGTAACAGGATAGACTTTTTCATAGTTCCACCGTCTTATGCAGCCCTTGGATAATAATAAGACGATTTTGCCCGATGCAAGACTGGTTGAGGCCTTTTAAACTAAGTTCAAGTACCATAGGTTCGCCGGGATTATCCTGCACTTACGATAGGACTTCCCCGACTTATGTACTTCTGGGAATGTCCCTGACGCAGGACAAACTAACGCGGCGTCTTAGTTAGTTTTAATTAGTTAAATTGGGAGGGCGCTCCAGCCTGTATGGAAGGCGCGCGCGAGCCTGCCCCGCCGATGGCGGCCTGGCGCTACGCCGGCGTCCGGTTTCCCCGGTCCGGTGACCTTCGGCTAGCCCCGCGCTCCCCTCCCGCGCCGCTGTATTCGTCAGGGTATCCCCGGAGCCCACGGCGAAGGTTTCACGGCGGCCCCGCGCGCGCCGGCTGTTTTGCGGCGTCACCGGGATCCCCGCCGCGCCCCGCCGGTGGAACCGGCGGCCGCCATGCCATACTGATTTCGTGGCGGCTGCCGACGAGTTTCACGCGCACTCAGCCCTGGAGGCTGGATGATCGCCGCCGCCCTGCTGCTCGCCGCTGCCCTGTTCATCTTTTACGTCCTGATCGGCTATCCCCTTCTTCTCGCACTGCTGAAATTTCGCGCCGCGCCTCCGGTTCGCAAGGACCCGGGGCTTCGGACTACGGTTTCAGTCGTGGTGGCGGTGCACAACGGAGAGGAGTTCATCCGCGCCAAACTGGAGTCTCTCCTGGCGCTGAACTATCCCAGGGACCTGTTGGACATCCTCGTGGCGTCGGACGGATCCACGGACGGAACCGACGGCATCGTCGAGTCCTTTGCCGCACGCGGCGTGCGCTTGCTCCGCCTGCCACGGGGGGGGAAATCCGCCGCCCTCAATGCCGCCTTCGAGAAGGTCTCGGGCGAGATTTTGCTCCTTACGGATGTCCGGCAGGCGCTCGATCCCGACGCCCTGGCGCGCCTGGTATCAAATTTCGCCGACCCCTCGGTGGGAGTCGTCAGCGGCGAGCTGCGTTTCCTCAATCCGGATCGCAGCGGCGAACAGGCCGACATGGAGTTGTACTGGCGTTACGAGTTGTGGGTTCGCCGCCGGCACGGCGGCATCGACTCCATTTTCGGCGCCACGGGCTGCATCTGCGCGCTGCGGCGTACCCTGGGCGCGCCGATCCCCACGGATACGCTCGACGACGATGTGGCCATCCCGCTGCGGGCGTTCTTACAGGGATACCGCGTTATTCTCGATCCGGAAGCCGCGGCATTCGACTACCCCACGCAGGAGGGCGGGGAGTTCCGGCGGAAGCTGAGGACATTGGCCGGCCTCTGGCAGATCCTGGTCCGCAACCCGAAGTTGTTCACGCGCGCGAATCGGATGCGGTTTCACTTCTTCTCCCATAAATTCGCCCGGCTGGTATTGCCCTGGGCCCTTCTTCTGGCGTGTGGCGCGACGGTTGCCCTGCCCCACTCGTCCTTCCGGAGCTTTCTGCTCTTTGACGAGGCCGCCTTCGTTCTTCTCGCCGCCATCGACAGGTTCGTGCCCAAGAAGTTCGCCTTGAAACGGGTTACCTCGCCGGCGAGGACGTTCCTGGTCATGAACGCCGCAACCTTGCTGGCTATCGTTGTCTTCGTGGTCCCGCCGGGGATCCTCTGGGGGCGGACACGGGTGAGAGGAGCCCGCGCTTCCGGCTGATGCCGGCCCGGTCCCTCAGAGGGCGCCGTTCCCTTTAAGCCAGGGCGGCGAAAGCGCACACGGCTTCGATCACGGCCGCCTGCTCTTCCGGCGCCAGTTCCGGAAACACGGGCAGGCTCAACGCCTCGGCCGCCAACGCTTCCGCCACGAGGAGCGGGGGATACGGGCCGAATGCCGCGAAGCATTCCTGCCGGTGCAAAGGGACCGGGTAGTAGACCTCCGACGCGACACCCCGTTCCTGGAGGAAACGCTTGAGCGCATCCCGCGGGTTCCCGGCGCCGGCCCATCTTTTCCCGGGGCGGACCCGGAGCGTGTACTGATTCGAGATGTGCGTGCGGTCGGGGTGGATTTCCGGCGGGACGATATCCACCGCTTCCCCGCCCCGAAGCCTCGTGAATGCGCCGTTGTACAACGACGCATGCTCCTGGCGCTTCCGGGTGTATTCCGCCAGATGCGGCGCTTTGACATTCAGGAAGGCGGCCTGAAGGGCGTCGAGGCGGAAGTTCCCTCCAATCATGGCGTGAAAGTACTTGGGGTGCATGCCGTGATTGCGGAGTTGCCGGGCTTTCTCCGCCAGCGCCGCATCGTTCGTGAGCAGCAAGCCGGCGTCTCCCAGGGCACCCAGATTCTTCGATGGGAAAAAGCTGACGATCCCGAACTCGCCCCGGGCGCCCACGGGCCGGCCATGGTATTCCGCCCCGAAAGCCTGCGCGGCGTCCTCGATTACGGCCACCCCTGTTCGTCGCGCCAGCGCCAGAATGGGGTCGAGTTCCGCCGGTTGTCCGAACAGATGCACGGGGATGATGGCCTTGGTCCGGGGCGTAATGAGGCGCTCGATTCCGCCGGCTTCGATATTGAAGCAGGCCGGGCAGGAGTCGGCGAACACCGGACGCGCTCCAACCCGGGCGACGCATCCCGCCGTGGCGAAGAACGTGAATGCGGGGCAGATCACCTCGTCTCCCGGACCGATCCCGAGCGCCATCAGGGCCATCAGAATGGCGTCGGTACCCGAAGAGGCGCCTACGGCGAAACGCGCGCGTGCGGCCGCCGCCGCGGTTTGCTCGAACTCCTCCACTTCCTTCCCCAGGATGAACTGTCCGGACCTCAGGACCCGGCGGAAAGCGGCTTCCAGCGCAGTCTCGACGGGCAGGTTCTGCCGGCAGACGTCCAACAGCGGAATGTTCATGGATTCCACATGATAGCGAACGGCAGGCCGGAGGCTGCCGGGCATACCGCTGGGGTGCAAATACCACGCAGGACGATCCGTGAAAGGGCAAAGCGGGTACAGGCACGAAGTTTCGCAAAGACGGCGAAATTCGAGCCAGTCCCCGCTTTGCAGCCTGTGCCGTTGGAATCCAAACCCGGTTTCAGGATCATTCTTCGATTGGAAAATGCTCCGGTGGTCGTTTTGGGCGATTCCCTACCGTTCCGTAGGACCCAGACGGACCCACACTACTGGCGAGCTGTAAGCCCACAGAATCGATCCGAGCAGTGGGTTAGCGCCGCCCTGGCTGCGTCTGTTCAGTCAAAAGGATGTCGCCGGTCTCCGACAGGTACTCGATCCGCACCACATAGGTCCCCTGCCGCGGATCCACGTCGACGGCGCAACCCGTAGACCGGCATTCGGTAGTCTCCACCCGGCCGCTGGGCGCGACGGCCAGGATCCGCGCCCGGGTGGCGCCGCGGATCCGCCGCAGGTCGATTTTGACCGATCCGGTGGCGCCTCCCGCCTGCAGCCCGCCCACGCGGTACGCCGGCCACGCCGAGAGCGCGCTGAAGCCGAAGAACATTCCGAAGTACTTGGGGGCTTTTCCGGTCGGCGGCGCGCCAATCATGTACCAGCCGCAGCCGTCGTCCAGCGAATCGATGTAATAACCGTCGGGGTTCGGCCCCCCGGTCCCCGGTTTGGAGAACATGGCGGAGTAGAGCGTATCGGCGAAGGTTTTCAGCCCCGAATCTCCGCTATAGGCGTATGCCGCCATGATGCCGCGCAGCGCTTCGGCGTTCAGAACGCGCGCATCCCCCACGCTGTTGCCGCCGGTGCAGAACGTATTGGAGTCCGCAATGGGAGCCTGGCAGTTCACGTACTGCGCGCCGTAGTACAAGCCCTTCCGGAGCGGCCAGTAGCCATAGGTCTTGATCCAGTTCGCGGCGGCCACGTTGTAATTGTGGGCCACGGCCGAGTTGGCCGGATCGCTGTCGGCGATGGATTTGGCCGCCAGGTCGAAGGCGGCGGACAGGATCCCCATCATGTACGGCTGCGATCCCCAGCCGAGCAGCCCGGCCGAACCGCCGGAGCCCAGCGCCCAGCCGTGGACGCCGCTCGCGCCTTCGTACGGCCGGTCCAGCTTGATATGCGTCGCATCGACGAAAGTGGGCGTGTAATACGCCCGGTCTCCCCCGGAGTTGTCGGGCGGCCGGCTGGAAGCGGCATTGGTGAACCAGATGGGGTACCCCCCCAACTGGCCCGCGCTCCAGTTCGTCCCGTTGCCCACCACGTCTCTCGACCCGTTGGTCAGGGTCGCGCTGCTTCCCGAGTCCCAGGAGGAAGATCCGGAATATAACTGCGGCCAACTCCCGTCCGCCGCCTTGAACGGGGTCCAGAGGCGGGCGAATGAGTTGCTCACCGAAGCCTTGCAATTCGCGCGATACGTGGGGTCCGTGTCGTATAGGGCGCAGTAGGAAACCATGGCCAGGTGATACGCCTCCTCGCGCAGGTCCCACATCCCCGGGCCCCAGGAGACGTCCACCCAGTTGAGGTAGTAGCCCATGAACGTATCCCAGAGCTTGTGGAAGCCGGTCCACATCTCGGGCTTCCCGTCCAGCGCCCGGAGCACCAGCCCCATGGTGGATTGGGAGCGCGCCGGGAAACAGTTCCCGGGGCCGTCCAGGACGCAAGCGGCCCCGCGGTCGATCTGCGGGCTCACCCAGAACCGGTCCGCCAGCTTACGCGCGGCAGTCAGGTAGTCGTCGATGCCGCTGCGGTAATACAGGGCGTAGAACGCGGCCACGTTGTCATAGTAATTCGCCGGCGCGGAGCCGTAATTCCACGTGCCGGAAACGGCGGAGTCGCTGTACGAATAGTTCAGGCCGGAGCCACCGGAAACGTCGTTCTTCCACGGCGCGTTGAGGGTAAGCTGCGCGTCGCTCTGACAACTGGAAACCCACCATTGTCTCCGGCCGGTCTGCCCGGCAACTCCAGTGGGGTACCACACGATCATGGAGGCGCCGGACTTCGGCTGA
Source organism: Terriglobia bacterium (assembly GCA_020073115.1). GTDB lineage: Bacteria > Acidobacteriota > Terriglobia > Bryobacterales > Bryobacteraceae > BOG-224. Next base: position 39,917 of record JAIQFU010000001.1, read on the forward strand.
GCCGGGTTCGCCGGTCCCTGGCAGAACGTCGTGGTAAACGAGGTCCCTGCGCCATTGACCGCGGCGCTGTCGGCCGTGACCGTGATCGTCCCCGGCCCGGCGCTGTCCCAGTACGCGCCGTAGTACGAGTCCAGGTCGGCGATTTGGGCGTCGGCCGTGGCCTTGTGCCGGTCGTCGAACCACGGCCACGGGTTTGCGCCGAAACGGATCATCGGTCCGAGGAGCGTATCCACGGCGGGATTGTTCGTGATCACTACGCCGTTGTCGTCCGACGCCGCCGCGCCATGTTTAACCGTGCACGCGGCGGATTGGCCGCCGGCGTCGGTAACGGTCAGCCGGAAAACGTAGCTGCCGAAAACCAGTCCGGTTGCGGAGGGCTGCGCCGCCGTTCTGCTCGACCACATCGCGGTGGAGGGACCGGAGACCTGTTGCCAGGCGAATGTCAGGGCGCTGCCGCCGTCCAGCGGATAGGACCCGGAGCCGTCCAGTTGGGCCGGGAACCCGGCGCGGAATACTTGCTGACGTCCCGCGGAGCACACGGGCGCGAATACCGGCGAAGGCATGTACAGCACGCCTCCCATCCCGGAGGCGCCGGCGATGGGCGCGAACTGCAGCGGACCCACGGTGACCGCGTAGCCCCCCGATGCCTGGTTCGCCATCCCGCCTTCGAAACGCCAATCGGCGAGATCGGCCGGCGTCCCTTCGCCCAGCGCCCCGCTGCCGGACGGGACCACGGACGAGTGCCATTTGATCCAGGCAAGCCTCACGTTGGCGTTGGCGTCGCCGATACCGCCGGAGCCGGCCCAGGAACGCACGTTGACCGTGGTGATCGGGCAGGGGAACGTATTCCGGTACGTGTCCCCGTTCTGCTTCGTGCCGCAGTACGTTGCGGCGGCCCAATCCCCGGCCGTGCCGCGCACCTCGTACTCCAGGAGTTTGTTCGCCGTATCCCGCTGCACCCGGAGCGTGACATCGGATCTGCCGTTGATATCGGCGCACATCGTCCCGCCATAGTCCGGCAGGGCGTCGATCTCGTCCGAGGCGCATAACTCGCCGTTCGTCCGGAGTTGGATGGCGAACCCGGCGTTCCAGAATATCGTGGCGTTGGCGGCAGGCGTCCGCCAACCATGGAGACGAAGCTCCAGCCGGGTATCTCCGAGCGAGGTGAACGGCGGCGCCGCCGGCGTTCGAATCGCAGCAGTCGTCCCCGGAACGAGCGTCAGGGATTCGTTTGCAGACAGTCTGCCGCCGGCAAAAGCGGCGCAAAAATACAGGGCTGCCGATGCCGTGAAACGTGGCGCGCGCATCGCGGTTCTCATTGGACCGTTTCCACTCTCTCTTCGCTGCAAGCTTCCGATTTGTCGTGCCGCGGAGCACTGCCGAGCCGCACGCCGGCTGGCGGGTGTGGCCGGCTGCTATTGCCGCCGCGGGACCGGTCCGCCGGAGCGGCCGGAACCGGGTAAACCGGGACGGAACGCCGCGCCGGCCGGGCCGGACGGCGCACCGCCCGCGAGGATCTCAATGGCGTTCACCATCGGCCAATTGGCGGACCCGGGCGTGAAGGCGATATCGATCTGTCCGTTGGACACCGTCACTGGAAAAGTCTTGTCGAGCGCCAGGAAGCCCCCGCCCGCCTGCGCAAAAATATCGAAGCCGGCCAGCACGGAGGCGCCGTTGATGCCTACGTCGAATATGCGCGCGCCCACGCCGAATTGCGAGGTCTCCGAAAATCTCAGCGTCACCACATACCAACCGTTGGGGACCGCAAACTGGTAGCTGAAGGCGCCCCACCGCTGCGTCTGGTAGAGAGGCTGAGCGGCCGTGTTGGAAACCGGCTGTGCAGTAGCCCACGACGACCCGCCGGAAGAGCCGTAATCGGCGCTCCAGAGTTTCCCCGACGCATCGCTATAACTATCTCCTCCGGCGTTTACGCGGATCGGCGAGAACGCCGGAACGCCGGCGGCCACAATTTGAATGCCGTTGACCTCCGGCCAATTGACGGCTCCGGGCGTGAACGCGATGTTGATCTGTCCGTTGGACACCGTCACTGGAAAAGTCTTGTCGAGCGCCAGGAAGCCCCCGCCCGCCTGCGCAAAAATATCGAAATGGGCCAGCGCGGGTGCGCCGTTGAGGGCCACATCGAATACCCTCGCGCCCACGCCGAACTGCGAGATCTCCGAGAATTTCAGCGTGACAAGGTACGACCCGTTCGGAACCGTAAACCCATAGCTGAACGCGCCCCACCGCTGGCTCTGGTAAAGGGCCGGGGCGGCCGTGCCGGCGACGCCCTGCGACGTGCTCCATGTCGAGCCGCCGGAAAAACCCGTATCGGCGCTCCAGGTCTGCCCCTGCGCATCGACGTACGCCGGCCCCCCGGCATTGATGCGAACGGGCTTGAAAACCGGCGGTTCCGGCGGCGCGGCTGGCGCATTCAGCGTGATCGCCGCAGTCCCGCGCGCGCCGGGCACGGACGCGCTGATCGTGACGCTCTGGGTGGAAGCGATGCCCGCCGGCGCCGTGTACAGGCCGGTGGAGGAAATCGAGCCGGTCACGGGACTGAGAGACCACGTCACCGGCGCCGTGGTTCCCTCAACCGTGGCGGTCAACTGCTGGGTCTGCCCCGGACTGAGAGCGGCGCTCTGCGGAGTCACCGAAACCGTGATCGACGGCGGTAGCGCAGCCAGAACCGTTCTGTAGGCGTTGACCCGTCCCCAACCGAAATACGGGTCGAAACCGCCGGCGCCGAGGTCGTCCGCATTCTTTTCGAGCAGGTTCACTAAATCCGTGTTGGACAATGCGGGATTGACCGAAAGAGCCAGGGCCGCTATTCCCGCCGCAATCGGCGAGGCGAAGGATGTTCCAAACCAATACCCGTAGCCGCCCCCCATCACCGGAGCGAAAATGTTGGCCCCCGGCGCCGAGAGGGCGACCCAGGGACCGAAATTCGAGAAACTCGCGAGAGCGCCGCTGCTGTCGGTCGCGCTCACCGCCACGGCGTGGTTGCACGCCGCCGGGTAATAAGGCGTCGAAGAGCCGGTGTTCATGGCCGCAGCGAAGACGATCGCACCCTTGCTCCAGGCGTAATCGACCGCGTCCTGCAATGCGGCGGACGCGTTCGTTCCGCCGATGCTCACGTTGATAATGCGCACGCCATGGTCGGCCGCATACTCTATCGCCGCCGCGATGTTCGAGTATGCAGCGAAATCGTCGGCGTCCACCACAGCCAGCGGCATGATCCCGCTGCCCCAGCTCACGCCGGCGCCGCCGGCTCCGTTGTTCGATGACGCCGCCGCCGTTCCCGCCACCGCCGTCCCGTGCCCCAATACGTCGGCCGTATCGGCGCTGCCCGTGAGAAAATTCCAGCCCGGCACAAGTTTCGACGCCAGGTCCGGATGCGTGGCATCCACGCCCGAATCGACGATGGCCACGACCACCGAAGCCGCGCCCGTCGTGATGTCCCAGGCCTGCGGGAGTCGAAGCGACGGCACATACCATTGCTGGGAATACCAGGGATCGTTGGGAACGTTCGCCGTATGGGCGTAGTAGTCGCGTTCGACGTACTCGAACAGCCCGGTCGCCGCGAGCGATTTCATAATCGCCGCGCTGGATTCCTCGGGGACCTCTACGACGCTCGCGCCCGTCCCCGAAATCCGCGTCCGGGCCGCCGCGCGGTGTAGCGCCAACGCCTGCCGGATCGCGCCCGCATCCGCGGCGCCCCGCGGCCGGGCCAGCAAACGTCCCGGTACGTATTCCTGCGCCGCCATTGGCCGGATTATGCAGGAAATTCCGATTAATAGACCGAAAGTTCTTATGGTCGTCCGCAATGGCCGTAACACGCCGATCGCCGCCCTCCCGGGCGAGATGAAACCGGCCCTGATTCCTCAAAATCAGAGCTAAATCAGGCGCATAAGAGGACTTATGCGCCTGAGACGCCGCGCTGGACGGGAGCCGGAACAGGAACCTGAGAAAGGAGCAGATGAGTTTGAATGTGTACTAAACATCACAACCGGCGCCGAAAACTAACATAAAAGGGATATTGAATGATGTCAATGTTTTCTAAAGGTTAATCTTTTTGATTTCTACCTTTATGGGACTTTAGTTTTGGAAGTACTGGATCGACGCCCACGTGCGGAGCACCGTAAAATCAGGCGCGCAGCGCGTGTTGGGGCCGGGCATGCCCGGCCCGGACGGAGGGAAAACAACTCGAATCGGCCCCGGGGAAACGCAAATAAGAACTCTTTTTCTTATCCGTGTTTATCCGTGTTCATCCGTGGCTAATTATTTCGCTCGGTTTTCCCGAAGTATCCATTCCGCGGCTGCGGGAAAATCGGGGGCCGTATAATCCGGGGCGCAGCGTTGTTCGGCCCCATAGCCCGTGAGCGCCAGGATCGTCCGCGTTCCGGCGCGGTGGCCGCATTCGATGTCGGCGCTCTTGTCGCCCACGAAATACGACGCCGCAAGATCCACGCCATGCTCCGCCGCCGCTTCCAGCACCATGCCCGGCTGGGGCTTTCGCCGGGTCGAACCTTCTCCGGGCCGGTCGGGGCAGAAGTAGGATGCATCGATGATGCCCGGCCCGATCTGCCGGAGCAGCTCGTCCTGCACCGCCCGATACTGCGCTTCCGTAATCAGGCCGCGCCCGATTCCGCTCTGGTTGGTGATGACGAACAACCGGAAGCCGGCCTCGCGCAGCTTTCGCAGCGCTTGAGGGACGCCTGGAAAGACCCGCACGTCGGCCGGGTCGCCGCAGTAGTGCACTTCCTCCATGAGCGTGCCGTCGCGGTCGAGAAAGACCGCCCGGGCGCCACTCATACCGCGCCGCAGGCGGCCCGGAGCTCGGCCGCGGTGACGGTGGCGGTGCCGACTTTCCCGACCACGATTCCGCCGGCGCAATTGGCCATTTCGGCCGCCTCCGCGGGCGTGGCGCCGGCGGCCAGCGCGAGTGTGAGGACCGCGATGGCCGTGTCCCCCGCGCCGGAAACGTCGAACACCTCCTGCGCGCGCGCCGGCGTGTGATGGGGCGGCGAACCGGAGCGCAGGAGCAGCATCCCCTGCTCGCCCAGGGTGATCAGCACGCTCCCGGCTTCCCACGTCTCGAGCAGCCTCTTCCCTGCCCCGAGCAGCGCCGCGTCCGACAACACCGGCTCTACGGGATCGGTTGGCGGCAAGGCGGCGGCCAGAAAAGCCTCGGCGCGGTTCGGCTTCACAACCGTGGCGCCGCGCCATCGCAGCGAGGTATGCGGATGCGGGTCCACCGTGAGAATCTTGCCGTGGGCCCGCGCCGCCCGGCAGATGTGGTCCGCAAACGCCTGCGTGAGAAATCCCTTCCCGTAATCGGCCACTACGATGGCGTCCATTTCTGCAATGGCTCGATCCAGGAGCCGCACCGCCGTTTCGGCCTGTCCGGCCGGCAGCGGAGCCTTGCGTTCGCGATCCACCCGCACCACTTGCTGATGGCGCGCAATGATGCGGGTCTTTACGGTAGTGGAGTATGCCGGGTCGCGCAGCACCGCCGACGTATCGATTTGCGCGCGCTCCAGCAGTTCCACCAGCCTCTCTCCCGCCGAATCCCTCCCCGCCAGCCCCATCACCGCCACGCGGGGCGTGAACTCCCTGACATTGCGCGCCACGTTCGCGGCGCCCCCGGGATAGTACGATTCCGCCGTCACATCGACCACCGGAACCGGCGCTTCCGGCGAGATGCGCGAGACCTTCCCCCATAGGAACTCATCCAGCATGAGGTCGCCGATTACCAGGATGCGCTGCGCCTGGAAGCCGGCGATCAGCGCGGAGGAGCGGTCCGGATCTGCGCTGGGGGCGGGCACGATTGGAATTGAAGAGTGTAGCAAACATATAATTGCGTTAATGGCTTCCCGACGTGTTCTGGTAACCGGCTCCTGCGGGTTGATCGGCTCCGAGGTCTGTGTTTTCTTCGCCCGCCAGGGATTTCGCGTGGCCGGGGTGGACAGCAATCATCGCGCCGTTTTCTTCGGGCCGGAAGGCGATACCAGTTGGGCCCTGGAGCGGCTGCGGCGCGAGATCCCGGGTTACTCGCACGCGCCGCTCGACATCCGCGACCGGGAAGGCGTGCTGGCGCTGATCAAGGAGATGCGCCCCGACCTCATCATCCACACCGCCGCGCAGCCTTCCCACGACCGCGCCGCCGCCATCCCTTTTCTGGATTTCGAGGTCAATGCGCTCGGCACGCTGCACCTTCTGGAAGCCGCCCGGCAGTTCTGCCCGGAGTCGCCGTTCATCCACATGTCCACCAACAAGGTCTACGGCGACCGCCCCAACGCCATCCCCATGACCGAACTGGAGACGCGCTGGGAGTACGCCGACCCCGCGTACGCCAACGGCATCGCCGAGGATTTTTCGATCGACCAGTCGAAGCATTCCATCTTCGGGGCGTCTAAACTCGCCGGCGACGTCATGGCGCAGGAGTACGGCCGTTATTTCAACATGCCCACCTGCTGCCTCCGCGGAGGCTGCCTCACCGGACCGGGCCATTCCGGCGTCGAGCTCCACGGCTTCCTCAGCTACCTGCTCAAATGCAACGTGGAAGGGCGGGAGTACAAGGTGTTCGGCTACAAGGGCAAGCAGGTGCGCGACAACATCCACTCCGAAGACGTGGCGCGCTTTATGTTCGAGTTCTGGAAAGCGCCGCGCGTGGCGGAAGTCTACAACCTCGGCGGGGGAAAAGGAAACTCGTGTTCCATCCTCGAAGCCTTCCGCATGGCGGAAGCGGCCACCGGCCGTCCGATGAAGTGGCGTTACGTCGATGAAAACCGGATTGGCGACCACATCTGCTACTACAGCGATCTGCGCAAGATGAAATCGCACTACCCGGCCTGGGATATCACCAAGCCGCTGGACCGGATCTTCGGGGAAATCGCCGCGGCCTGGCTGGACCGCCTGGCGAAGGCGGTCTGACGTGAAAAAAACGCCGGCCCCGCCTGCCCAGGAACTGCTCCAGTTGCTTTCGGTGGTGATTCCCTGCCGCAACGAGCAGGACGCCGTCCCTTCGACGCTCGAGCACCTGCACCTGGAATTGCGCCTGCACAACGTCCCCCACGAAATCGTGGCCGTGGACGATGGCAGCACGGACGCTACCTGGGAGGTCCTCGAAAAACTACACGCGCGCGTGCCCACCCTGAACCCCGTCCGCAATACCGGAGAACACGGTTACGGCCGGGCCGTGGTCCGCGGCATCGAGCACAGCCGCGGCGACGCCGTGGTGATCATGATGGCGGATGAGTCGGACGACTGCCGCGACGTGGTCCGCTACTGGGAACTGCTCGGCGAGGGTTGGGACGCGGTCTTCGGGTCGCGCTTCGTCCGGGGCGGCGGCGTCATCGACTATCCCCCGCACAAACTGCTGATCAACCGCCTGGCGAACCTGTTTCTGCGCTTCCTGTTCCGCATCCCGCTGAACGATTTCACCAACGCCTTCAAAGCCTACCGCCGGGCTGCGCTCGACGGCTGCCGGCCCTTCCTGTCGCCGCACTTCAACCTCACCGTGGAACTGCCGCTGAAGATCGCGGTCCGCGGCTACTCCTGGACCACCATGCCGATCACCTGGCGCAACCGGCGCACGGGCATGTCGAAGCTCAAGATCAGGGAAATGGGCAGCCGCTACCTCTTCATCGCCCTCTACTGCTGGCTGGAGAAATACTTCAGCCGCGGCGACTACACGAAGAAAAGCCAATCCATGTCGGCGTGAGTACCGCCGGCGATCGATGTTTGCCGCCGGTTGTTGGGGGTTCGGCTCCTATCGCGGCGACAACTCCGGAACGGCGGCTTGCCGCTCCGGCGTACTGTCGCGTAAAGGAACCGCGGCGCCCTTGCGCCCTACGGCGATGAGCGACAGCCCCGGCCACGGCATGAGCCCGTCGAAACGGCGCCACAGCCAGACGCTCTTGTCGAAAATCTTGAGGACTACCTTGCTGATGCTCTTCGACCCCAGCATCTTGCTGTAGGCCCACCAGGGCAGCGTTCCCGCCTTGTTAAAGCTGTAGACCGCCTCCACGGCGAAACCTTGCGATTCCAGAAGTTGGCGCGCTTCCGCCGCGCTGTAGCGCCGCCGGTGGCCCAGCCTCCGGTCCAGAGTCCCGTAGAGTCCCGGACCGTGCGGCACAAGCGCTACCAGGACCCCGTTCGGCTTCAGCGCCGCCCCGATGCGGGCCACCGCCGCGCCGGGATCCTGCAGGTACTCCAGCACGTTCAGGCAAAGCGCTGTGTCGAAGGCATTCTCCAGGCCGGAAAAATCTGCCGCGACTTCCGGATCGATCCGCCGCACCACTACATTGGGCGTGCGCAGGAAGCGGTTTCGCAAGGCGTGCAGGTGCAGCGGGTCCTTCTCCCCCGCCACATAAACCGTGCGCTTGCCAATCAACCGGCCCGCGATGTTGCCGATCCCCGCGCCGAGCTCCAGCACTTCGTCGCCTACATACGGCCGCACCTTCCGCGCCAGCCAGCTCAAGTACTGCGGCGTACCGGTGAGGTTATTCAGCACGCCGCGCCCGTAAGGGGCGGAATAGAGATCGTCGATCAGCCAGTACTTTACAATCACTCCCAGCGCCTTGATGCCGTCCTTCCACCCGATCTTCTTTCCTTCCTCGTAGGTGCGCCCGTGATAGCTGATGGGAACTTCATAGATCCGCAGTTTCCGCTTGGCGCTCTTCATGACGATCTCCGGCTCGAAGCCGAAGCGGTCCGAACGGATCGGAATACTCTTCAGGAGATCGGTGCGAAACACCTTGTAGCAGGTCTCCATGTCCGTCAGGTTGAGATTGCAGAACATGTTGGAGACCAGCGTCAGGCCCTTGTTGATCATGGAGTGCCAGAACAGCAGCACGCGCGTCTGCTCACCCGCCATGTACCGCGAACCGAAAACCGCGTCCGCATGGCCATCCAGAAGCGGGCGCAAAAGCCGCGAGTACTCGGAAGGGTCGTATTCCAGATCGGCGTCCTGGATCAGCGAAAAATCGCCGGTCGCTCTCTCGATCGCCGCGCGGACGGAGGCCCCCTTTCCGCGGTTCTGCGGTTGGCGGTACAGCCGAACCTGTGGAAACTGCTCCGCCAGGCGCTGCAGGATACCCCATGTGCCGTCGGTGGAAGAGTCGTCCACAATCACCAGTTCCCGATCCATGTTCTCCGGCAACGGCGCCGTCAGAACCAGGGAAATGCAGCGCTCCACAACGGTTCGTTCGTTGTAGACGGGCATCAGAATCGACAGCTTCATGGAGCGTGAATCAGTGTAGCAGATAACCGGTTTTTCTCCTGTGCGCTTCGTCTCGCGGGCCGTCCTGTGTGGGAGGCGTCCTCCGAGTCTGTACTGCGGCCCAGTTCGCTGCCGGCCGCGAATCAAATCTGCCTGGAATCTTCATCATAGCGAAAGCCGCCGGGCACGCCACGGAAAACCCCGTATCGTTCTTGTGCGTAAGACAGACCGCGAAAAACAGGCGGTTTGTATCGTTCTTTAACGTAAACCGGAGTTCGTTCCACGGCGTAAAGACCGTCGGTCCATCGCGTAAGCCGTTCGGCCCGTGGCGTAAAAACTCTCGTTCCATCGCGTAACGAGAGTCGGACCATGGCGTAAAAAACGTCGGAGCGTGGCGTAAAGAAACAGCACCTAAGATTTACACCTTCAATAGCTTACGTGCGAGCATATGTTTTAAAGCAGTTTTAATGCTGGTTTAAGTAACAACAGAGAGCGGATCCATTGCAGAATCCGATTCCTCCATGTGAGAATGATGCAGCCGTCCGGGCCGCCAATGGCGCGTAAACACACTAAGGAACAGGCTGCGCTCGCGCTGGGCGAGGCGGAGCCGGTACAGGACCTGATCAAGGTTGAAAGGAACTTAAACTCCCTCGGTTTCTTTATTCCCGCCAAAAAAGGAAAGCCGACGCGCGAGGAAAGGATGCGCGTGCGGACCATCCACTACCCCGCGCGCGAAGTGCAGGGGCGGATCATGCGGCAGTCGGCCACCATCATCCCCTCGCCGGAACACGGCCTCCCCACGACCGCGGACCGCGACAAGTACATGGCGCTGATGAAGATCGTCACGGACGCGAAAGCCCGGGTGGGAGACGTTCAAAACCCGGTGGCGTTTACCACGTACGACCTGCTGAAACACCTGGGCCACAATACGGGCGGCAAGAATTACGAAGAAGTGAACCAGTTCCTGGAGCGCATGACCGCAACCACGATCAAATCGGAGAACGCCGTTTACTTTCACAAGACGCGCCTTTACCAACGCGATATTTTTCACGTGTTCGACCGCGTCGTGCTGGTGGGACAGGAAATGCCGGATGGCTCGGTGGCGCAGTGCAACTACGTGTTCCTGAGCCAGTGGCAACTCGAGAACATCAACACCAACTACCTTCTGCGGATGGACTTCAATGCCTACGTAGGCCTGAAGAAGGACATCGGCAAAGCGCTGTTCGGCCATCTCCACGTGTGGTTCTACGCCTCGCGATGCCGGCCGGTGGAGCGGCGGTATTCGGAGTTGTGCGAGGTACTCGATATCCGCCGTTGGAAGCATCTTTCGAAGATCCGGCAGATCCTGGCGCCTTCGCTCGAGGAACTGCAGAAAATCCGTTACCTGCTGGATTGGGATATCGTGCACACCGCGGACGGCGACGATTACAAACTCGTGATCACCCCGGGGGAACGGATCATAGCTGTTCTGCGGCCGCGGGTGAACGGCGGTTTTACGTCAGGGAACGAGTGCATCGATCCCGAAATGGCGGGCGTATTAGCGGAGATGGTGAAGCGCGGAATCCGCGAGCCGGATGCCCGCCGTCTGCTTCTCGATATACCGCGGGAACAATGCGTACCGGACCAGATCGAATGGTTCGACGAGTTGTTGCGCCGGATGCGTTCTTCGATTCAAAACCCGCCCGGTTTCCTTTACACCATGATTCGCGACGGCTGGCCCGCGCCGGCGGATTTCATCACCTCGCGGAAGCGCGCCCTCCAGCGCGAGATCCAGGAGAGAAAAATCGCGGACCCGGAATCCGTGGCCGAAGCGCAAAGAGCGCTGCGAAAGATGCAGGTCGAGGAGCAGTACCGCCGCTATCGCGAAGAAGAGACCGATCGTTACATAGCGGAAAGACTCGCCGGCGACGGGTTGCAGCGAAGGCTGGCCGTCATCAAGAAGGATATCCTCGCACGGAATCCGGACCTTTATCCCAATGCGCGCGACGGCTGGGGCGTGTGCCCTGCCCTGGACCATCACGCGACCCAGGCCCTGCGTGAAGAGGTGGCGAGTCAATTGGGCCTGCTCACCTTCGATGAGTTCGCGAGTCGCAACCAGCCGAGCCTCTTCTAGTCGGCACAGGCTGCAAAGCGGGGACCGGCTCGAATTTCGCCGTCTTTGCGAAACTTCGTGCCTGTACCCGGTTTGCCCTTTCACGGATCCTACTGCGTTGGTATTTGCGCCGGTCCACGCCACAATGTAGGGACCGGGCATACCCGGCCCGGCAGCCCTTCCTTAATTCTCAGGCTCCGGATCCTTAAAGGATACCGTCCCCCAAAACCTCGGCGCTCGCCAAGAGCGGCCCACATCGAGAACAGCGTTTCGTGCAAAAATCGGTCGGTCCAAGCAATAGGGACGAGCGGCATCCTCCACGCCGCAGGCGTGCGTTCGTGCCGGAGCTCGTGTTGGGATGGACCCGGCTTACCATCCGGGGTGGTGGAAATGCTTCAAATGCTGGCGTGAGGGCCTAAACCCCCAAACTTATCTGTATTAGTCAAGTTGCTGTTTATTATGGGAATTAAGCCTAACTTAGGAGTTGCCGTGATATACAAAGTACATGGATGTTCCGGTCTTCTCTACATCTCCCGACCCGACGTGCATGTATCAGACGCCGGCAATTAAAGCGGCTCTGACCAAGATTCGGCGCGCGATCGCCCGGAAACAGGGGCTTTCGTGCATTTTTGGCGATGTGGGTATGGGGAAGTCTTCCCTGCTCCGCTTTATTCTCTCCGGATATGCGGCGGACGAAAACTGCCGGCTGGCGTTCCTTCCGACCGGCGATATGCCGAGCACGTTTGCGTTCATCAAACGCGTATCGGCCGATTTCGATATCCCGCCGCAGCGCTCCCGCCTGGCGCAGATGGACATGATCGAGCAGTTCCTGCTGGAGCAGCACGGAGCCGGAAAGAGCGTGCTGATCCTGATCGACGAGGCGCAATTGCTGTCGCTGGACGACCTGGAAGCGATCCGGTCGTTGCTGAATTACGAGACGAACACGGAGAAGATGACGCAGATTATTCTCTCCGGCCAGTTGGACCTGCGGGACCGGCTGGAGCAGAAGAGATACAAAGCGTTCCGCAATCGCATCGTGGCGCCGGTCCTCATGCAGCCTCTGACGCGGGAGGAAACCACGGCCATGATTGCCTACCGGCTGGATTTCTGGGGCGTGGAGAACCCGTTCACCGAGGCGGCCGCCAACCGGGTGTGGGAGTTGACCCTGGGAGTGCCCCGGACGATCCTGCTGACGTGCCAATACGCCTACGATATCGCTCACGACTCGGGCGTTACGGAGATCACTCCGCGATTCGTGGAGCGCGGATTCGATGAGCTGGCGATCCGGGAGAAGGCGGAAGCCGAGGCCGCCGTGGCGTGAGCGCCAAGTTCCTCAAAGTGATGGCGCTGTCGAAGCGGCCATCGGATTTCAAGCATGAGGGCGAGCCTTGTCCGCAACCAGGCACGGGCGCCTCAGAGGGAACGGCGCCCCAGGATTTACGCGGTGGAACGATAAGGGATACCGCCCCCGGGGAGGGTACCGAACCCTCTGGGGAGGCCGCGCCCTCAGACGTGCCGCTGGTCTCGGAGGCATCGGAGGCTTTACAGGGAACCGTAGCTTCTGAAAGCGGCTCGCCCAATACAATCCGCGCTTTAAGTGAGGATACGGGAGCCTTTCAGGGCCCAGTGCCCTCAAAGGGAACGGAGCCCTCAATCGCGGCGGCCGCCCTGGAATCAAGCCGGCCGGCCAGGGAAACGGAATCCAGGACTACTGAGGCATCGGGCCCCTTAAAGGAGTCGGATACTATCCGGGCATCCGTACCCCTTGTGGCCGTCTCCGGGGCAGGGGCCTTGCGAATCTACCGGTGCTTGCGCGCGCAGGACGGCCATTCCTTCGCCGAGGACCGTTTGTACGGCGCTTTGTGGAACTCCGACCTGGCGCGCGCCGAAGGACCGGATTCAAAGCTGATCACGGTGGGCTGGGACCGCATGTCGCAGATGGCCGGAATGACCCCCCGGAACGCGCGCGAGAACTGCTTCCGGCTCTTGGAGAAACTGGCGTTCGAGCGCGTCCAGCGCCACGTTTCCGAGGAACGGCTTGGAACTACGTACCGGATTTACTCGGTCGAGGCCGTGCTACGCCGACGCCAGGCCGCCGGGATGGAGTGGGTGGTGCGGAACAGGGGCGGGGTCACTTTCGTTGCTGCTCCGCCGCAGGGAACGGTATCCTCTAAGGTCACTGTCAGCGTTGGGTCAAAGGGGACGGTCCTCTTACAGGAGTCGGTCGCCGGAAGCGCGGCGACGGTTTCCGGAGGGCCGCGCGATGTCGCCCGGGCTTGCCGGCAGGCGGCCCCGGCGATCCTCGAAACGTGGGTGCGGGAAGCCCGCGAAATCACCGCGCGGGCCGACAGTAGTGAACAGGACCGCGCGTGGGCCGGAGAAATTTTGGCAGCCTATGGCGCCGGGGAAGGGAAGCGCTGAGCCGCCGGTGTCCTCGCGCCGCGGGTTCCGGGCATCACTTCGTCCCCGTCGCCAAACGCTCGAAGAGCAACTCGTCATTGCGAATCGCCATGGCGAGGGCCAAAAGCTTTTCGAGCGCCTCCGTGGCGCTCTCAAAGCGGATGCCGATGCGCCCCGGAGAAATCGAGACCCCCGCGGGAAGGCCCTTGAATTCCTGGTTGACGATGTTCGCCGGCGCGGCCACGAGAACGCCTTCCCGCCGGTCGCGGTACAGCGCGTCCATGTACTCGGCGAACCGGTTCCGCCGCTGATGCTCGTAGTGGCGGGTTTCACCCGTGGCAAGTTGATGGAGGCGCGCGATGACGGCTTCCCGGTCGGCCACGCCGTTGGCCCCGATCCGCCGCCCGACGCATGGGGCCAGGATCTGTTGGGCGCGCCGCGCCCCGATACCCAGCAGTCCCTGTAGAGTTGCCCGGTCCACCCATGGATCCGGCAGGTCCCGGAGAGTTCGGGTCACCTCGTCCAAGTGCCCGCACCACGTCGGCTTGTCAGGCATTTTCGATTTTCGAGCATACCATGTCTGACAGCGGTTTTGCGAGGGTGCGAAAAATGGGTCGTTGTCTGATATCTGATAAGCAGGGGGCCTGATACTCCAGGCTCGGCAAAGCCGGATCGCGAGCCTACTGAATGCACGATAATGACACATACCGTGCTAAGATACATCCCGATGAACCAGCTTGCCGTGATGCCTGCTTCCGGGCTCGGACCGTCCCACGACGGCTCCCACGACGAGCAGTTGGTCCAACTTTGGCTCTCCATGAAGGCCAGCAGCGCCACCCGCCGCGCGTACGCCTCCGAGATCGTCCGCTTTCGGGCATTTACCCAAAAGCCGATAGCCTGGGTTACGCTCGCCGATTTGCAGGCTTTCGCCGAGATTCTGGGGCAGGGAACTCTCCAGACTGCCAGCCAGAACCGCGCGCTCACGGCCGTCAAGTCGCTCCTCTCCTTTGGCCAGGAGACCGGCTACCTCCCCTATAATGTCGGCGCCGCCGTCAAGCTCCGCCCCAGCCGAGACGGCCTGGCGCAGCGCATCCTCGAAGAGAGCGAGGTGGCCAAACTCATCGACGCCGCCCCCGGCGGCCGCAATCACGTCCTGTTAAAGCTGCTCTACGTCTCCGGCGTCCGCGTCAGCGAAATCTGCGGTCTGAAGTGGTGCGACGCCCTGCAGCGCCAGGAAGGCGGCCAGATTACGGTCTTCGGCAAGGGCGGCAAGACCCGGACAATTCTGCTGAAGCCCCAGGTCTGGCAACAAGTCCTGTCCATCAAAGGCGATGCCAAGGCGGCGGACGCCATCTTCCCGAGCCGCAAGGGAGGTGGCGCGCTCGACGCCTCGCAAGTCCGCCGCATCGTCTACGCCGCCGCCCGCAAGGCCGGGTTGGGGAAAAAGGTTTCGCCGCATTGGATGCGCCACGCTCACGCCAGCCATGCGCTCGACCGAAGCGCGCCGATCCACTTGGTCCAGGCCACGCTGGGTCACGCCTCGGTCTCAACAACCGGGCGCTACCTGCACGCCCGGCCCACCGACAGTTCCAGCTTCTACCTGCCGGACTGAGCTTTGCGGCTTTGCCGTCGAGCACCCGTTGAGGCCGGCTTCAGCTTGGGCGAGAGGGTTTTACTTCCGGCATGTCCACTCCGGCGGCGCCGAGCAGCAAGGCGGGTCCCACGACCTGGACTAGCTCATGACCAGGTTGAAGATCCTGAGAGCCTCGAGAAGGTCCGTGTCGACCGATTCGATCTGACTTGCAGCTTTTCGATCGAGGTGCACCGGTTCGAACAGGGCCCAGTTTTCGATATCGTTCCCGTACTTTGATAAATACCGAATTCCGTTCAACCCTCTCTCGTACACGGCGGATGAGACATTTTGCGTGAGCCTTCTGGGTCCGCGGCGCTGCAGAACGGAAGCATCGAAATCGGGAATGCCAAGGTCGATCAGCAGTGGCGCCAGAATACGCCGAAGGGTTTCTATCCAGTCGCTATTACCAACATCAGCGAACTCGCCAACAGCATCCGCGAACCCCATCAAACGGCAGTCAAGCCATTCCCGGCGTATAACGCGATATCGGGCCGGTAACGGGCGAGCGTCTCAAGAAAGCAGCCCAGGCGGGTGGAAGAAGCGTACAGAACACGAAACTTCCCATTCGGATCGTCGAATCGATTGCCGAACGTTCCGTCCGGGTTTGCCCTAGACCAGTCCGAATACTGCCAAGGATCTGGCCGCCTACCGATCCTATGAACAGGAATCGTTGCCATGCCTCATCCGCCCGCCAGGAACGCACGCATTGCGTTCAGGAGTTCTCGGCCGATCTTTTCAGGGTCTTCTTCCTTCAGCAAGCGGATGGGCGAGCGGTCCTGCAATTCGGGATTCAAGCCAGTAAACCAAGCCTGCACGACCCGCGCAGAATCATGTTCGCTGAGTGTCTTCGCAATCTGATAAGCAAGTCTGATACGCCGGTCAGCATCTCTGTAGGGTTCTACGCCGTCCTCCATCCAGCGTTCGACCACCCGGGTATCCTTGACGCCCCCAATATAGGCAGTCAACTTCTTTCCGAGGATCTCAGCTAGTTCTTTGACGATTGCCGGAAATGCTGCCTGAATGGCCCGTCGATGCGCTGCCAGATCGGGTCGAGCTAACGAAGGCACTCCCATAATGTTTCTCCCGATTTTATGGTAAGCTATTGACGGCATAAATACAAGTAAAAAACGGCTTACAATCAAGTGAAAAACTGTCAATTCACGGATCTCAGCCTCGAGGGGACCGACGGCGGCGACACCCTGCTCCGCTGCCCCGGTTCAGAAAGACAAAAAACAACAACGACGACGAGGCCCAAGGGATGTCGCAATGCGCGATTAGTCGGGCCGCCCTCGCGCCTGCCGAAACGGCGCGACGGTGGAAGCGTGCCCCGTTCGCGCTACCGGGAGTGGCTGGGAGCGGCGGGATTGGAGCAAGGAGCCGCCGCTTTTCGGGAGGCAGACCGTCATGGGCGCATCGACCGCCGGCCCTGCACAAGGACTCCGTCGGGCTGATCGTCAAGCGCGCCGCCGCGCGGATCGGCCTCGATGCCGCGGAATACGCCGGCCACAGCCTCCGCGCGGGACTCGCCACGCAAGCCTACCTGAACGGGCCAATGAACTGGCCGTCATGCAGCAAAACGGCCACTGTCGCCGGCTACCGTCCGCAGGTATATCCGCGACAGTTCCCTGTTCCGTGGCAACCCGGCCGGGAAGCTTGGGCTCTGGGCCGCCTAAGTTCCCAATCCATTCATGATGTTGCGGAAGCGGGTGCGGCTGACCTGGTGATCCGCCAGCAGCCGGCCCTTGTAGATGAGGGAAAACGTCGCGTACGGGGTCGGCGCATTCTGAGCATCGCGCCACGACTCGATATCGACGACCGAAGGCTTGATGCCGTATTCCTGTTCCGCGGTCTCAGCGATTTCAGCCGCGAATTTCGTTATATACGGACACTGGCCCGCTCGGATCATGGTCAGGCCTCGGCTATACCGCGCGACCTTTTCATCCCAACCTTTTTTGAATGCCGGATTACGGGCGCTTGCCTTTAGCTTTCGAATGAGTAACTCGTAGTCGGGTGGCGCGGTGTCGACGCGTTCGAACCCGTTTGCCAGGAACAATCGACGGTCAGCCAGCCAGGGACCCTCCCTGGCGACGACTGCCACGCCGCTCATGCCGGCCTCGCGAGCGTCATGCAGGCAGGCCTCGACCATGGCGCTTCCCCATCCCCGGCGCTGATGGCGCTTGGAATGATTCCAGAGGCAGTGTATAAACATGTAGCCGCCGGCTTCCACTCCGCGCCAGGCGAACTCGCCCGGGAGGTATTCGATGTAGCCGCACGGCTCGCCGCCCGGGTCGAGGAGAACCTTTGCGCGCACCCCGAACTGGAAGTTGGATTCCAGCCAGCATTGTTTCGCGCACCGGCCGGGGTGAGCGGTATTCTTGATGCCGCAGCACGGGAATGCCTGGAAGTTCGCCGGAGTGATGTCGGTCAACAGCGGTTTGAGCGTCACCGAAGGCCCCTTTCGTAGCGGTCACCCCGAGTGTACTCCCCGGCGCCACAGCCGGGGGCTTGCCAAACGGGAGCGGCGTTCAGTACTACCCCTCGCCGAACACCCCCCGCCGCAGTACGCGATCACCCGGTGGAGAGCGGCATAGTACCCGGCCCGAAAAGCCCTCCACGCTATAATGCCCTCAAGCCGGTTCCGGGATAGCGCATTCAATCCCGTTTAACTCTTTTCGATTATTAATCTTAGAGCTTTTCGCCGCGAGCGGGCAGGCCCGATCCCGGCCTTGGTTCCGTTTG
Source organism: Terriglobia bacterium (assembly GCA_020073115.1). Taxonomy (GTDB): domain Bacteria; phylum Acidobacteriota; class Terriglobia; order Bryobacterales; family Bryobacteraceae; genus BOG-224. The sequence continues at coordinate 58,004 of JAIQFU010000001.1, forward strand.
GATGATTCGACTCTTTCGCGTATTCGTTCCCGTTGCGACTCTCACCCTCCTGGTCTCCGAGATTCTGCTGATCATTTCGGTCTTCGTATTGACGACCTACGCGTTCCTGGAGTTCGACCCCACCGTTTACCTGCTATACGAACGCGGGCTGGTCCGGATTCTCCTGGTGGTTCTGAGCTTCCTGGTAGGGTTGCACCTGCAGGACCTGTATTCGCAGGTCCTCGTAAAATCGCGCGTGGCGCTGATGCAGCAGCTATCGCTCGTGGTGGGTTCCGCTTTTCTGCTGCAAGGGACGCTGAGCTACGTGGATTCCGACCTGAAGCTGCCCCTGCCGATCATGCTCTGGGGCGCCAGCCTGACCGTGGCGGCGATCTACTCGTGGCGCGTATTTTTCAGCGCGTATGCTCTCCGGGTGGTGGGGCGGGACCGCCTGCTGCTGGTGGGGAACAGCCCGCTGCTGGAGGATATAGGAGCCTACACGGAGGAGCATCCCGAAGCGGGAATCCGGGTGGCGGGATATATACGGGAGTGCGGCTCGGACGACGCTCTTCCGGGGGGTAAAATTCTGGGGCCGATCGCCTCTTTGCGGGACATCGTGCAGGCGACGCAGCCGCGCCGCATCGTGGTGGGCCTCTCCGAGCGGCGCAACCGGGCGCCGCTGGACGATCTTCTGGCGTTACGGTTTTCCGGGTACATCGTGGAAGAAGCGTGCAGCGCCTACGAGAGAATCCGGGGGCGGATCTGCCTCAAAGAACTCCGGCCCTCGCAACTGATCTACTCCGGGGAGCTGGGGCCCCGCCCACAGCATGTTTTGTATCAGAACCTCGTGAATGTGACGCTGGCGGTAACCGGAATCGCCGTCTCGCTGCCCCTCATGCTCCTCACCGCGCTGGCCATACGGCTCTCTTCACCCGGACCGGTTCTGTACCGGCAGACACGCGTCGGCATGAACGACGTCCCGTTCACGCTCTACAAATTCCGCTCCATGCGCGTGGATGCCGAAGCGGGCACGGGCCCGGTGTGGGCCTCCAGGCACGACCCGCGCGTCACCCCGGTGGGACGCGTCATCCGAAAACTGAGGCTGGACGAACTGCCGCAGCTCTTCAATGTCCTGAAGGGCGAGATGTCGCTGGTGGGACCGCGGCCCGAGCGCCCGGAGTTCGTGCAGGCCCTGGCCGAGCAGATTCCTTACTATAACCAGCGCCACTTCGTACGCCCCGGAATCACCGGATGGGCGCAGATCAACCACAAGTACGGCGACACCATCGAAGATACGATCGCCAAGCTGGAATACGATCTGTACTACATCAAGAACATGTCCGTGGGGCTGGATACGTACATCGTTTTCCACACCCTGAAAGCCATGCTGCTGTCGCGGGGAGCGCAGTAGGCGGCGCCCTGATCCTCCCGCTGGAGCGGGCTGCAAAGCGGGGACTGGCTCGAATTTCGCCGTTTTTGCGAAACTTCGTGCCTGTACCCGGTTTGCCCTTTCGCGGATCCTAACTGCGTGGTATTTGCGCCAGAGCATCTCCGGGCGCGTGGTGTGCTGTAATAGGTATCTTCCTTCTCGAAACCCACGAAGCGGCGTTGAAACCCAGGGATGGCGCAGAAAACACACGGGAAACGTTCGGGAACCGCGGGGCGGCCGAAGGCTGTCGCCGCGCCGGATGAAGACGAGCGGCGCCCGATAGGGAGCGCCGTTCTAGCGGTGAGCGCGACCCACGCCGCCACGAACGGGGAACCAGCCCAAGCCGCGCCCCGGAAGTTCCCGAAAAAGATCGTATTTCGGACCCTGTGCGGCCTGTTTGCGGCGGTATGCATCTATCGGATCGCGACATTCGCGCCACAGCCGATCGACTCCCCGCGCACGCTGCGGCATCTCTTATACCCGCTTCTTACTCTCTTCATAAGCCACTATCAGTACACGGAAGTGTTGGCGAAGGACTGGACGAACTGGTGCCTCATCGCGCTCATCCTTCCGGCGGCCCTGGCGCTATTGAACCTGTATTCCGCCCGGGGAGTATTTCCCCTTCGCGGGCGGGCGGGGCGGATCCTTTGTTCGCGGGCTCTGTTTTTCGGCAGCCTCGGCGTGGGACTTCTGGTCTGCCGCTTCCCGGTGTTCCTGGGGGGGCCCGCGAATCCGGATGAAAGCCAATTCCTCGCGGCGGCGCAGAAGCTGTTCGTAGACCCGGTCTTTTTCCGGTCCGTGGATTGCGGATCGACCGGTCCGGGAAATATCTATCCGCTCATGCTGCCGGCGGCGGCCGGCTTGTCGCCGGATTACGCATCCGGGCGGGTAATCGCGCTGCTTCTGATCCTCTGCAGCCTCTATTTCCTCTATCGGGCGTTCGGAGAATTCGGCGAAGAGCACATTGCCCGCATCGCGATCGTGCCGGCGTTCGTATTTTTTTCGGTTGTCTCGCACCCCGATTTCATCCACTACAGCTCCGAGCACGTGTCGTTATTGCTGACGTCTCTGGCGGTGTTCGTGGCCGCGCGGACGATCCGCAGGCCGGAGCGCTACCGAGGTCCGATCGCCGGGTTGGGCGCCCTCGCGGCAGTGGCGTTTTTCAGCAAGATGCAGGCGGTCCCCATCGTGGGCGCGGCGGGGTTGGTGGCGCTGGCCAGGGTCTACTGCACCGAAAAGCGGGTTCGGTTCTGGCGGCCGGCCGTTTTTTACCTGGCGGGACTGGCGCCGCTCCCCGCCGCAAATGCCGCCGTCTGTTTGGCGGTGGGGGGTTGGCGCACCTTCCTGATGGCGTATATCCGGGGAAACTGGAACTACCCCGGCGCCGTCCGGAACGCGTCGTTTCTTTCGGACATTTCGCAGTTTACGTCCTATCTTGCGCTGACCCGGGAATTTCAATTCTATTTTCTCGGTTTGCTGGTTGTGCTGGCATGCGGGGTCTTTCGTGCGCTGCGGCGCCAGCCGCGCAGCGAATATCCGCTTTTCCTCGAACTCGCCGGCCTGAGCGTAGCGCTCATCGCCGGCTGGGTGTACCTGGGGTCCTGCGCGCCTTCGGTTTTCGAAATGGCCGTGGTTTTGTGCTTTCTCACCGCGCCCGCGGCGGTGGTGTTTTTGCTCATCACCGGGGCCGGCGGGGATCCGGAAAAAAACTGGTTTGGCGTGCTGGCCGGCGCCGTCACGTTGGCCGCCACCTACGCGGTCTATGCGCCGCACCGCATGTTTCCCCATTACCTGCTGCTGTTGGCCATCCCGCTATGCGCCGTTTCGGGCTGGTTGCTCCTCCGGTGCTACGACCGGGAGGAACCCGTTTTGGCGGGGTTCAGAACCATCAAGCCGCGCAGGCGGCTTCCGGGGCTGGCCTTCGCTTTGATCTTTCTGTCTGTACCGTTGGGGGCCGCCAGGTACCAGGTGAGTTTTTTGCCGTATAACCTCTTTCCGGTCCCTCCTTCCACCCTGGCCTCCGAGGAGGGCGCGTTGATCCAAAAATTGACCCGGCCCGGAGCGAGTATTGTGGTTTGGGGTTGGAATTCCAGGTTGTACGTCGATTCGGGGCGCACGGCGGCCACACGCGATACGGCCGGCGCGGCGTTCGTATACGGTCCCGGGAACAGCGACCCGTTTTACCGCGACCGTTTCCTGCAAGACCTGCGCCGGAGGCCGGCGGACCTGCTGGTGGACGCCCTCGCCACCTCCTGTTGTTACTTCAACGACAGAAATCAGCACGGCTTCGAGTTGGATCCGCTTATTGCGCAGTACCTGAATTCCCGCTACGTGCAGGTTGCCGAGAAGAACGGGAACCGGTTCTATCTCCGGCGCGACCTGGCGAAGGGCGCAGGGAAAAACTAACGGAATGATTAGCCACAGAGGAATACGGATAACGCAAAACGTCTTATCCGTGGGTCCGCCGGCCGGCGCTCCCTGCTTGCGCGGGGTGAGGCCCGCTCGGACTATCGCTGCTTTCGCGGCGCGACAGGCCCTATGGAGAAAACCGCGGCCGGCTTAGCCGCGGCCCAGGGGCGGCCGCCGGCGGTTGCTCCGCTGGCGGCGGAAAGAGTTTCCCTTTCCCCGATCTCCCGGCGAGCGGCCAGGGCGAGCGCCACCGCGAACCCCCCCAGCGCCGGCATGTAAAACGTATAGGCCAGGCTCAAAAATGTGCTCGCCACGCAGTAACCCACCATCCCGAGCATCACGCACAGTGCGGCGTTCCGGATATCGTTACAATCGTCCCGCCGGCGGCATTGATTGTAGGTCGAGTGGAACAGCAGAAATGTCGAAACGATTCCCGCCAGGTAGGCAATCAGCGCGGGGATGCCGCATTCGCTCGAGATTTCCACGTAGGTGTTGTGTGGCACCAGCCAGAGTTTCTCCGCCTGGCCCGCGACGTTCTGGAACTGCGCCGGTCCGACGCCCAAAAAGGGATGGCGCAGCGTCTCGGCAACGCCCCGCTGGAGCGTTCGCTGCCGCAACATCATGGACTCAACCGCCTCGGTCGCGCCCGCGGTGTCCATCCGCAAAGCGCGCAGGCGGGTCCAGACGGAGCTCGGGACCACGGTCAGAAGAAGCAGCAGCGCCACCGGAACGGTGATGATCACCGCCGCACGCCAACGTCCCGGCGCCCGCACCAGAAGGAAGAGTAAGCACGCCAGTAGGGCGATGCCGGCGCCTCTCGAGGCGGTCATCAGGATCATGTAACAGCCGAGCGCGAAAACCCCGAGCGCCGGAACCCGCAGCCACCTGGATCGCAATCCCACCCACAACACAAAGGGAAGCACCAGCAGCAGGTGCGCCGCGTAGTCGTTGGCATTGGCCATGGTGCCCAACTCCAGCGCCATCCGCGCCCCCTCGCGCCCGCCTCGCATCAGGAACCCTGCTAACACGCTGACGACGGCGCCCCATGCAATGGCATGCAGCACCGATCGGCACTCCCGCCAATTCGAGGCCAGCCCTCCCAGGATGAACATCATCGGGTACTCGACCAAAGTGAACCCGACGACCGTGGTCAACGACCCTCCGCGCCACGTGCTGAAGGGGACGGCTGCCATCAGCCACAGCGCATAGAGACTCCAGTACAGCGCCGGATGGCCCCGAAACGTGCGCCGGAGACCTCCGGAAAGGGCTACCCCCAGCATCACCGGCAATCCCAAAAGGGGAATCAGGTGGAAGTTGACGTGCGTCAGCTTGAGCAGAAGGAAGTGAAACATCCCGAACCGCAGGAAGATCAGCCCCAGCGCGATTTTGAACGCGACGTGGCGGAGCGGGTTGTTCTCCGATTGATCGCTGGCGGCCGAAGGCGCCGCGGGCGCCCGATAGCTGGATTGGAGCGCGGTTGGGGACAACGAGAGACCTCGGCAACTCACGATAACACACAGAGACAAAACGATCTTTAGTTACTGTTAATCATCTCGTTTTCAGGCGCGCAGTCTGTTACTCTGGCTGCTGCCGGGGCGCGCGGAGGGGGAGCCCGGTTACCAGAATGGACGCGGAAAAAGCGGAAGTGATCCTGATTGCCTACCACTTTCCGCCGGATCCCGCCATCGGCGGCGCCAGGCCGTACCGGTTCTACAAATATCTCAAACGGGCCGGACGCCGCTGCCACGTGATCACTGCCGCTCCCCAGGCGGACGGCGCCGCTCCGGATATCCACTTTGTCCCCGATCCGACTGCCGCATTCTGGGCTTCCCCGGTCAAGCGCCGCCTTCCTCTCAAGGCGCAGATCGAGCGCGCGGTCCGCAAATACGCCCTCCCGGACACGGGGATGGCATGGGCGCTCGATGCGGCCCGGGGGTGCCGGGAGATTCTCCGGCGGAATCCGGGGCGAAGGTTCGTAGTCTTCTCGTCGTATCCGCCCGCGGGATCGCTCCTGGCGGGTTTTCTAACCGCGCTTCGCCAGAACATACCCTGGATTGCGGATTTTCGGGATCCCCTCGTCAACTTCGACGCCGCCCGCTTCCCTCTGGCCAGTCCTGTGTTTTTCGGGTTGCGGGCGGTAACGGCCCGCACTGCCGGCGCGATCGTGGCCAACACCGGACCGCTGGCGGAGCAGTGGGCCGAAGCGTTTCCACGGCGGAAGCCCAAAATACACGCCATCTGGAATGGGTTCGACGCCGAAGAGCGGTCCTCCGCGCGGCCCATCCCGGAGCGGCCTTACCGGCTGCTGGTCCATGCCGGCGTGCTCTATGTGGGCAGGAATCCCAATCTGATTCTCGAATCCCTGGCGAGGCTGCGGGCAAAGTGCGCGGAGACGCGCGGAATACGGATGCTGCTGGTGGGATGCGTCGGATACAATTCGGGGCTCGACCAGGAACTCTGCCGGCGCGGCGTCCAAGAGGAATGGCTGGACTTCCGCCCCGACAACATTCCCCGGGACCAGGCGCGCCAGATCAGCGAAGAGGCGGATTTCCTGCTGCTGCTGCAACCGCAAAGCAAGGTACAGGTTCCCGGAAAGCTCTTCGAGTACCTGGCTATCGGCCGGCCCATCCTCGCCGTCGCGCCGCCGTCGTCGGCCGCCGAATACATCCTCGCCAATGCCGGCGTGCCGCACGTGTGCATTCATCCCGGCGATCCGCCCGATGCCGTGGACGCCAAGTTGCTCCAATTCTTCCGCCTTCCCTCCACTCCGGTCCGCTTCAATGCCTGGTTCGAGGATCTCTTCGAAGCCAAGAGGCAGGCGGCGCAACTGGATTCGATTATCGACAGCCTGGCCCGGAAAACGGGTAATATAAGCTCTTAAACACTCGGGCCGCCATCGGCGCGGCATTTGGGGTTCACCGTTGCGGATCAGGGGGATTGCGCTGGATCTGGATGGCACTTTGTTCGGCCACGCAGCCGTCCGGCGGCATATGGCCATGCGGATCGCGGCATTCGCGGCGCTCCATCCGCGCCAGGGGTGCGAGGCGATGCGAGCCATCCGGGCATACCGGGAGGCCCAGGAGCAGATTCGGAAATCTCCAGGCGGAAACGTCGCCTCCCGGCAGGTCGAGCTCGCGGCCGAGCGGGCCGGGCAGCCTGCCGAGCGGGTGGCTGCGACGGTGCGGCGCTGGATGGAAGAGGCGCCCCTGGCGGCGGTGCGCCGCGCCCGGTTTCCCGGCGTGATGGAGTTCTTCCAGTGGGCGCGATCGGCGGGCCTCCCGTTGGCGGTTGTTTCCGACTACCCCGCCCGAAAGAAGCTGGACGCGCTGGAATTGGCGCCGTACATCACGGCCATCGTGACTGCGCAGGACGCCGATGTGGACAGCTTCAAGCCGAACCCGGCGGGCCTGCTCAAGGCGCTGGCCCTTATGGCCGTAGAGCCGCATCAGGCTGTTTTCGTAGGCGACCGCATGGAGGTCGACATGGCGGCCGCGGCGGCCGGCGGGGTCCCGGGAGTCCTGCTCGGGAATTGCTCCGCCGCCCCGGCGGGCTTCACTTCATTACCCACCTGGCCCGCGGTGCGCGCGTGGGTGGCGGCCCGGACATAGGAAAGGGGAACCAATCGCATGCAGCCCACCCTCGCCAGAACCAAGCCCTCGTGGACGCCCTATTTGAAAATTGCGCGGTTCGATCACTGGGTGAAGAACGTCTTCGTCCTGCCCGGCATTCTGACCGGCGTCGCGGCATCCGGCAAAATCGACCTGGGCCTGGGAATGCGCACGGCGCTGGGCCTGGTCGCGGTCGGCCTGATCGCGTCGAGCAATTACATCATCAACGAAATCATGGACGCGCCGTTCGACCGCTATCATCCCACCAAGCGGATGCGCCCCATCCCGGCGGGGCTGGTCTCCGTGCCCATCGCCTACTGCCTGTGGATCGCGTTCATGTTGGCCGGCATGGCGGCGGCCTGGGTTATCTCCATACCGTTCGCGGCGAGCCTGGGGGCGCTTTGGCTGATGGGCATCTGTTACAACATCCCGCCGCTGCGCACGAAAGACGTTCCGTACCTGGATGTCATCAGCGAAGCGGTCAACAACCCCTTGCGCATGCTGGCGGGCTGGTACATCACCCGGACGCCCAGCCTGCCGCCCGGCTCCCTGCTGGTCTGCTACTGGATGATCGGCGCTTACTTCATGGGCATCAAACGCTTCGCGGAGTATCGGGAAATCGGGAATCCGGCCGTGAGCGCGGCGTACCGGCGGTCGTTCGCGCATTATGACGAGCCCCGGCTGCTGGTTTCGGTGATGTTCTATGCCGCTTTCGCCATGCTGACTTTCGGCGCGTTCCTGGTGCGCTACCGCATGGAACTGGTGCTCAGCTTCCCGCTGGTGGCGGTGGTGATGGCGGTTTACCTCAAGCTCGCGTTCGAGCCGAACAGCGCCGTGCAGAACCCGGAATACCTGTACAAAGAGAAACGGCTGCTGATACCGGTCACCATCTGCGCCGTGGCGCTCATTGCGCTGCTGTTCGTGGACCTTCCGGTGCTCCACCATGTCTTCTCGCCGCGTTTTTCGGGGATCGCGCCCGCTCAGCCGTAAGGCCGCGGCAGAGTACTATAGGCTCTTCGCACCGGAATCGAAATGGATTACCAAACTGTTGCCGTCATTGGCCTGGGTTACATCGGGCTGCCGACGTCGGCCATTCTGGCCACTCACGGGATCCAGGTCGTGGGCGTCGATGTGAACCCGAACGTGGTGGCCACCATCAACCAGGGCCGGATCCACATCGTCGAACCGGAATTGGAGGCGGTGGTGAGCGGCGTGGTGGCCTCCGGCCGGCTCCGCGCGGTTTCCCGGCTGGAGGGCGCGGACGCATTCATCATCGCGGTGCCAACGCCCTTCAAGGACGATCACGCCCCGGACGTCTCCTACATCGAGCAAGCGGCGCGTTCCATCGCTCCGCATCTCCGCGGCGGCGCGCTGGTGATCCTGGAATCCACCTCGCCGGTGGGAACCACCGAACAGCTTTCCCGCTGGCTGGCGCGGGAACGCTCGGATCTGCGCTTTCCCCACCAGGCCGCCGAAGCGGCCGACGTGAACGTGGTCTACTGTCCGGAGCGGGTGCTGCCCGGCCATGTGCTGCACGAACTGGTCTACAACGACCGCATCATCGGCGGGATCACCCGGCGCTGCGCCGAGCGCGCCGCTATACTCTACAACACGTTCCTGAAAGGGCAGTGCTTCATCACCGATTCGCGCACCGCGGAAATGGCGAAATTGAGCGAAAACGCGTTCCGCGACGCGAATATCGCGTTCGCCAACGAACTGGCGGCGATCGCCGACGTTTTCGATATCAACCCCTGGAACGTCATCGAGTTGGCGAACCGCCACCCCAGGGTGAATATCCTGCAGCCGGGCCCCGGCGTGGGCGGGCACTGTATTGCGGTGGACCCGTGGTTCCTGGTGCACGGCGCTCCCGCGCAGGCCCGCCTGATCCGCACGGCGCGCGAAATCAACGATGCCCAGCCGCGGCAGGTGGTATGCAAGGTGAAGCAGCGCGCCGCCCGGTTCAGCGCGCCCGTGATCGCGTGTCTCGGTCTGGCTTACAAAGCCGATATCGACGACCTGCGCGAAAGCCCGGCGATGGAAATCGTCCGCGAGTTGGCGGAGGAACGGACGGGAACGCTGCTGGTGGTGGAGCCTCATATCAAAGAACTCCCCGGTTCGCTCCGCGATTTTCCGGAGTTGACGCTGGCGAACCTGAGCGAAGCCTGCGACAAGGCGGATATCATCCTGCTGCTGGTGAACCATCGTCAGTTCAAAGGGGTGGACCGGCGGCTGCTGCTGGAAAAAGTCGTCATCGACACCCGTGGTTTCTGGCGGTGAGGCGGCTTCGGCGGGTTCTGGCCGGTTTTTGCGCGGCGCTGGGGCTGCTCGTCCTGCTGGTCACGTTTACGCCGCTCACGTCCTGGTATGGCCGGGCCCTCGCGGGGAGATGGGACGATCCCGAGGGTGACATGCTGATCGTGCTGGGGGACGGGGATTTTTCGGACGGGATTCCCGCCGAGGGCAGCATCTTCCGTACGGTATCCGCGCTGCGGGCGTACCAGACGGGGCATTTCCGCAAGGTCGTTCCGGTGGGATACAAAGTCGGCGCGGAAATGGGCGAGCTGCTGGCGTGCCGCGGCGTGCCGCGGGAGAAGCTGATGACCGAAGACGCGTCCCGGTCCACGCGCGAGAACGCCTTGTACACGGCCCGCCTGCTGGCGGCGGAGAGCGGCTCTAAGGTGCTGCTGACCAGCGACTTCCATATGTTTCGGGCCCAGCGGGCATTCCGCAAGGCGGGGTTGGCGACGCTGCCGCGCCCGGTCCCCGACGCCCTCAAGCGCTCCACGCGTTTCTGGCGGCGCTGGCCCGCCTTTCAGGACGAAGCGGTCGAAACGGTGAAGATCGTTTATTACTACCTTCGGGGCTGGATCTAGCCGTCTGATCGGTACGGGGGCGGAAGAAAAGTGACACGTTTTTGGATTAGCCGCCGAGGCGCAGAGACGCCGGGTTGGAAGGAGGGAGCCGCCACCCGGTACGATCCGTGCAAGGGCAAACCGGGTACAGGCACGAAGTTTCGCAAAGGCGGCGAAATTCGAGCCAGTCCCCGCTTTGCAGCCCGGTACGATCCGTGCAAGGGCAAACCGGGTACAGGCACGAAGTTTCGCAAAGGCGGCGAAATTCGAGCCAGTCCCCGCTTTGCAGCCCCGCTTTGCGGCCTGGGCCGATACGCGACGCTATTTTCGCCGCACTCCCCTAGGCGCGCGGCTGAGGCTCCGGTGCGATGCGGGTGGGACGCCACAGCCACCCGGGCGGAACGACGAATACGGCGATCGACAGCAGCGCCGCGGCATTCATCACGAAGAAGCTCTTGGCGGGAGACGAGATGCGCTTGATCCAGGAGTTCCCGGGGACCAGGTAATCGCTCAGCGCAAAGGCGACGAACAGCAGTTCGTCCGAGAGAAGAAACGTGCGGAAGGGCGAGGCGGCCAGTCCCAACGTCGCGCCCCATATCAGCAAAATGGCCCACGGCAGCGCCAGGCGCGACGTCTTGTGGGAAAGAAAATGGATGCGCATCCGGTTGGCCCGGGTGAACAGCCGCGGCGACCGGACGTGGACCTGCCAGAGGCCCGCCAACGTTCGCATCTTTCGGCGCAGCTCGCCGCCCTCGATGTTGGGGTAATCGAATGCGAGCGCCTTCGGGTCGACAATCACGCGGTAGCCCGCGAACAGGGCGTTTAAGGGGATCACGCCGTCGTCGGTGAGGGTGTCGGCGGGAATCGGCCTGGCAAGACTGCGGCGGAGCGCGTAAATCCAGCCCGTGGTATTGCAGGCCGAGTCGATTTCCGCATGCCGCCGGCGGGCCCAAAGCTCGTAGCGCCAGTAGACTTCCATGTCGGCCTGTTCGCCGGTGAGGTTCGGATCGAGAAACCGGGGTTCGCCGGTGGCCGCGCCGACGGCCGGGTCGGCGAAATTCGCTACCAGATGCGACAGCGAATCGGGATGGATGAGTTGCCGGACGTCGGTGAAGAACAGGATCTCACCGGAGGCGTGCGGCAAAGCCAGGTTCAGCGCCGCCGGCTTGCCGCCCCGCGGAGCGCGCAGGAGGCGCACGCCGCGATCTGAAAACGACTCCACAATCGCCTCCGTCGCATCCGTGGACCCATCCGAGACGACCAGGATCTCCACCAGCTCGCGCGGGTAGTTCAGGGAGAGCAGGCATTCCAGCTTTTTCCGAATGAAACGCTCGCCGTTATGCACCGCCAGCAGGACGGAAACGGAGGCGCGGAACCGCGGGTCTTTCTTCACCGGCGGCGCGGAGCGCCGGAAGAAATACGCAAGCAGAACCGGATACCCGATGAGGATGTAAAAAACGATCGCCGTCCCCGCCGCCAGGAAAAACGGAGCCGCCATTCAGACCCCCGGCGCCGGGTCGCCGGCCGCCATCTCCGCTTGCGATTGGAAACGAGGGTGCGTAAACGCCTGCAGAAAGATGGAAAAATCCAGGGAAGGGGAGATGGACTTGACGTAGTAGAGATCGTACTCGAGGGCGGTCATCACGTCGGCGGCGTTATTCAGCAGGCTCCAGCTCACCAGTCCCGGTTTCACCGAGTATGCCAGCCGGTAATGCGGCAGGGTCTCGATCAGCGCGTTGGCGAAATCGGCGCGCAGCGGGGGCGGACCCACCAGGGCCATCTCTCCCCGGAGTACATTCAGCAACTGGGGAAGATGATCGAGGCGAAGGCGTTGCAGCCAGACGCCGAGAGAGGTCGCCTGGCGCCGCGCTCCGGCCGGGGTCTCGACGATCTCGTGGCAGCGGAAACGGAAGCGGGTGAACGGGGTGAGGCGCCAGCCGGTGGTGAGTTGGGCCTCCAGGACCGGCCCGCCGTGGAGGATGCGAATGAGCGCCGCGATCAAGAGCATCAGCGGCGAAAGTACGGCGAGGGCGGCCAGCACGAGGAGATTGGCATAGATCGTTTGCAGCACGATTTTCGGCCTGGCCGGGGCGAACTCGACGCCGAAGAGCACGTCCGCCGGGTGGATTCCGCAGACCCGCGCAAAGAGCATCTCATAAAGAGCGTCCGGCTTTTCGAGGAAGCCCGGAATGCCGCAATGATCCACCATGCTGAGCGGAGCTGTCGCGCCGGAGAAGTCGGCGACGATGCGGTGGTAGGCGACGGTGCGGCGGATCTCGGACAGGGCGCTGGCCGGCCCCAGGACTCGGGCGCCTTCCAGAACGGTCCCGGGCTCGATGGCGTCGTCCAGAAAACCGGCGACGGCATATCCGAACTCGGGCCTGGCCAGGATGCGCGCGGCGATGGCGCGGTTCACGGGCGTGGCGCCCACCAGCAGGATGCGTTCGGGGCCGAAGCTTCCGGACAGCAAGCCATAGTAGACGAAGCGGCTGAGGAGCAGGGCGACAAAGGCCAGAGCGCTGCCGAACAGCATGAGGGTTACGGGCAGCGCCAGGTCTCTTTGCAGGTAGAAGACCCCCGCTTCGAGGAGGAAAGCCATCCCCAGCGCGGTTGTGAGGCGGAGCGCCAGATCCAGTCCCACCTGCCGGCGCTGCGCGGCATACAGTCCTTGAAAATACAGCAGGATGAGGACGCCGCCGGCGGTCAGGACATCGGCGCTCAGGCCATTGTCGTAAATCAGGTAGACGGCCGCGCCGTTTCCCCGCCAGAGATACGTGGCGAGCACGTAGCAGCCGATCATCAAAAGAAAATCGAGGATGGCCAACGGCCCGGCTCTTTGCGACAGACTACGCATGAGATCACGAAACTCCAGCGGCTTGGACGCGGGGCTTTCCCCCCAGCCGTTCGGTCAGCGCGACGCGCAAGACATCGGCCAGGGGACCTATCGCCGAATGGATGTCATCGCCGTGAAAATCCCGCGCCAACTCGATAAAACCGTTTTCGGAAAACCCGATTCGTATCGTCCAGTATTCCGGCTCGGTGACATGCGGCGGCCACTCGCGGTAAGAGGTTCCGTTCACTTGAAAATGGACGGCGCTGAACCCCAGAACGCTGTAATGCTGGCGGATGACATGCCAGCAGTCTTCCGGCGTATCCGCGGCGCGGAGCGCGGTGGAGAAGTTCTCCATGGCGAACTGCGCATCGAGAACCCGCTGAAAGGTACGGATCCGGAAGACCCGGCCGGCCAGGGTGAATTCCTTGTATCCCAGGTAGCGGATGCCCATCCGAATAATGAGAACGAACAGGACCGCCAGCACGAGCGCGACGTACCGGTTGCTGGTGAAGCTCTGGAGCAGGGCGAAGGCGGCCGCGATGCCGCAAACCCCATAAATGACCAGGACGACGCGGCGCGGCGAAAGGCCGCGGTCGATGAGGCGATGGTGGATATGGCCACGGTCGGCGCCGAAGATCGGCTTACTGCGGAGAAAGCGGCGGAAGATGGCCAGCACGACATCGAGCAAGGGCAGCGAAAGAACCATCAGCGGAGCCATCATGCTCAGGACGGTGAGAGATTTCCGGGTCCAGATGGCGCCGTAACAGCCTAACAGGAATCCGATCAGCAGACTTCCGCAATCGCCGAGGAAAATGGTGGCGGGATTGAAGTTGTAGCAGAGAAACGCGAGCAGGCATCCCGCCAGGGGCAGGGTGGCGATGATCAGGGCGGTGTCGTGGTGGATGGCGGCCCCGATGAAGATGGTCAGGGTAGAGAGCAGGCCGATTCCGGCGGCCAGGCCATCCAGCCCGTCCATGAGGTTGAAAGCGTTGGTGCAGGCCAGGAGCCAGAGGATCGTAATCAGGAAGGTAGACCAGTTCCCGGTGGCGTGCCCGCCGACGGTCAGGACCCGCACGCCCGCCCAATACGCCATGACCGCGGCCACGGTCTGGCCGGCCAATTTCTGCCAGGGTTTGAGGCTGACGAAATCATCGATGAGCCCGATGGTGAAAACGACGCTCAAAGACGGAAGCAGCCGCATGACGAGGGGAGCTCCGTCCAGTTGGGAATCCGGGGTGAAAAATGAGGCGAGTACGTAGGAGATAGCGATTGCTATCCCGCCGACCCGCGGAATGGGATGGGGGTGAATCTTACGTCCGGAATCCGGGTGGTCTACGATATCGTAGACCCGGAAAATATCCCGGATAATAGGCGTAAGAATAAGCGAAAAAACGAAAGCCCTCAACCCCAGCCAGATCAGAGTGGCCATAGGACCTGCTAGCTGAATCGCATGCCTGCCGCCGCGCAGCCGTTCATGGGATCACACTCCCGCCGCATTCGCTCTCGAGTCGGAAGCGACAGGCGCGCGCAAACCGGCGCGGACCTGCTGCACGTCGCTCCAGAGAAGCGCATGCTGGATCTCCAGCAACACCTGGGTTCCGTCGGGAACGCGTTCGAAGGAGAGGACTTCGGCGAGGAGCATGCGATCGGGAGTATCCAATTGAACGGCCGCGCCGACAGCCAGCGGCGCGCCGCACGTCACCAACATCCGGTTCCCATCAACGCGCTCGACCCACGCATCGAAGACTGGTTTCTCGGCCTGAAGGACCTTGAGGCGCAATCCGGAATTTACGAGCTTCGAATTGAGATCCATGGTCCGGCCTCCTCATTCCCACGCACAATCCTGGGCAGGATTGTAGCATATAGACACGGATATATAGGTGTAAGAAGGCCTCTTTAGTAATAAGGGGATCCCTGCGGCCGGGCCGCCGGCGCCTCACCAGATCCGCAGCGGGATATCGCCGGGGGAGAAGCCCAGGCCCAAGGTTGCGGTGTAGATGAGGCGGTTGTACCCGCTGAAGCTCGCACTCTGATACCGGCGCGCATAAAAACTCGCCACGGCGTGCAGGGACCGGGCAATCTGCCGCGATGCGGTGAGGTTCCCGCCGAGGTCACCGTACGTGCCCTGATAGTTCCCAATCGAATCGCCGCGATCGTATAGCGCCTGGATTGCGAAGCTCCAATGCCGAATCCCGGTATAGGTATATCCCGCCACCCCGGTGGTCATGACGGACGTGAGGAACAGGCCGTTGCCGGGCGTCACGGAATGCCCGCCGCTGAGGTATACGACGCCCTTTTCGAACCGCCGCGACAGCCGGCCGCTGATGTTGGGAACGTGGTCGATGCGGTGGTTGATTACGGGTGCGGAGTAGATTCCGATCACGGCCGCGATGGCGGGATCGATGGGAACGCTCTGAATGAATGTCGTTTCGGCTCTCAGGATTCCGCCGTAGAGCGAGAATTCCAGGTTCCGGGTGATCCGGACGCCGTACGTGCCGACGATGCTATGGAAATCGGTGCCGCTGTAAATGCCGTGATAGGCGAAATGCTCGTAGTTATACCCGACGCCAACCGTGCTCCGGCGGCTGAAACGATACTGCATGTCGGCGCGCGCTCCGGCTCCCGAGACCCCGAAGAGCGCGGTGGAGCGGCGGCGGACCAGATAACCGTCGCCTCCGAGGTTGAAAGAAAGGCGCTGGCTTTTTTGAATCGTGTAGTCGGCCTGGCTGCTGACATAGAACGCCCGGTTATCGTAAAAATCCGTGGTGGGGTTGTAGGTGGTCGCGGGGTCGAAGGCTATCGTGCTCGGCAGCCCGTACATCCCATAGGGGCGCGAGTACAGCCCGGCGCTCTCCCGCAGGGTGAGGCTCGTATGCCGGGTGAATTGATGGGAAAGGCTAAGCATTAACGATTGATCGGAGCCGTCGTAATACGTTGTCTTGGTGTAGTGGTAGACGGACCCCCGATAATCCAATCCCAGGCTGGTATGTTTCCAGCTATGCGCCCCACTGACGCCGCCGGTGAATGTGAGTCCGAAAGCCGCCGTATTGCCGAGCTGCCCCTTCGAATCGACTCCCACGCCGGCAAGGCCGGTATCGTAAACGCTGCTGAACTCGAAGAAAGGGCGGAAGCTGATCTGGGCGCCCTGTAAGCCGGCCGGGGCTTCGCCGCGGGTGAGGATCGCCGGCCCGGCGTATTGCGCAAACAGCGGCGCCACCCAAGCGGCGATCGACAGTACGCGTAGCAACTTCAAAGGGTGTCATCCTCCCAGGCGCGCCGCGACCTTCCCGGCGCACGCCAAATCAAAGTCTGACGCGGCGTTTCGCAATATGTCAAGCCATGTACGATTTGGCCCGGTGTGAGCAGACACCTGGAATGCGGGTTGCTGGGTGGGGCGCAGAACACATTCCATGCCGCTTCCGTCGAACTCTGCCGCGTCGCTCCCGTCGAACTCCACCGCGGCCGTCAGCGTCCCGGCGCGGCAGCGCGGGTGGGCCGGCGCGCCCATGCTGTGGCTCGCCGCGCTCTACGCGGCAGTGCTTGCGTTTACGCGTCCTACATACATAGGAGACACCGTCTGGTACGCTTTCGACATCGAGCGCGCGCTGGAACGCGGCACGGCGCATTCCATCGAGATCTGGAACTTCGCCCACCTGCTCCTGCGCCCCGCCGGGCTGTTGCTTTCCCGGGTCTTCCTGGGCGCGGCGGCGCCGTATTTCGATGGCGACCGGCAGACGGCCATCGCGTTTCTGCTGGTCGCGGTCAGCGTCCTGGCCGGTTTCGTTTGCGCCGCGCTGGTCCAAAAGATGACGTGGGCCGTTACGCGAAGCAACGTGGCGGCGTTCACCGCCGCGGCGGGTTTTCTGTGTCTCAGCGTGGTCCTGAACTACTCGCGCTCGGGAGCTTCGTACCTGCCGGGATTGGCTTGCAGCCTGGCGTCTCTCTACCTGGCGGGGTTTTCTTCGGGGCGGCCGTCCCGCGCCGCCATCTTGAGCGGTGTCCTGGCGGCGCTCGCCGCGCTGTTTTGGCTCCCCTACGTGGTTTCTTTTCCAGCCATCCTGCTCGCCGGCCCGATTTTGAAGCCCGGCAAAAGGCGGGAGGATGTCTCCTGGAGCGCCGTCTTCCTGGCCGCCGCGGGGCTTACCCTGCTGGTTGCGTACGGCGCCGCCGCGGCCGCGGTTCACGTCACCAGTTGGAGCGGGTTGGCGAATTGGATTCGCAGCAGCGACACGCAGCTTCGCGACCGCAAGCTTCTGCGGATGATCACGGGATGGGCCCGTTCGTTTTACGAACTCGGCAACGATGCCGTGTACCTCAAGTGGTATTTGTTCAAGGATCCGTACGCCAAGGTCGGCTTGCTGGAACTCCTGCGGGTCTCTTTCCTGAAGCTGGCGCTATTCTATATATCCATGGGAGGGCTGGCGGTCCTGCTGTGGATCTCCCGGAGGGGGCGGGCGCTGCTGTTGCTTGCGTGCGTCGCCATGCTGCCGCAAATCGGCATGGCGCTGATGTTCGAAAGCGGATCGCCCGAACGGTATCTTCCCGGCTTGCCCCTACTGTTTGTGGGGTTCGGGTATGCCCTCGCCAACAGGGACTTCGGCATCCGGACTCGCGCGCTGGCGGCGGCGTTGTGTTGCGCGCACATCCCCGCGAACCTGGCGGCGCTCTCCGCCCCGGCGGTGAATGCTTCGATCGAAAGCGATGCCGGCCGGGTGGCCGCGCCGGCCTCGCTTCGCCCGGCCAGCCGCCTGTACGTCCTCAATGCTTTCGACGGGTTGTTCGTGCTGCGCGAAGGCCATCCGTTCCACCCGCTGAACCGCAAGGCCCTCCCGGAAATCGCGTCGCTCGTCCCCCTGGGCCCGCGGGTTCCATTCTGGCGCAGCGACTTCGCATGCACCGTCGTGTCCACATGGGAGCGGGGCGGGGATGTCTGGGTCACCCGGCGGATTCTAGCGGACCGGCCCGCCAGAAGCTGGCTCTGGGTGGAAGGCGACGACCGCCGGTTGACCTGGAACGCGCTGCACGGCTTCTTTTCCGGGGTGAAAAAGGGCCCGGAGAAGGGCGGCCCCGATGGCTTCTTCCTCGTCCCACACGACGACGCCACGCGAGGCATGATGCTGGCGAATATTCCCGGCGGCGATCCGCTCCGGTGTCCGGCCCCGGGAGGGACGCCATGAGTGCGATTCGCCTGCTGGCGGTGGTGGAAGCCAACACAACTACCGGCCCGGCGAAGAACCTGCTTCAGTTCGCCGGCCACCTCGGAGAAGTGGAACCACCGGTGGAGCTGGCGCTGGCGGTTTTCCGGCGCGCCGCAACCGAGAACGGTTTTATCGACGCCGCGCGGCGTTCCTCCATACCGGTTTATGCCATAGACGAACGCCGGGTTTTCGATGCGCGGGTACTGTCCCGTTTGCGGGCGATCTCGCGTGAGTTTCAGCCGCACCTGGTGCAGACGCACAGCGTCAAATCGCATTTTCTGGTCCGCGCCGCCGGGCTGCACAAGGGGGCGCCGTGGGTGGCGTTTCATCACGGCTATACCTGGCCGGACTGGCGGATGCGGGTATACAACCAGCTGGACCGCTGGTCGCTCCGCGCCGCCAGCCTGGTTTTGACCGTCAGTGTTCCGTTCCGGCGGGAGTTGACGCGCCTGGGTGTGGGCGCGGCCCGGATCGAGGTGGTGCACAATGCGATCGATGCGGAGTGGGGGGCCGCGGACCGCGTTCCACCCGCGCGGCGGCAATGGCGCGCCCGCCTGGGTATCGGATCCCGCGACAAGGTGATTGTGATTGTAGGCCGGCTTTCCCGCGAGAAGGACCACAATACCCTGCTGCATGCCGTTCATGCGCTCCCGGCGCACGGCGCGCCCGCCCTGCCCTGGTTGCTGGTGGTGGGGGACGGGCCGGAACGCGCGGCGATTCTGGAAACGGCCGGCCGGCTGGGGATTTCCGGACGCCTGATTCTAACGGGCCAGGTCCCATCCGCCGCGCCGTACTACGGGATTGCCGACGTAGCCGTGCTGTCCTCCGTGACAGAAGGTTCTCCCAACGCCCTCCTGGAGGCGATGGCCAGCGGCGTCCCGGTGGTGGCTACCTCGGTCGGCGGGGTGCCCGAGATTGTTTCGCATAACGCGACCGCTATGCTCGCGCCCCCTTCGAATCCCGGCGCCTTGGCGGACGCCATAGCAGCCGTCCTGGAGGATGAGACGCTGGGCCGGAGGCTGGCGGAATCGGCCCGGGAACTGGTTGTTTCGAGTTTTGCGCCGGCCGCGCGAACCCGGCGCATCGTCGAGGCATACAGCCGCGTGTTGCGGGTTTCGGCCGCGGAACGAGTCGCCATGGGGCCCGCGCCATCCCGCTGCAGTCCGCTCTAGGGGTCCGGATTCAGCCGAAGATATGAAGAACGCCGACCCGTTGCCCCTCGTTGCCGCGAACCCGATGGCCGCTTCCATCCCACGCGTCGCCTTGCTCCTGGTTTGCCATTCCTACCCGCCCGTTTTGGGAGGGTCTGAAATCGAGGCGCAGCGGGTTTGCGCGGCCTTGCTGCGGCGCGGGCACGATGTCACCGTCCTGTGCGCCGGCGGCCCTCCCATGCCGGACGCGCCCCGCTGGGTCGATCCGGCCGGAGTGCCCGTCCGAATTTTGGGCCGCAGGTGGCCGCGGATCCTCCGGGACTACGCGTTCGCGGCGGAAGTGGCGTGGACCCTGTTCCGGCGCCGCCGCCATTACCAACTCGTCTATTTCCTGATGCAGGGCTTGCATCTGGCCGCTGGCCTCCCCGTGGCGCGCTCGCTCGGGAAGCCCGCCGTCATGAAGG
This sequence comes from Terriglobia bacterium, assembly GCA_020073115.1. Lineage (GTDB taxonomy): Bacteria > Acidobacteriota > Terriglobia > Bryobacterales > Bryobacteraceae > BOG-224. The sequence continues at coordinate 77,927 of JAIQFU010000001.1, forward strand.
TCTCGGGAAGCAGCATCATCACCCTGATGCGCCAATCCCGGATGGGCCGTCTGGAGTTGCGGTGGCTGCGGAAGTGGGCCCACCGGGTCATGATCCTGAATCCGGGGATGGCGGAGGAGGCGGCGGCGGCCGGCTTCGAGCCGCGGCATCTGCTATGGATGCCGAACCCCGTCGATACCCTGGAATTCGCCCCTTGTCTCCCCGGGAGGCGCGCGGAGTTGCGCGCCCGGCTGCGCATTCCCGCCGGGGCCGGCGTCGTCGTTTCCGTTGGCCGGCTGGCGCCCGAGAAGGAACTGGCTTCGTTGATCGGGGCCTTCGCCGCCGTCGTTCGACACGCGCCTGACGCCATGCTCGTCCTGGTAGGCGATGGCCCTCTGAGGAAACACCTGGAAGCGCAGGCCGAAAAGCTCGGGCTCCGCGCGTCGGTCCGCTTCCCCGGCAGACAAACCCCCGCCGAAGTCTGTCAATGGCTCCAGGTGGCGGATGTTTTCGCCCTCGTCTCCTCCAACGAAGGCTTCCCGTGTTCGCTAGCCGAGGCCATGTCCGCCGGGCTGCCGCCGGTCGTCAGCGACATCCCCGCCAACACACAGTTGATCGACCATGGCGTCCATGGCCTCCACGCCCGGATGGGCGATGCGCCGTCGATCGCCGGCGCCGTACTGCAATTGATCGGCGATCCCGAGCTGCGCGCCCGCTTGGGAGAGGCTGCCCGCCGCCGCGTGGTGGAGAACTACTCCGTCGATATGGTCGCGGAACGTTACGAAATCCTGTTCGCCGAAGCGCTCGCGGCGTCCCCGGGGTGATTCCGGCGATGCGACGTCCGATTCGTTACGGAGCCCGCGGCTTTGGCGCTTTATAATCAAAAGCAGTGTTTATCGAGGGTCCTCCAATTCGAAGACGGCTCTCCTTCGCGCTCCATGACCACTACTCCAGCTCAGGCCGGCATTCCCTCCGGGCGTACGCTCTTTAAAAATATTCTTCAGGGCAGCGGGCTCTATTCCATCGCGATTGTGGGCCAACGGCTCGCGTCCGTGGCGCTGCTGCCCATCACCACCCGGTTTCTGACGCCCGCCGACTACGGCATGGCGGACCTTCTGGAGCAGGTCGGGGTCATTCTGGCGATCGTGCTCGGCCTTCAGTTTTCGTCCTCTCTCGGATATTTCTACTTCCGCAGCGAAGCCAGGGAGGCGCGGCGCGCGGTGGCGAGCACGGGGATTATCGGGGCGGGCTGCCTGGGCGTGCTGGTGGCGCTTCTCTGCTGGCCGTTTGCCCCGCTGATCAGCCGGCTGGTGTTCGGCAGCGCGATCGGGGCGCCGTACCTTCGGCTGGTGTTCGCCACGATGCCGGCCAGTTTCTTTCTGGAAGCGCTGCTCAGTTGGGTCCGCGTGGAGGACCGGCCCGGGATGTACGTCATCGGGACCATGGTGCGGATCGGCGTGACGATTGTAGGGACCGTCCTGCTCGTGGGTATTTACCGGCTGCACGTCTGGGGAGTATTGGCCACGAGCCTGGCCGCCATGTTGGTGACGGGCGCATTCATGGGCGTCTACTGGCTGCGATCGTCTCGTCCGGCGTTCGACGCCCGGTTATTCGTGGCCATGGCCAGGTTCGCGGCGCCGGTTGGCCTGAGCGGCGTTGCGGTATTCCTGATCCACTTTGGCGACCGCTTTTTTCTGCCGCATTACCGTCCGCTGGCCGAATTGGGAATTTACGTTCTCGCCTACAAGCTGGGCATGCTGCTGGCGGTGATTTATGCGGCGTTCCAGATCTACTGGAGCGCCCAGGTCTACCAAATCATGCAGCGGCACGATGCGGACGAGGTGTTTGCGCGCCTGTTCACCTACGTCATTCTGGGGCTGTCGTTTTTCGGGCTGGGAATCGTAGTTTGCGCGCAGCCCACGCTCAAAATCCTGGCGGCGCCGGCATACCAGGGGGCGGCGGCGCTGGTTCCGGTCATTGTCGCCGCATACTATACGCGCGCCGTCGGCGATTTCGTGCGCTGCCTTTTCCTGGCGGCCGGCCGGCCTGGCTACGATGCGGCCTGCAACTGGCTGGGGGCGCTGTTCTGCCTGACGGGGTATATTCTCCTGATCCCGAAGTACGGCATCTGGGGCGCGGCTTTCGCCACGGTGGCGGCATTCACGGTAATCGGCGTGGTATCGGTGGTCTGGACGTACCGGCTGCGGCCGTATCGCATCGAAAGCGGGCGCATGGCGAAGATCGGCCTGTCTCTGGCGGCGGCCCTTCCGGTCTACCTTCTGCCGCGCGCCGCCTCGCTGCCCGCGCAAATCGGCCTGGCGGCGCTGTCGGTATCGGTGTTCCTTGTGGCGCTGTGGGTTCTGCGATTCCCCACCCGGGGGGAACTTGTGGCCGGCCGGACTGCGATCCAATCCGCCTTTCGGCGGCTCGGGATGGTTTCTTCAGCCGGCGTTCCCGCCGGCGACTAGGGTGCGCATCCTTTTTCTATCCCCGCGGCAATGCTTTCCGCCGGTGACCGGCGCCAAACTCCGGGAATACTATCTGGCCAAGGGGTTGGGCGAGCGCGGCGGGCTGGTCCACCTCTTTTTTGCCGGGGCGGGGGACCCTGCCCAGGGGGCGGATGCGGCGTTTCCCCGGAAGGCGGTTGCAGTCCCGGCGCCGCGCCGGTACACGCCGGCGAAAATCGCACGCGGGATCTTTGGCCGCTGGCCCCTCCCGGTGGTGAATTACACGTCGGAAGAAATGCGGGCGGCGCTCGCCGCGGCGCTCGCCGCCGAGAGATTCGACCTGGCGCACATCGACAGCATCCACATGGCGGCCTACGCCTCCATGCTGCCGCGGGGCCTCCCGGTGGTCTACGACTGGCACAACATCGAATCGGAGTTGATGCGGCGCTACGGCGCCCGCGCGGGTTTTCTGCGCTCGGCTTACGCTGCCGCGACGGCGCGGCGGTTGGCGGCGCTCGAGCGCCGGATCCTCCGCGCGGCGTTCGGGCACATTGTGTGCAGCGAGCGGGAACGCGATGAACTGCGCCGCGTGGCGCCGGAAGCGCGCATTGCGGTAGTGGAGAATGGCGTGGACACGCGCTACTTCCAGCCCGGCGGCGGCGAGCGGGGCCGGTGGCGCGTGGTGTTCGTAGGCTCCATGAATTATCACGCCAACGTGGAGGCGGCGGTGTGGTTCGCGCACGCGGTCTGGCCCGCGGTTCGCGAGCGCTTCCCCGGGTGGACGCTCACGGTGGTGGGGTCGGACCCGGCGCCGGCGGTCCTCGCGCTGCGGGGGGAGAAGAGCGTGGAAGTTACCGGTTCCGTTCCGGACGTCCGCCCCTACTACCGGGAAGCCGTGGCCGCCGTGGCGCCCCTGCATACCGGCGGCGGCACGCGCCTGAAGATCCTGGAAGCGATGGCCGCGGGGGCGCCGGTAGTATCCACGCCGTTAGGCGCCGAGGGTCTGGCGGTTGCTCCCGGTGGAAATATTCTGATCGCGGACGGTCCCGCCGATTGGGTAGCATGCCTGGCCGAACTGGCAGACCGGCCGGAGGTATGGGGCCGCATAGCCCAAGCGGGCCTGGAGTTAGTGCGGGCGCGCTACGATTGGGGGCTCCTCGGGCAATCGCTGCATGATACGTACTGCGGGTGGATCAGTTCGCCAGCCCGGGTATAAGGCAACTGGGCGTCCTTGCTTTGCCGGCTTCGTGTAGCGACAATGTAGTACGTGAGCGAGACGGCGGCGGGGTTTGATTGGGATGAAGCCAACCGCGGCCACATTGCCCGCCACCGTGTAACGCCTGAGGAGTTCGAGCAGGCGATCAACAATGACCCGGTCGAGCTTGGATCCGCCCTGGTGAATGGCGAGCAGCGGACGAAGGTGGCTGCGATTACAGACCGGGGACGCATCCTCGAAATGATCTACGCCTTTCGGCGAGGGAGGATCCGCGCCGTCACCGCGTACCCCGCCAACAAAAAGAAGAGGGAGGCTTACCGTGGCTACTTCCAAAAATAGAAGGCTCTGGGAAAAATACGGTTTTTACAGTAAGGGCGACGGAACCGTGGGGATTCGACACCCACCGAAATTCCGCAACGAGACCGAGGAGGCCCGCTGGTGGGAGCAGACCAGCGATGCTATGTTCGAGTTTGCCGCGGAGCACGGGCTAAAGGGTAAACGGCCGGCGCGCGGTGCGACGCCACCGACATCGATCCGGCTCCGTCCGGAAGATATCGAGCGTGCGCGCAAGCTCGCGGCGCGGCGCGGCCTCGCCTATCAGACCTACCTCAAGATGCTTCTCCATGAAGCGCTGGAAAAGGAAGAGCGCAAGGCCGTTGCGTAATCGCGAGTACCGCCGGCGGTTCCTTACCGCGGGCCGGGCCTGAGGGCGCGGCAATCGCTGGATGAAACATCCTACCGCGGCGGAGGTCACGAAATAACGCGAAAACGCGTGGATGCGTATAGCGGTATTTCGCCATCCAGCGTGATCAGGGTGAGATCTTCCACTGACGCCTGGGCGATCAGAACCCGGTCGAAAGGGTCTTTGTGAATGGGGGGCAGCTCATAGACTTCCGCCACATGGTCAGGCCGCAATGCGAGCGGCGTGGCGGCAAGTTGTTCGAGGGTGTCATGCCACCAGAGCCTTGGGTCGCCGACCTGCAGGCTGCCCTTCATGGACTTGAGCAGCACCTCCCAATACGAAACCACGCTGAGCACGTTGGGACCGGACAGAACGGCCGCCTTGATCTCCGCCGGCAAACGGTCTGGATCGGTTAGAGCGATCAGCGCCGTGTTTGTGTCCAGGAGATAGCCGTTCACAGATCTCCCGCCAGGAAATGGTCGAGATCTACAGAAGCATCCCACCCGGGCAGCAGCTTGATCCGATCTTTCATCCCGCCCAGCCGCACTTTTCTCCGTTCCGCGGGAGGAGGAGTGATTTGCGCGACCGGTTTTCCGTGCCGGGTGATAACGACCTTCTCGCCGTTCTCGACGGCCCGGATGATCTCGGGCAACCGGTTCTTGGCCTCAGCGATGCTGATGTCCATATCTAAATATAGCTATTTTTTGTGGCTATCCTCCAGGTGACTACGGAGAAAGCACGCGTGCGAGGTGTGATATCCGGTACTCGTCGCCGCTCTTCCTAAGCCCGTGCTTAATATTCCACACAGCGATGCAAACGGCGGTTTCGCTAGTGTGGTTGAGTGCGAATCACCGATGCGCTGAAGATTCTGCAGCTAGCGTCCGCCGACGCGCCTCCGTACCGGGTGATTCTGGCTTGCGGGTTCACTCCGTTGCACTTACAGAGTTTTCTCGCGGCGCACTTACAACAGGTCCTGGCTGACCGGCGGGTTACGGTGATCCCCGGACTCTACGACGATACCGCCGGTGCGCTGGAAGGCGTCGAGTTCGGCGGAGCGGATGCCGTGGCGATTGCCCTGGAATGGTCCGACCTGGACCCGCGGCTGGGGTTTCGCTCCGCCGGCGGGTGGGGGACCGGGGCGCTGGCGGACATCGTTTCCACCGCGCGCGGCGCGCTCAACCGCCTTGCCGCGGCCATAGAACGGATTGCGTCCGGGATTCCAGTGGCCGTCTGCCTGCCGACGCTGCCGCTGCCTCCCGTTTTCCACACGCCGGGGTGGCAATCCGCCGAAGCGGAACTGGCGCTCGAAGAAATGGTCATCCAAGCCGCGGCGCGGCTGTCCCGGATGCGGGGTTGCTCGCTGGTGAGCGCATCCCGCCTGGCGGAGGACTCGCCCGCGGGCGGCCGCTTCGATCTGAAATCCGATCTCCTGACGGGCTTGCCGTACACGGTGGCGCACGCCTCCGCCGTGGGCGCAGCGCTGGCGCGCCTGCTGTCGCCGCCTCCCCCGAAAAAGGGCCTGATCACGGACCTGGACGACACGCTGTGGCATGGCCTTGTGGGCGAAATCGGTCCGCACGCGGTGAGTTGGGACCTGGCCGGCCATTCCCAACTGCACGGGTTGTATCAGAAACTGCTGGCGGCGCTGGCGGGCGAAGGAGTGTTGGTGGGGGTAGCCAGCAAGAACGACCCGGCGGCCGTGACGCAGGTTTTCGAGCGGGAGGACCTGCTGGCGCCCTCTAGAGGCATTTTTCCGCTGGAGGTCCACTGGAACGCCAAGTCGGGTTCCGTCGCGCGCATCCTCGAGACGTGGAACATCGCCGCCGACAACGTGGTGTTCGTGGACGACAGTCCCATGGAACTGGCCGAGGTAGCCGCGGCGCACCCCGGCATCGAGTGCGTGCTCTTCCCGAAGAACGATTACGCCGCCGGTTACGCCATGCTCCGGCGCCTGCGCGACCTCTTCGGCAAGCCGAGAATTTCCGCAGAGGACGGCCTGCGGCTGGACAGCATACGGAAATCCGCCGCGTTCCAGAAGGCGCCGGTGAACGGAAGCGGCGGGGAGGCGTTTCTCGAGCGGGCCGAGGCGGTGATTGGGTTCGATTTTCGTCTTTCCGCCGAGGACCCGCGCGTTCTGGAACTGGTGAACAAAACCAACCAGTTCAACCTGAACGGCGTCCGCCGCGCGGAGGCCGAATGGCGCGCGGATCTTTTGAGGCCGGGAGCGCTGCTGGCCGTGGTTTCCTACCAGGACCGTTTCGGCCCGCTCGGCAAGATCGCCGTGATTCAAGGCCGGCAGACCGGCGGGACGCTGACCGTCCAGACGTGGGTCATGAGTTGCCGCGCGTTCTCGCGGCGCATCGAACACCAATGCCTGAAGATGCTGTTCGACCGCTACGCCCCCAGCGAGATCGTGTTCGAGTTTGCGGCGACCCCGAAGAACGGTCCGCTCCAGGATTTCTTCGCTTCCCTTACGGGCGCCCGTCCCGGGGGAACGTTCTCGCTCACGCGCGCCCAGTTCGAGGCGGAGTGCCCGCCGCTCTATCACCAGGCAATTGAATTACACACGAGCTCAAAACAATGGACGACATCACAACCCGCTTAGTCAGTTGCTTCCAGACCGTCTTCCCCGGCTTGCCGGAAAAGGAGGTCCAAAACGCCAGCCAGGCTTCCGTGGCCGCCTGGGATTCGGTGGCGGCCATTACGCTGGCGAACGTCATCGAGGAGGAGTTCGGAATGCAGGTGGATTTCGACCGGCTGGGCGAACTCGATTCCTTCCAACGCGTTCAGGAATACCTGCTGGAAGGAACGCGGGCATCGTGACCGCCGGGCCAACTCCGCTGGCGCTGCATCACGTGGGCTACGTGGTGCCCGATATCGCCGCCGCGGCGCCGTCTTTCGCGCTTTCCCTGGGCGCAAGCTGGGACGGCTGCGTTTATGCCGACCCGCACCAGAAGGTGAAGGTGACGTTCCTGGCGACCCGCCCCGGAGACGCGCAAATCGAGCTGATCGAGCCGGCGGGGGAGGATTCGCCGGTGCTCGGGTTTCTACGCGAGAAGGGCGGTGGCCTGCACCACGTCTGCTACGAGGTTCCCGACCTGGAGGACGCGCTGGCGGCAATGAAATCGCGCGGGGCGCTGCTGGCGCGCCCCCCGAAACCGGCAGTCGCCTTCCGGGGCCGCCGCATCGCGTGGGTGCTCACCCGGGAGAAATTGCTGATCGAGTTTTTGGAGGCCCGCAGCATCCAATGAGCGCCCTGGCGAACCAGTCTTTCATGCTGAAGGTCAGGCGCGGCGAAACGCCGTTCTACCGCGGGCTGCGCGATACGGCCAAAGCCATCCGCTCCAGCGCCCTGCCCCTGCCGCGGCTGATCCACCCGGCGCTCCGGCTTGGGTTCGCGTGCCAGCAGGCCGTCCGCGGAGCCCTGAGCTTCCTCACGAGCTACCTGCTGCGCGAGCCGCTGTTCCGCGGGCGGTGCGCCTCGGTGGGTAAACGCTTCCGCCTGTGCCGCATGCCGTTCGTGATCGGCCACGCCCGGATCCGCATTGGAGACGACGTCAATTTTTTCGGGAAGGTGGACATTTTCAGCGGCCGGATTTTCGACGAGCCCACGCTGATCATTAAAGACCGCGTCGATATCGGCCACAACGTGGTGTTCGTGGTGAACAAGGAAATCGTAATCGAAGAGGACGTGAACGTGGCCAGCGGGGTCCGGTTCATGGACTCCGACGCCCACCCCAAGGATGTGAGGGAGCGCATCGCCGACCTGCCTCCCCGGCCGGAGGAGATCAAGCCCGTGCGCATTTGCCGCAAGGCCTGGATCGGCCAGAATGCTTTCATCCTGAAAGGGGTGACGATCGGGGAAGGCGCGATTGTAGGGGTAAACAGCGTGGTGGTGACCGACGTTCCGCCGTATTGCGTGGCGATGGGCAACCCGGCGCGGGTGGTCGTGAAGGGGGCAGCGCCGCAGTAGGGCAGGATGCGGAAGAACCCGGTTTAGGCCACGGATGAACACGGATAAGAATCATCTTTGTTTGATCCGTGTTCATCCGTGTTCATCCGTGGCCAATATCTTGGGATTGTTTCAGCAGCCCGTGGAGGCTGTTGCGACGGGCCGAAGGCCGGGTCCTACGGTGGCGGCGGCCAGATTGGGAGCGACGTATTTATGTGCGGGATAGCTGGGTACGTGGCCTTCGATCGTCCGCGGGCTGCGGGCGCGGGGGTCCGGGAGATGGTGGCGAACCTGGCGCGGCGCGGGCCGGATTCGGAAGGCGTGGCGGATTGGCCGGGCGCCAGCCTCGGTCATCGCCGCCTGGCCATCATCGATCTGAGCGAGGCCGGGCGCCAGCCGATGCTTTCCGACGACGGCGAGACCGGCGTCGTTTTCAACGGCTGCATCTACAATTTCCTCGAGATCCGGCGCGAGTTGGAACAGCGCGGCCATGTTTTCCGATCTCAATGCGATACCGAAGTCCTGGTGCGGGGCTACCGGGAATGGGGCATCGATCCGCTGGTCGCCCGTTTGCGCGGGATGTTCGCTTTCGGGATTTGGGACCACCCGCGCCGCACCCTGACCCTGGTGCGCGACCGGCTGGGGGTCAAGCCGCTGGCGTATTGCGCGCGGAACGGGGAGATCGCGTTCGCTTCCACCGTGGGCGCTCTGCGGGCGGCGGGTCTGGGCGGCGAGATCGACCCGCAGGCGGTGCTGGAATACCTGGAGTTTGGGTACGTCAGCGACGACCGGGCCATCTACCAGGGGATCGAGAAACTGCCTCCGGCGACCATCGCGGAATGGCGTGACGGCCGGCTTTCGCGCCGCCGGTATTGGGCGCTGCCGGAAACCGGCGAGGACGCGCGCCTCTCCTTCGAGGATGCGGTGGAGGAAACCGAACGGCTGCTGGTGGAGGCCGTCAGGCTGCGGCTCGTGGCGGATGTGCCCATCGGCGCCCTGCTGAGCGGCGGCATCGATTCCGCGCTGGTCTGCTGGGCCATGCGCGAACTCCATGCCAATATCAAAGCCTTCACCGTGCGCGCCCCGGGCGATCCTTCGGACGAAAGCGGCGATGCCGCGCACACCGCACGCCTGCTCGGCATCCCCCACGAGATCGTGGACATGCCCGACACGGATTTCCCGCCCGATGAACTGGTGGAGGCTTACAGCGAACCGTTCGCCTGCCAGTCCGCGCAGGCCATGCTATGGGTCTCGCGCGCGGTAAAGCGCCGGGCCACCGTGCTGCTGACGGGAGACGGGGGCGACGACATCTTCCTCGGCTACCCGTTTCTGTGGAACGCCTGGACCGCCCAACGGACCGCCCGCAAACTGCCGCCCGGCGCGCCGGCGGCTTGGCGCACACTGCGCGGCCTCGTTCCCGCCCGCGGCCCCGCACGGAGGCTGAAGAACTTCCTCGACTACGCCACCGGCGGTTTAGGCGATCACGTGCGGGCGCACGACGGCCTTCCGTATTATGAAACGCGGGCCATCCTGGGCGAACGCCTGGCCGGACGGATGCTGGCTCAGCGGCAGATGCCGGCTTCGGCCGGCTCGGGGCGGCGGTTGCTTTACGACGTCCTGGCTTATCACCATCGCCTGCATTTCACCAGTGAATTCATGCCCAAAGTGGACGGCGGAACGATGCACTATGCCATTGAGGCGCGCGCCCCGTTCCTCGATCACAAGCTCTGGGAATTCGCCGCGGCGCTGCCTCCCGGGGTGCGGTTCCACGGCGGCGCGCTGAAAGCGGTGCTGCGGGAAATCGCGCGCCGCCGCGTTTCGCCCGAGGTGGCGCTCCGGCGGAAACAGGGGTTCACGGTTCCGGTGGAACGCTGGCTGGCGGAACGCTGGAGCGGGATGTTGGGCCGCCTGCGGGAAGGGACCATCGTGGAGAACGAAGGCTGGATCCGGCCGGGCTCGCTGGAGGAACCGATCGGCGAGGCGGTGCGCCGCCGCTCGGTCCCCGTGCAGTTGTGGCGGCTGTTGATCCTGGAGCACTGGCTGGCGAAGAACGGCGCGTCCCGTCCGGAACCCGCGGCGGCATTCCAACTCTAAATCACGGAGCGGCCTCCCGAAGCAGGACTGCTAATGGAATGGCTTCGGTAGACCGGTCCAGGCGATAGCGCTCGCTGCCCGGATATACGATAAAGCGCCGGGCGGCGCCGACGTCTTCACACGCCAGGTGGAATCCCTTGGAGGGTTGCGGGTCGAGCGATCGCTTCACTTCTATCGCCCACAGGCGCCGCGGCGCGTGTTCCAACAACAGATGGATTTCCGCCCCGGCCGGCGTGCGGTAGAACCACGCGGCCGCTCCGGCCGGGATGGCCGCGAGCAGGTTCTCGATCACGAACCCTTCCCAACTGGAGCCAGCGACCGGATGACCCAATAACTGCTCCCGGTCGGTCAGTCCGAGCAGCGCATGGACGATTCCGGTGTCGCGAACAAACACCTTGGGCGACCGGATCAGGCGTTTGGCGAGGTTCCCGGTCCAGGGCTGCAAGCGTCTCACGAGGAGCAGATCCACCAGGATGTCGAGATACCGGGCAACGATCTGGCCGCTGATTCCGAGGCTCGCGGCAAGGCGGGCGGCGTTGAGCAACTGGCCCTGGTTGTAGGCGAGCATCCGCCAGAAGCGGTGCAGCGTTTCGGCCGGAACGCGCGGTCCGAGAGCCGGGATATCGCGTTCCAGGTACGTCTGGATGAAGGCAGTTCGCCATTGGAAACTGGCGATGTCGTCCGCCGCCAGATAACTGTCGGGGAATCCTCCACGCACCCACAGCCGGTCCACGGCGTCCGCGGCGAGGTTCTCGACTTCCGGCAAAATAAACGGCGTGAGTTCCAGGCAGGCGATTCGTCCAGCCAGAGTCCCGGCCGATTGCTGGAGCAGATCCATGGAAGCGGAGCCCAGAAGCAGGAACTCGCCCGTGCGAATCCCCCTTCGCCGCCACTGATCGATAATACCGCGCAGCACCTGGAACAGCCCAGGCGCACGCTGTATTTCATCGATAATCACCAGGTGGTCCTCGTGCGCGGTCGTGGAAGATTTACATGGTAGGTTAGGCCGCGGCGCGGAACGAGAACTTCTTGTGGCCGAAAAAGCTGACGACTACGTTCACGCCGGTCAGCAGGGCGCCAGCGATGTAAGGGGCTTCGCGTTGATAGCTGGTGAGGTGACGGATCGCGCCCACCACAAACGGCAGGAGAGCCGCCGTGACCAGCATGCTGCCGCTGTAGACCACCAGGCAGCGCGCCCATTCCCGCAGGTAGTTTCCCTTGGTCTTAAATACGAACCACTTGTAGCCCAGGAACGCGACCGTAATGGCCAGAGGGTTGGCCAGAATGCTCGCCGCAACATAGGCGTATGGGACCACGGGCGTGAGAAGCGCCGTCAGGGAGGCGAAGCAGGCGTAGCCGAAGAGAGTGTTCCAGATGCCCACCAGGAGGAAGCGGACGAATTGCGCGGGGGGCATCTGCTTCGTGATCGCAGCCACTCCGGGTATCCTGCGAAGCGCACTCCAGTCCGCCATGATTTCAGTCCGCCGTTACCCTGGATTGCGGTAGCGGCTCTCCCGGCTCGTACTCGAAGTTCACCCGCTCCTTTTCCACTACGAAGGGTCGGTTCTGCACCTGCGTGTGGATCGCCCCAACATATTCGCCCAGCACTCCCAGAAAGAGCAACTGGATGGAGCCCAGGAAGAAAATGCCGATCACGAGCGGCGCCATTCCGACCGAAAAGCTGTTCCAGAAGGCCAGCTTATAGACGAAATAGCCGAAGCCGATCAGAAACGAAACAAGGGCGCCGATGAAACCGAAGAAGGCCATCAGGCGCAGCGGCACCTTGGAGTGATTGACGATCCCCAGCATGCCTAAATCATAGAGCGTATAGAAGTTGTTCTTGGTGATACCGCGCTTGCGGGCGGGCTGGTCGTAGTACAACTTCTTGTGCGGCAACCCGATTTCGGCGAGCATGCCGCGGAAATACGGGTAGGGGTCGGGGAAGGACTTCACCACATCCACCACCCGCCGGTCGAATAAGCCGAAGCCGGTGAAATTTTCGAAAGTTTCGATGGAAGAGAGTTGGTTCACCAGGCGGTAATAACGCTTCCGGATCCAGAACATCAGGCGGCTTTCTTCGCTGGAGCGCTTGATGCCGAGGACCATCGAGTAGCCGCTCTCCCACTCGCGAACCATGTCGGCGATCATCTCGGGAGGATCTTGAAGGTCCGCGACGATGCCGATCACAGCGTCACCCCGCGCCTGATGAAACGCGTGCATGGGCGAGCGGATATGGCCGAAATTGCGGGCATTGGCAATAATCTTGACATTGGGATCGGCCGCGGCGAGGCGCTTGAGGACGGTCACCGTGCCGTCGGCCGAGGCGTTATCGATAAAAATGTGCTCGTAGCGATACTTCTCCAGCCCGGCTATGACGCTGCGCACGCGGCTGTACAGCTCTTCAACGTTGGCCTCTTCGTTGAAGCAGGGAGTGATGATGCTGATGGTTTTCATAGGGGCTGGGCGGCCTCATAGAGCAGAATAAACCGATTCGTAAGGCCGTATTGTTCCCGGGCGCTTCGGACAATCTCGCCTTGAAAGCCGCGCGATGAAATCAGGACCGGTCCGTCGTAGCGCTTCAACGCGGCTGGCGATTCAACGGCAACTCCGGAGAGCCGCTTCCCTTGGTATTTCGGGTTCGAGTCCACGAACACGTCAATCCGCGCCGGGTCGAGGCCGCCGGCGGCGAGGAGCCGGAGGGTATGCGCGCCGGCCCCCCACACCGCCATGCGGCCGTCCGGAGGAAGACTCTGCTCGATACGGGCGCGAATCTTATCGTCTTCCGCCCGGCAAGCTTCGATATAGGCCCGCAAGCCTGTCTCGGTTTCGGCGTCGTGAACCGCGGCAGCGCCTGAAGCCTCACTCGCTTTGACGAATACGCCCCAAATGTTCCGGCACACAATTTGATTGCGCCGCCGCTCCACGCGTTCGACCGCCAGAGCCGCAAAACCGCGGCTCTCGATCAGCGCCGACAGGGAGGCCGGCGAAAAAAAGTTGACGTGCTCGACGCTGAACTCCTGAAACGGCGCATCCGCGGAGGCATCGTACCGGCTGGCATCGGGCACTTCGATGTAAACCCGTCCGCCCTCCCGCAATAAGGCGTGGAGCCGCGATACCGCGCCATCCAGATCGCGGATGTGTTCGAGCACGCCAATAAGGATCAGGAAATCGAATCCCCCCGGTTCGGAGAGGGTAAAAATGGAGCCGGCCACGCCTGGAATACCGTAGAGCCGCTCCGTTGAGCGAACACATCCCGGGGAGGGGTCGGACGCCAGCACGTTGCGGAAGCCCCCATCCCGCAACACTTTTAGAAGTTGACCGGATCCGCTGCCGATCTCCAGGACCCTCGAATCGGGCGCCGGAATGAATCTCCCGATAGTGGCGGCCAGATCATAGGCGCGGGGCTCCATGGGCGGCGCCTGACCGAGGTTTGAATCGAAGGACTCGTATTTGGACAGGTCGCGATAATATTCGTCGAAGACAGCTTGCTCGGGAATGCCGTCGGCGAAGCCGGCGCCACAACGCGAACAGATCGCCACATCGTAGCCCTCCAGCAGTTGGGCGCCGCCGATCGCCGCAAACGACTGGCGGAAAATCGCGGTCGATTGCCGGCTGCCGCAAACCGGGCACGGCCGGGGCGCGAAAGGCCGGTTCATGCTTCCCGCTCCGGGTAGAGCAGGATCGGCCGGTTGGGCAGCCGCATGGAATCGACCGCTTTGCGGATAGCGCTCTGGGCCTTCCATGAGGAAATCAGAATAGGCGGGCAGCCCGGGACCTTGACGATTTCGCCGGGCGCGGTGATCGGCTTTCCCGCGAGCGTCCTTCCCTGGTACGTGGGATCCGAGTCGATGAATTGCCGAATGTTGACGCGCGCCAGGCCGCCGGACGCCAGGAGCCGTTGGGTGTGGAGCCCGGCGCCCCAGACCACGACCTCCAATCCGGAATCGGCCAGAGCGCGGATTCGTTCCACGGCGCCCTCCTGCATGGCCGCTGAAGCAGCGGCATAGCGGAGCACGGCGGATTCGGAAGCCGCGTCTTTCGGCATGGCGCGCCGTTTCCAGACGGACGCGATTACGCCCAGAGGATGCGGCTCGCACAGCGCCTCCTCGAAGCCCACGCGCGTCATCAGGTTCCGCAGCGAAACCGTCGAGAAGAAGTTTAAGTGCTCCGGGGCGAAGTGTGTGAACAGGTCGCGGATGTAGATCCAGTCTCCCGCCGAACCCGGGTCCGTGAAGCGCTCGAATTGGCCGGCGTCCGGGACTTCGATATAGACCATCCCGCCGTCGCCGAGCAGTCCGTAGATCCGGCGCAGGAACGCAGGGAGGTTCACGATGTGCTCGAGAACGTGGCAGGCCGCGAGGAAGTCGTACGCGCCGCCCTCGAAATCGAAAATGCTGCCCTCCGCGACGGGAACGCCGCACCGCGAACGCGCAATTGCGGCCGCGGCCGGCGATGGATCGAGCCCGGACACGCGTGAAAAGCCGGCGGATTTCAGGATTTCGAGCAGCCGGCCGGCTCCGCAGCCGATATCGAGGAGGGAATGTTCCGGCTTGAGATACCGCCGGATGATCCCTGCGGTGTTCGCCACGCGGATGGCGTCGGCCTCCGTTTCGCCCGTCTCGCGCAGAGACTGGGCCACCTTGGTAGGGCCGGCGTAGTACGCATCCAAGGCGCTCTGCTCCAGGACGTTGTCCGCGTAGATGAAGCCGCAGCGCTCACAGACGACGATATCGTAACCGCCATACGAGCAGGCGCCCTCGGGAGTGACCAGCGGCTGCGCGAAAAGCAGACGTTTGTGCGGGCTTTCGCAAATCGCGCAGGGCCTGGACGCCGATCTAGACAATGGTCCACCCCCCATCGACGATCAGCGCCTGCCCGGTGGTGAAACTGGAGGCGTCCGAGGCCAGGTACAGGAGCGCTCCGGCCAGCTCGCTGGCCCGGCCCACGCGCCCCAGCACGGTGCGCGCCTCGAGCCGCTTGAGGAACGGGTCGTCCGGTGCGACGCTGTTGGCGGTTTGCTCTTGCGTATTGGAAAAGGGCCCGGGCAGGATAGCGTTGGCGCGCACGCCGTAAGGCCCCCAGAAAGACGCCGTGTAGCGCGTGAAGGCCAGGAGCGCCGCTTTGGAGGCGCTGTACCCCGGCGGGTTGATGAAGTTCGTCCCTTCGTACAGCTGCGGGCTGGGCGCCACGGCGGCATACATGGTTGAAATATTGACGATGCTCCCCCTGCCGCGGTCCTTCATGCCCGCGCCCACGCGCTGCGTCGTCAGCGCGGCCCAGTAGACGCCCGCGGTGAGGTTCCGCATCCAGCCGTCGAAGGTGGCGTTCTCCAGATGGCCTTCGGGCACATTGAACCCGGTGCGCGCGCCCAGTTCGTGCGCGTTGTTGACCAGCACATCCACGGCGCCGCGTTCGGCGTTGATGCGGACCAGCGCCCGCTCGACGGCCGCAACGTCGTACAGGTCGGCCCTATAGGCCCGCACGCGATCCGCCCCGTACTGCGCATTCAGACTTTGCGCCTGCGTCTCCACCCGTTCGGAACTCCCCATCGTGAGCACGGCGGCGCCGTTGTCGAGCAAGGCGCGGATCATCGTGCGGCCGAGGAAACCGCTGGCGCCGGTCAGCAGGACGGTTTTGCCCTCCAGAGAGAACAAGGCGCCGGCCGCATACGCGCCTACGGGCGGGTTCACCATGCCGTACGGCCTCCATCGATCACAAGGTTGTGGCCGGTCATGTAGGAAGAAGCATCGGAGACCAGGAAGAGCACGGCGCCCTGGTATTCGTTCAGGCAGGCCATGCGGCCCATGGGAATCAGGTTCGTCAGTTTCTGAACGAACGCCTCCGGCTGGCCGTTGAAAACACCGCCCGGAGAAATCGCATTGACGCGAACCCCGGAATCCGCCCAGTAGGTGGCCAGATAACGCGTAAGCCCCACCAGCCCGCTCTTCACCACGGAGTAAGTTACGGGCTTAGCAGGCTGGAGATGGTCCGGGAGTCCGGGTTGGCGGTAGATACGCTGGTCCGGTGCGATCACCGCCAGGTCCGACGCGATATTGAGGATCACGCCGCGACGCCCGCCGTCGCGGAACGCCTGGGCCATATAGGACCCCAACACCTGGCTGCAGAGGAGGGCGCCGGTCAGCCCCACGGCAATATCCGCATGCCACTGGTCCAGGGGGAAATTTTCCAGCCGGGAGAAATTCACATCGGAGGAATTCTCCATCTTGGGGTTATTGGCCGCGTTATTGATGAGGACATCCAGGCGGCCGAAGCGCTGCAATATTTCCGCAAGCAAGGCCCGGACGCTTTCCGGACGCGTGATATCCGTCTGGATTGCCGCCGCGGGAACGCCATGGCGCTCCGCGATCTCGGCGGCCGCGCGATCCGCCTTTGCGATGTCCACCAGGATGGGAATGCCGCCGTGCGAGGCGATCGCCTCGGCGTGCTGCCGCCCCAGCAAACCGGCTCCGCCGGTGATGGCCGCGACGCGTCCCATCAAATCGAACAATTGGGTCATGTTCTGGTCTGTCCTCCGTCCACGACAAGACACGCGCCGGTGATGAACGACGCCTGGCGGGACGCCAGGAAAGCCACCGCGGCGCCGATTTCCTCGGGCACGCCAAAGCGCCGGAGGGGGACTTCGGAATCGAGCATGCCGCGCACCCCCGCCGGATCGGCATCCGCCTTTCGCTGCCACGATCCGCCGGGGAACAGGATATTCCCAGGCGCGACCGTGTTCACTCGAATCGCATGTTTCCCGACGCGGCGCGCCAGGTCCTTGCTATAACGCTCCAGCGCTGCCTTGGCGGCGCTATAGGGAATCGGCGCGCCCAGGCTCTCCAGCCCGGCTATGGAACTCACGAAAACGATGCTGCCGGCGCCGGCCTCGACCATCGCCGGAAGAAACACTTCCACCAGTCCCACGCTGGCCCAAAGGTTGATGCGGAAGACGGGGTCCCAATCGCCGGCGGAAAGCCGCCATCCATTTTTCGCCGCGCCGCTGCCGATGTTACAGACAAGGGCCTCCACCGCCCCCCAGAGCTCGATGGTGCGGCGATGCGCCTCGCACGCGACAGCCGGGTCGGCCAGGTCGCCGTGGAAAGCGAGGACCCGCTCGGACCGCCCGGGAGATAATTCCGCGCACGCGGCTTCCAGGGCGGCGCCGTCACGGCCCGTCACGACGACCCGGGCGCCTTCGTCCAGGAGCGCGGCGGCGATGCCTTTCCCGATCCCGCGGGAAGAGCCCGCCACGAAGATCACTTTACTTTGAAGTCCCAGATCCATTACTTCAGGTAGTGTTCCACAAATGCACGATTCTTTCGAGCCCAGGCCGTTTCGTCGCCCTCGGGGCCGCGCGCCACCTGCAAGACGAAATCGCCCCGATAGTCGATACGGCGCAAAGCTTTGAACAGCGCCGGAAAGTCGGCGTCGCCTTCTCCCAGAGGCACGGTGCCGCCGCCGCATACGCGGTCCTTGATATGCACGCTGCCCACGCGATCCCCATAAGCCGCGAATTCCTCGAAGGGACGATACCCCAGGGAGGAACTGTTGCCCGAATCGTAGTTGACCTTGATGCCGGGGTGAGGCAAGCGAGCCAGCAGCGCGGCGAAATCATCCGGCGCCAGGGAGGTTTCGAGATGGAGTTCGATCCCGCACGCCTCGGCCGCGGGGAGCGCGCGTTCCAGGGCATCCACCGCGGCGTCCCGGTCGGCGGCGTCGCGAATGGCCGATTGATCGACAAACGGAAGCACTACCCGGTTCACGCCCACGCGCGCAGCGTGGCGCAGGAGCCGCCGCAGGTGTTCGAGTCGCACCTCGCGCTCGGCGTCGCCGGCCCGGACGAAAGCAAAATCCATAAAATAGTCGGCGCACACCGAGCGGACGGCGACACGATGCTCTTCCGAAAGCCGATGGATGCAGTCCACGCCCTGCTCCGTTTCGAGGGGGTTGAACCCCAGGCCCCACGTGTCGTAGACCCACTCGATCGCTTCCAGGCCCGCTTCGGCGGCAGCCGGGAACTCGGCGGCCCACCGCTCGCGCGGGAACGCCTGAATGCGTCCCGCTTCGGGGGGGACCAACCTGCCTTGCATGATGCCGATCATTGTCTCCTCACTCGTCGAAGCGCAGCAACGCCGGATCGATGGAGGGCTTTCGCTCTTCATACCAGCGGTAGAGGCGCGTGATGGAATCGTCTATCTCGCGGAAGCGGAAATCCGGGATTTCGCTCATCAGCCGCGTGTTGTCGCCGCTGTACTCGCCGCCCAGCCCTTCGTTGCGGACCAGGATCTCCAGCGGCTTGCGGGAAGCGGCCACTACTTTCGCGGCCAGGGTCCTCAAATCGTAACTCCGGCCGGTACAGGCGTTGTAGTGGCGGTGGCTCAGGTTCGCCTGCAACAGCCGCTCCAGGATACGCCCCAGATCCTCAACGTCCAGATAATCGAAACACACGTTCTGGCGCAGGACCACGGGGAGGTCCCACACGGCGCGGCAGCACGCGTTCGAAAGGAAGCGCACGCGCCAGTCTTCGTAAGGCCCGAAGACGCCGAAGAGGCGCAGCTCGTAAACGCGTTCGAGCGCGTCGATCGCTCTGGCGCAGAGGTACTTGGAGAAGCCGTAAGGCTCCGCAGGCACTCGGGCGTCGTATGCCTCTTCGGAGATCCGGCGCATGGGTTGCGCCCGGTCGTAGACCGCGCCGGAACTGAGGAAGAGCATGCGGCCGAACGCATGCGCGTTGCGCGCCAGGTTGAAGAACATACGGCAATTCTGTTCCAGCAGGTCCGGGGGGCGGCCGAGAAGCCGGTTGGAACGCGCTCCGGCGGCGTGGATGATGACGTCGAACCCGCCGCGCTCGACATATGCGCGCACGGCCGCGGCGTCGAGCAAGTTCAACTCCGGGCGGCAGGGCGCGGCGATCTGGTGCGTCCGGCCGAGTTCCCCGGCCAGGTTCCGCCCGATGAAGCCGCTGCCGCCGGTGATGAGGATTCTCATGCCGTTTTGCGGACCGTGAGGTAGATGGGATAGTAACCCTGGGCGGCGACGATCAGCCGGCCCATCCAATTGCCCCGGTTCAGCTTCTGCACCAGCGCAAGCACCCGGCCCAACCGGCTGCGGACGCTCTGCATTTCGAATTGAAAGGGCCGCGAAAGGTTTTCCAGAAACAGCTCGCTGCCGTCGGAAACCAGTTCCAGCCGGTGCGATCGGCCCAGTTTCTTCACCATACGCCGGCACCATAGGGGATTGATCTGCGTCTGCAGCGTGCGCGCAAAGGCAGGGTCGCGCCGGAAGACGAAGCGCACCCAAAACGGCAGGATCGGCTTCCAGACGATGGGCGGCTGGAGGACCATGTAATGCCCCTCGAAGTACGAGAGGTAGTTAGGCAGTTCCATATGGAGCACGCCGCCCGGCCGAAGGACGCGTACCGCTTCGGCGAAGACGCGTTCCGGGTCGCGCGTATGCTCCAGAACGTTGGCCGAGTAGACGATATCGAAACTCCGGTCGGGAAAGGGCAACTCCTCGCCGAAAGCATCCACGACGCGGCCGGGATCGATGCCATTGGCCTGGAACAGGATCTTCGACGCGTGATAGCCGCCGTTGAACCCCAGGCTGCCTGGCTCGGCCCCGTAGCCGTCCACGTGAAAATGTTTGATCCAGACGGCGAGATTGGTGCCGAAGCCGGAGCCGATTTCGAGGAGCCGCCGCGATTCGAGCGGCGCGTACCGGGAAAGGATCTCCGCGCGCTTGAAAGATTTCGAGGCGTCCAGGAAATCTTTCACGTTGCTTTCCGGATCGACACCGCAGATCGGCTGAAAGAACTTGCCGATGGACTCCAGCGCGGCGTTTACGACTTCCGGTGGAATCGTAATTGCTCCAGCGGGCGCCTGGCCCATCGGAGCGCACTGCCCAGGGTCGCTCAAAGGTCCTCCTCCAGCGGCGGAATGATCATATTCGCCCGGAACTCCTCCCGGTCCAGGAACGGCCAGAGATCTTCGAGTGGCTTGGAAACCAGCGAGCCGTCGGGCCGCTGCATCGAGGAAAGACGCGGGCCGCGGAGCTCATCCGGGATCACGCGAACGTCGCAAATCACCGGGCCGGGCGTCTCCAGGACGCGCCGCACCTGCCCGGTGAGGTTCTCCTGCGAAGAAATCCGCATAGGCGTGAGGCCGTAGGAGGCGGCCACTTTGCAGAGGTCGGGGATGAAAAGCCCGGTCTCCTCGTCGCAGCCCAACTGCGGCGACCCGAAGAAAGCGGTTTGCGACGCACGGATGGAAGCGTAACCGCCATTGTTGAGGACGAAAAACTTGATGGGCAGATTCAGTTGCCGGACGGTGGCGAGTTCCTGGATATTGAACTGAAAGCCGCCATCGCTTTCAACACAAACCGTGCGGCGGCGTTGGCCGGCAAGACACACCCCGATGCTGACCGGCAGGCCGCAGCCCATCGCGCCCAGGCCTGCCATGTGGAAAATGCGCTGGCCCCGCCGGGAGGGGCACGCGAAAAGATAGACCTCGATGGCGCTGCCCGCATTGCCGGAGATCATCAGGTCATCGGGGCCGGTTTCCCGCGCCATCACTTCGGCCAGGTGGAACACGCTCACCAATCCTTCCGGCTTGCGGTGTTCGGGGAGCACCACGGGATAACGGGCTTTCCAGTCCGCGCAGCGCGCCTTCCACGGTCCGCGATCCTTCAGCCGGACGAGGCCGCGCCGGTTCAGGACTTCGCGAAGGAAGCGGCCGGCGTCGGCGTACACGGGCGTATCGATATGAGGCGCGAGCTTGCGAATCTCGGCGGCGTCGATATCGACCATCACCTTGTGCGCCGCGCGTGCGAAGTTCTCGGGAGCGTAACCCGTGATGGCGAAGTCCAGCCGGGCGCCGATGGCCAGGAGAAAATCCGAATTCTGCAAGGCGAAGTTGGCTCCCCGCGAGGCGAGCGATCCGGGCCGCCCGGCGAACAGCGGATCGTCCGAAGATACGAGGTCCGCCGCGCACCACGTGGTCCCCACCGGGGCATCGAGAAATTCCAGAAAGTCGCGGAGTTCCGCCTCGGCTTTCGCCAGCCGCACGCCGTTGCCGATGAGTACGAACGGGCGTTCCGAGCGGTTCAGCGCCTCGATCGTCTCCCGGACCTTTTCCTGCAGCGTCGCCTCGTCGAAGGCGGGAGGGATCTCGCCGGGATCAAAGGCCGGCAGCGCCGTTTCATCGATGGGCGCGGCCTGTACGTCGAGCGGGATATCGATCCACACCGGCCCGGGACGCCCCTGGCGCGCCAGGTATACCGCTTTTTCCAGGTGATACCGGATGCTGGACGGGTCCAGCACCGTCACGGCGTACTTGGTTATGGATTGAACGATGGAAACGATATCGAGTTCCTGCACCCCAAGCTGGCGGACGCCGAGAGGCGTACCATCGGCGGCGAACATGCGGTCCGGCCGTTTCACCTGGCCGGAGATCACCAGCATGGGGGTGGAATCCAGCCACGCGCCCGCCACGCCGGTGACGGCGTTCGTGCCGCCCGGTCCCGTGGTCACCAGGGCTACCCCGAGATTATGGGTCGCCTTGGCGTAGGCTTCGGCCGCCATGGCGCTGGCCTGCTCGTGCGAATTGCATACGGGTTCGAGGGCCGCACACTGCGCCAACGCGGCATTCAGGTGCATGGCGCCGCCGCCGGTGACCAGGAAGACGTGTTTGACCCCCTGACCGGCGACGAAGCGCATTACGTAATCGGAGAGTTTGATCATGCTTCCTGTGTGGTCCTCCGGGGGCAAAACTTCCCGGAAAGGACCAGGTCGACCAGTTCCCTTACGGCGCCGTTCCCGGCGGACGCTGCGCTGACGAAATCGGCTTTGGCGCGCGCCGCGGGCTGGGCGTTCGCGGGGGCGGCGGCCAATCCGGACAGTTCCATCGCGGCGATGTCGTTCACATCGTCGCCCATGAAGCAGATTTCCTCCAGGGCCAGGCAGTTCCGCTCCGCGAAGCCCCGCAGCGCGGCCGCTTTGTCTTTACACCCTTTGGCGATGTCCGCCAGGTTGAACTTGGCGGCGAAGCGGTCTACCAGCGGGCTATCCTCGCCGGAAATGAGCGTTACCAGCAGGCCGGCCTTGCGGGCCAGTGAAACGCCCATGATATCGGGGAAGGAGAACCGCTTCCACTCGGCGCCGTCGGGGCCCCACCAGACTCCGCCGTCGGTCAGGACCCCGTCCACGTCCAGCGCGATGGCCTTTATCCCGGCCATTCAGATATTCGCCCCGATGCGCCGCAGTTTCTTGATGATGGGCTGCTCGCGCTCCACCACGCGCTTTACGCCGTCCCCCAGCGACTGCTCGACAATGCGCACGTAGCTGACGATTTTGCCGATGCCGTTCGGCTCCAGCGACGCCGCCTGGTCCGAGCCCCACATGGCGCGATCGAGCGTGATGTGGCGCTCGATGCAGCAAGCCCCCAGCGCCACGGACGCTACCGTGGAAGGCAATCCGGTCTCGTGCCCGGAATAGCCCACCGGCAGCCCATAACGCTCACGCAGGCTGGTGATGGCCCGCAGGTTCAGCTCCGGATAGTAGGCCGGATAGACGCTGCATGCGTGCAACAGGACCAGGTCCTTCTTGCCCAGAATCTCCAACGCATGGTCGATCTGTTCGAGGGTGCTCATACCGGTAGAAAGAATGACCGGCTTGCCCTTGGACCGCGTATGGCGCAGCAGGCTGTCGTCGGTAAGCGACGCGGAGGCGATTTTGAAGCAGGGAGGATCGAACTGATCGATGAAATCGACCGCCTTTTCGTCCCAGCACGAGGCGAACCACATCATTTTCACCTCGCGGCAGTAGCGGTCGATCAGCCGGTACTCGTCGTGGCCGAACTCCAGTCCCCGCTTGAGGTCGCCGTTGGTCGCGCCGAAGGGGCTTTCGCGGGGCTTGCCCAGTTCTTCGGCGGAGTACACGACGTCGACCGTGCGCTTTTGGAATTTGACGGCATCGCATCCCGCGGCTACCGCGACGCTGATGAGCCGCCGGGCGAGGTCGATGTCTCCGTTATGGTTGATGCCGATCTCGGCAATGATGAAACAGGGGTGACCGTCCCCTATGAGCCTATTGCCGATCCGCACTTCGGCCAGAGCTCCACTTGTCGTCACGTCACTCATGTATCAGACTCCCGCCCGCACGGTCTTCGCAACCAGACGGTGCAGGCTATCCAGCATGTAGTCGATCGCCGCCGGGACGATCCCGGGGTAGACGCCAATCCAAAAGACTTGATTCATCACGAAATCCGTATTTGGCAGAGATCCAATCGCGCGCTTCGGAGCATCCAGATACGCCGGCTGCCGGACAAGATTCCCTCCGAACAACAGCCGGGTGGCGATTTTGCATTCCTCGAGGTAGCGCGTGGCGTCGTTGCGCGAAAACGGCGCTTCGGGGCGCACGGCCATGGGAAAGCCGAACCAGCTCGGCTGGGAGCCGGGCGTGGCTTCCGGCAACACGAAGAACTCCTCCAAGTCGCGCAGCCCCGCCCGCAACGCGTCGAAATTCAGGCGGCGCGCCTGGATGAAGCCGTCGAGCTTCCCTAGTTGCGCCACGCCGACGGCGGCCTGCATATCGGTCATTTTCAGGTTGTAGCCGATGTGCGAGTAGGTGTACTTGTGGTCGTAGCCGCGGGGCAGGTCTCCGAGCTGCCAGTCGAAGCGCTTCGCGCAGGTGTTGTCCTTCCCGGGGTCGCACCAGCAGTCCCGGCCCCAATCGCGGAACGACTCCACCAGGGTTCGGAGCAGCGGCGTCCCGGTCAGCACGCTGCCGCCTTCGCCCATGGTGATGTGGTGCGCCGGATAGAAACTGGTGGTCGCCAGGTCCCCGAACGTGCCCGCTTTGCGGCCGCGGTACGTGGAGCCGACGGCGTCGCAGCAGTCCTCGATCAACCACAGGTCATGCCTCCGGACGAAGGCCGTCACCGCATCGAGGTCGAACGGGTTCCCCAGGGTGTGGGCCAAAAAGACGGCCCTGGTGCGCGGGGAAAGCGCCGCCTCGAATTGCGCCGCGTCCACGTTGTAGGTGGGGACGGTCACGTCCACGAATACCGGAACCAGGCCGTTTTGAAGAATCGGGTTGAGAGTGGTAGGGAAGCCCGCGGCGGTTGTGATCACTTCGTCGCCGGGCCGCAGGCGGCGATCGCCCAGCTTCGGCGACGTGAGCGCCGAAACGGCGAGCAGGTTGGCCGAAGACCCGGAATTCGCCAGCACGCAGTCCCGGACGCCGAACCAGCGCGCGAACTCGCGCTCGAACTGCGCGGCAAAGCGTCCCGTGGTGAGCCAGAAATCGAGCGCGGAATCCACCAGGAGCCGCATCTCCGCGGAGTCGAATACCTTGCCGGAAACGGGCACGGGCGTCTGGCCGGGAACAAAGGCGGCGGGAGCCCAAGCCTCGCCGCAATATTCCGCCACGAGAGCCAGAATCCGTTCCCGCAACTCGCCCGCGCGCGCCGTCACGCCAAAAACTCCCGATACCATTGGATGGCGCGCTCCAGGCCCTGTTCCAGCGTGAACAGCGGGGACCAATGAATCACGCGGCGGGCCCGCTCCGCGCTCAGGTACTGATGGCGGATCTCGTTGCGGGCCTCGTTCCGCACGTCCGGCTCCAGGTCCGAACCCATGGCGCGCAGGATGCGATGGACCATCTCCAGAACCGTGATCTGCAGTTCGTTGGAAAAATTGAAAGCCATGCCGCGCAAATCCTCGCGGCAGTAGAGCTGTTCGGCCAGCAGCATGTAGGCCGCGGCGCCATCCTCCACGTAGAAGTAGTCCCGGATATACCCGCCGTCGGACCGGATCACGGGCCGCTGGCCGCGCAGGACCGAACGGATGGTCCCGGGCACGATGCGGTCCCAGTTTAGATCGCCGCCCCCGTAGAAATTCCCGCAGCGGGTAATCGCCACCGGCAGGCCGTACGTCTTGGCATACGTGTGCGCGATCAGGTCCGCGCAGGACTTGCTCACGTCGTAAGGATGGCGGCCCTGGAGCGGCGCGCTTTCGGCGTAAGGCAGGTCGTCCTGGTCGCCATAGGCCTTGTCGGAGGACGCAATCACGATGGATCGCACCCCTGGAGAACGCCGGCAGGCTTCCAGCACGTTCCACGTGCCCTGGATATTGCTTTCGAACGTGGAGACCGGGTTTTGATTGGCGATCCCGACGATGGTCTGGGCCGCCAGGTGCATGACCGTATCGACCTGGTACTCGCCGAGGGTCCGTTCCAGCGTATCGCGGTCGCGGACATCGCCTCTTACGACGCGGACCTGTTCGATGAATCGCGACCGGACCAGTTCGCTGCGGGGAACCCAGTCGCGCACCAGGCAGACTACGTCCGCGCCGGCGGCGGCGAGGCGCGGCGTCAGCCAGCTTCCCAGCAAACCCGTGGCGCCGGTCACCAGCACCGGCCTGTCCCGCCAAAACCCGTCAGTCATTCCACACCTTCCAGGGCGCGGCGCCGGATTTCCATAGATCGTTGAGGTGCTGGTATTCGCGATAGGTGTCCATGGCGTAGAAGAAACCCGTGTGCCGATAGGCCATTAACTGGCCGTCGTGCGCCAGGCGCTCCAGGGGCTCCCGTTCGAAAACGCAGTCCTCGCCCCCCAGATAGTCGAATATGCCGCGATCCAGGACGAAATAGCCGGCGCTCATCCAGCCTTCGGATTTCGGCTTTTCCGTGAAATTCCGGACCTGGCTGTCGTCCAGTTCCACGATGCCGAAGCGCGAGACGGGCGGGACCGTGGTGACCGTCGCCAGCTTGCCGTGGCTCTTGTGAAATTCCACGACGCTGCGAATGTCCACGTCGCAGACGCCGTCGCCGTAGGTGAGCAGGAACGTGTCGCCGGTGAGGTATCTTTCGATTTTGTGGATGCGTCCGCCGGTCATGCATTCCAGGCCGGTGTCCGCCAGGGTCACGGAAAAACCCTGCTCGTGATGCCGGCCGTGGTACTGGATTTGCGACTGCTCTCCGAGGCAAATGCTGAAATCGTTGTTCATCGCCTCGTAGTTCAGGAAGTAGTCTTTAATGGACTGGCCGCGGTAGCCCAGGCACAGGATGAAATCATGGAAGCCGTGGTGGGCGTAGGCTTTCATGATGTGCCAAAGGATCGGTCTGCCCCCGACCTCCACCATGGGTTTCGGCCTGAATTCCGTCTCTTCACGGAGGCGCGTTCCCAGACCTCCGCAAAGAATCACGACCTTAGACACGTATAGCTCCCTTTCTGCCCGGCATGTCGTAAACGTAAATTATCACCGATATCAGTTCGATCCGCAGCCTGCCCCGGATCCGGGTGATGAAAACCGGCGTGTAGCGGAGGCGGGAGCGCCCGCGCTACGTTCCCTTGCGGCGGCAAGCCGGGGAGCGGTTCGTTTTCGCACTTCGCAATCGGCTCTGGTGCGTATAGGCGCCGCGGCTTGCGGGGCTCACGCCCTAGACTGCGAGTACGCCCATGGGTTATTCGCGCCTCTTGGCTCGCTACGGCCGGTACGCCGGACTGAACCGGGTGCTCGACCTGCTCCCGACGAAGCCCCTGCTGCTGGCGCTCAATTATCACCGGATCGGCGACCCGCAACAGACGCCGTACGATCCCGGCGTATTTTCGGCCACGGCGGAGGGGTTCCACGAACAAGTAAGGTTTTTGAAACGCCGGTTCCACCTCGCCACGCCGGACGAGGCCCTGGAGATCATCGAAGGCGCCAAGCTCCGGAGGACGGCGATCCTGCTGACGTTCGACGACGGATACCGCGATAACTACGAGACGGCTTTCCCCATCCTCGCGGCCGAGGGCGTGCAGGGCGCCTTTTTCCTTCCGACTTCCTTCGTGGGGACAAACCACATCGCCATGTGGGACATGGTTGCGTTCATCGTGAAGCGCAGCCGCTTGCGAAGATTCCGGCTGCCGTGCGCTCCGCTCCGGGAGTTCGACCTGGCGGCGGACGGAGAGGCCAGCGTCATCGGACAGGTCCTGAGCTTCTATAAAAGCTCCGGGCAGGGCGGGGAAGAGTTCGTGGCGATGCTGGAAGAGGCCTGCGATGCGCCGCGGCCCGGAGGCTCCGAGCGGCTTTTCATGGACTGGAGCGAAGCGGCGGCGATGCTCGCGGGCGGGATGGCTATCGAGTCCCACACCCACAGCCATCCGCCGCTTTCGCGGGTGAGCGGCGCCGCCCTGGCCGGGGAATTGGCCGTCTCGAAGCGAATTCTCGAAGAACGGCTGGGGCATACGGTGCGCTTCCTGGCGTACCCGTTCGGCCTGCCGGAGACCATCTCGCCGGCGGTTTTCGACGCCGCGCGGGAGGCGGGTTACCGCGCCGCGTTTTCGTTTTTCGGCGGGGTGAACGTCCCGGGAACGATCGAGCGCTTCAATATCCGCCGGCAGCCGGTGTGCCCGGCGGAAGCCGACACGTTTCAGTTGCGGACGACGCTGATGGCGGCGAAGGCGGCGTAGAAACCGGCAGCGCAGGTCGGGGACCTGCCCGTCATAATGGAGCGCTATGTTCCCGCATCCAGGCGGCGTAACCGGCTTCGTCCAGGGTGTCATCCGCGAGCGACAACATCGCGGCAACCACTTCAGCTTGCTCAGCCACGATCGCGTAGCCGTTCTCGTAAAGGAATGTGAAGCCCGTGAGGAACGCTGTTCGCTTATTGCCGTCCACAAATCCGTGGTTGCGGCACAGCCCTGCCGTGTAGGCGGACGCGAGATCCCAAAGGTCCGGCTGACCATAGGCCAACAGCTGCTTGGGCCGGGCCAGCGCTGAATCAATAGCGCCCCGATCGCGAATTCCCGGCGCGCCACCGAATTCGATCAGGCTTTCCCCGTGGATATACAGGACTGTGGCCGCGCTTATCCAAACCGGCTCATTCAACGCGCCAACTCCCGCATAGCGGGCGCATAGCGGCGCATTCCTTCACGGGCGATCGCCACCTGCCGGGCGATCTGCTCCCGCTCTTCAACCGGACCTTCTACGTAATCCTCCAGCATGGCCTGGATTTTCGCCTGAAAATTCGTGCCGTCGGACAACAGCTTGGCTTTCAGACGGCGATGAAAGTTCTCGTCCAGACGAACGGTCAAAGTCTTCACAGGCCTAGTTTGACAGCTTGACTGATTGCAGTCAAGACTTCAAACATAGTGCACCAGCCCATGCTCGCCTTTCAGGCGTTCCCGCGCCATGAGGAACAGCTTCCCTTTGGCGGAACCGGGGAGCATGGAGTGGTACCGCTTCGTTTTCACGCCGCCGAACTGCTCCTTGAAGGCATTGATGCGGAGCAGTTTTTCGTCTTCGGTTCCGGCATACCAGCCGCCGAAATCGTACCGCTGGATTCCCAGCTTCCGGCATTCGAGCAGGTCCATCCAGTGCAGGTATCGGTTGGCCCAGCCGATCCATTTCCGCTCTTCCGGGCCGGAGTCGCTCACCGAGACGGAATGCAGAAGCCGAACCCATGCCGGGACGCGCGAATAGGAATGCCACACGAGCGGTTTCCCGTCCGGCGCGCAGGCCCGCGTCAGGATGAGGCCGCCTTGCGCGGCATACGCGTACATCCAGGCCGGATCGGCCGAGCTCATCCCGCGTTCGGCCGCGAATTGCCGGCGAAAGGCGAAGAACTCGTCCACGACAGGTGGCGGCGGAGCGGTCCAGGACTGAAACGACAGGCCTTCTTTGGTCCCGCGGTTGATCAGGTTGCGCGTGGTGGCGGTGAAGCCCTTCCAGATGGCGGATTCGTCCCGCGTCAGGTCGATCTCCAGGCTGTGGACTTCCTGCGCCGCCCGGGGGTTGAGGGCTTCGCTCCAGTGATAGAAGACGATCAAGTCGGCCCCGGCGTCCTTCCAAGGCTCGTCGAACCATACCTCGCGGCGAACAATCAGCTTGCGGCGTATTTCGATCAATCCCAGTCTCCTATGGCGAACCGCGTCCACCACTCTCCATCGAGCCGCGTCAGGGCGGCGTCCCCCTGCAGGATGCAGCCCAGGAGTTCCGGATCGCGGCTGTGCGCCAGGACGCCGTTGCCGACATATCGAAAGAGGCAGCGCTGGTTGGAGAGGTTCAACAGAAATCGCGGGATCGCCTGCCCGGAAACGGCGGTTGAGCCGTGCTCCCAGGCGTCCCGCAGCAGCGCCTGGAAGACTCCTTCGAAATGGCGGCCGGCGGCGCCCAGTTGCAGCACGATGGATTCCCCGCCGCGTTTGGCGAAATACGCGTACCAGCCGGCCGGGGCTCCTCCGGGAGCGCGGACCACGGCGGTCCGGAGCGCGCCGTGCCGCCGCGCCTCCGCCGCCTGGGCGATCAGCCAGCGGAAGGATGCGGGGTCGTAGCACGGCTTCAGCGGCTCGCGCCAGCCGATTTCCATGGCGCATTCGAAGATCCCCTTGGCATCGGCCGTGTGGCTGGCGCACTCCGTCCGCGGCGGGGCGAAAGCCCGCAGCGGCAGCCTGGAGAGGACCGCATCCGCCAGCGCGCAGACAGGCGCGCCGCAGCGCGCCGCAACCCGCAGGACGCCGGGCATCCGAGGACGGGCCCGCAGCATCCCGCGCAGATGGCGGGCGGGCCTCAGCACGCGGATCCACTGGAGCGCGTACAATTGCGCGGCGCGGGCCCCGGCGGCCGTCCACACCGCGTGGGCGGCCTCGGTAGCTCCATCCGTCAGCGAGAGATCCTGCGGCCCGGCGAAGAATCGACGGATCAATTCCAGCCCCGCGCCTCCCCGGTACGCGCTCGTATCCACCATGAACTGCGTGGCCACCGCGACCCGGACGGGCCGCCCGCGGAAGATCATGCGGCGCGGGATCACCCCCAGGAAGCCGACCACTCTTTCCCCGTGGATGTAAACCAGGGAGGGAAGCGCTTCGTCGCGCCAGGGGTTCCGGAAAAATATTTCCTCGAAGTAGGACTGTAAGGCCGGCCCGGCGGGCTGGCGACGCCCATGAAAGACCTTCAATTCCATGGCCGCGACCTCCGGGATATGAGCTTCCTCGAATGTCCGTATTTCGCCCATGCTCGTAGCGAGCGGCAGGTGCGGGCTCGTGGTTCGGGACCACAATCCGCGCGAATACTTTGAGTCTACCTTCTCGCTGGCGGGGGGCCGGGCGAAGGTAGTACCTACGTACCCGTCGGGACGCCGGAAACGCGCGTTTTATTACGCTCGGGCGCGCCGGCGGGGAGCATCTTTACGCGGGGGTCCGATAGCCCATGCGGCGGGTTCGCGAGCGCCCGCTCCGGTAATAACCGGGCGGCGTCCCGGCCCGTGATAACATCGTGACCTGATGGAGCACGTTTTTCCAGGCCTGTACAAAGCCGAACTCCTGAAGGCGATCGAGACCGTTGACCTGGACAAGGTCGGCGAGGTAATTCAGATCCTGAAAGAGGCCCGGGACGCGGGCCGGCGGATCTTCGTTTGCGGCAACGGGGGCAGCGCGTCTTCCGCTTCCCATTTCGTCTGCGACGTGTTGAAAGGCGCGAGCTATGGCCGGCCGGCGCGTTTCCGCATCATAGCGCTCACCGATTCCCTGCCGACCCTGACGGCGTATTCCAACGACGTGGGCTATGACTGCGTGTTCGCCGAGCAATTGAAGAACTTCGCGGAGCCCGGCGACGTGGTGATGGCGATCAGCGGTTCCGGCAATTCCCCCAACGTGCTCCGCGCGGTGGAGTACGGCAACGCCGCCGGATGCCGCACCATCGGGCTCACCGGCCGCGACGGAGGCGAACTGGGCGCCCTGGCGCAGTGGAACATCCAGGTATCGCACCCGCACATGGGGCGCATCGAAGACGCCCATATGATGGTCCTGCACATGATCTGCTACTACTTCATGGATGTGGAAGCGGCGGAGCGGGCGGCAGGTTAACCGGCGCGGCCCGCGCCGGACCCAACCGTTCGTCATTTGATCCCACCTTCATTCGAGACCCCCTAAAGAAATCGCACCGTTCCGCCGAAACACGGAGCAGACGTATGCGGATCGTGGCGCTTCTGGCGATGACGGCTGGAGTGGCGATCGCTGCCGAAGCGGGTCAGCGCGCGGCCATCCCACCCCTGTTTTTCGAAAATCAAGGGTATGCCGGCTCCGCGGCGCGCTTCGTTGCAAAGGCCGCGAATGTCACGGCCTGTTTCCTGCCGGGGAAGGCCTCGTTTCGGGTGGGGCGATCCCTGCTGGAGACTCACTTCGAGGGCGCCGGCGCCTCGTTGCCGGAAGCGGCGCGCCGAATTTCCGGAGAGGTCAATGTCCTACATGGCTCCCCGGAAAAGTGGAGGATAGGCAGCCCTCTGTTTCGCGGCGTCATCTACCGGAACCTCTATCCGGGGATCGACCTGCAATATGGCGCCCGGCAGCAGAACCTCGAATCTGAATTTGTCGTGGCGCCGGGCGCGGACCCATCGCGCATTCGCATCCGGTACCGCGGCGGCAACCCTCGGATCCGGGAAGACGGGTCGCTGGTTATTCCGCTCGATGGCGGCGAGTTTCGCGAGCAGGCGCCGAGCGCCTACCAGGAAAGGGACGGGGCGCGGGTCGGCGTGCCGGGGCGGTTTGCCCTCGCCGGCAAGGTATTGAGCTTCGTTCTCGGCGAGTACGATCGCTCCCTGCCGCTGATCATCGACCCGACGCTTTCCTATAGCACCCTGATCGGCGGTTCCGGGGCGGATGCGGCGAACGCCATGGCGGTGGATTCCAACGGAGCGGCATACATCGTGGGTTTTACCGAATCGGGGAACCTGCCGACGTTCAGCGCCGCGCAGGCCGCCAATGGGGGAGGGGTCGATGCATTCGTGGCGAAATTGGGGCCTGGAGGCGGGCTGGTCTACTGCACGTACCTGGGAGGCTCGGGCGACGACAGGGCCTTCGGGGTCGCGGTGGACAGCGCGGGCGCAGCCTATGTGACAGGCTCGACTACCTCGCGGAACTTTCCTACCCGCTCTCCCCTGCAATCCAAGCCGGCGGGCAGTAAGAATGCGTTCGTGTTGAAGCTGGCCCCGTCCGGCGGGGCCTTGGCCTACAGCACGTACCTGGGCGGGAACGGCTCGAATACGGGAAACGGGATTGCCGTCGATGCGGCGGGGAATGCCTATGTCGTCGGCGACACCGATTCCATCAACTTTCCCGCCGGAGGACTGCAGAGCGGGAACCGGGGCGGCCAGGACGTGTTTCTGGCCAAGATCGCCGCGGACGGAAGCCGCCTGGCGTACAGCACGTATTTCGGCGGGGCCAATACCGACCACGGCGCCGCCGTCGCGGTGGACGGGCTGGGCAGCGCCTACATCGCCGGTTGGACGTGGTCGGCCGACCTGCCGGTCGCCAAGGCGTTTCAGAGCACTCTTGCGGGCGGGCAGGACGCGTTCATCGCGCGGTTCAACGCCACCGGCGACGCCCTGCTCTTCAGCAGTTATCTTGGCGGCGCCGGGGGGATCCTGACGTACCCGGAAACGGCCCAGGCCATCGCCCTGGACCCGGTGGGAAACGCGTACGTGGCGGGCGTCACCTCTTCGGCGGACTTTCCGCTGCGAAGCCCGTCGCAATCGTCGCGTCGCGGATCGCTGGACGGATTCGTGGCGAAGGTGAGCGCCGGCGGAGCGCTCGCGTACAGCACCTACCTGGGAGGGTCCGGCGTGGATGTGGCGAATGCGATCGCCGTGGATCCGCCCGGGAACGCATATGTGGCCGGCTATTCCTACTCTCGCGACCTGCCCGTAGTTCAGGCGCTGCAGGGCGCAAACGCCGGCGACTGCGACGCATTTCTGGCCAAATTGGACCCTGCCGGGGCCCTGGCCTATCTCAGCTATTTCGGGGGGGACGGCTCCGATACGGCCATGGGCGTGGCCGCGGGGCAGGGAGGCGACGTGTATGTGGCGGGGTGGACGCTCTCCAGCAATTTCCCGTTGCTGAATGCGCAGCAGACCATCAACGCCGGCAACTACGGAGCATTCGTGGCGAAACTGAATCTCGGCGCGCCGCCGGTCGCTGCCGGCCCGGCCGCGCCGGCCTCCGGCGTTGGAAACTCGCAGACGTTCAGCCTCTCGTTTTCCGATTCGGCCGGGAGCGCGGACCTGCGCACCGTGTGGGCATGGTTTACCCCGGCCGCGGTCAGCAGCGCGGCGGCTTCCTGCATGGCCTATTACGACCGGCTCACCAACAACGTCTTTCTGCTGAACGACGCGGGCGATCACTGGTCAAACGCGCCGCTCGGGACGGGAACGCTCCGCAACAGCCAATGCTCGATCGATAGCGGCGCGAGAGCAGCCATGAGCGGCCAGAATCTTACCCTGACCTTGCCGGTCAGCTTCACCACGGCTTACGCCGGCGCGAAGGGCATCTGGCTGTACGCCGCCGGCGCGGCGGGCGCCAGCGGATGGCAGCGGGCGGGTTCCTGGACCATCCCCGACCCAACCCCCCAAACGCTGGTGATTTCGGCTTCTCCCAACGCCGGAGCCGGGGCGGCCCAGACGTTCACCCTGACGTACGGCTCCACCGCCGGGGGCGCCGATGTGCGCTCCGCCTGGGTCTGGTTGACGCCGGCGTTCGGCGTCAGCGGGGCCCGCGCGTGCATGGCGTACTACGATCGGGCGGCGGACGAACTGAGACTGCTCGATGACGCCGGCGCCGCCTGGATGTCCGCCGCTCGCGGGAGGGCCGGCGCCGGGCTCCACAACAGCCAGTGTTCGCTGGACGCGGCGAGCGCCGCGGCGACGGTCTCCGGCTCCACTTTGAGCCTGGTCCTGCCATTTACGTTTCTCGCCCCTGGAAACTGGCAGATCTGGATGTATGCGGCCGGCGGCTGGAGCAACAGCGGCTGGCTGAACATGGGGAGTTGGGGCTACCTCAACGACGAACCCGCCACGGCCGCCCCGATAACGGCGCTTCCCTTCGCCGCCTCGCAATCCACCGCTCCAGCCACCTCCAACGCCGCCGACCCGGTTCACGATTGCACCGGCCGGGCAGACAGCCGCTCGGTCTGGTTTCGTTACACCGCCGATTTCACCGGGGCTCTGACGCTGAACACGTTCGGCAGCAACTACGATACGGTGCTGGCCGCCTACGCGGGGGAAGCCATCCCGGGGCCGGAGTTGGCCTGTAATAACGACGCCAATGGTACGCTGCAATCCGCCGTTTCGTTCGCCGTCGCCAGCGGCCAGAGCTATCTCATCGAAGCCGCGGGTTACGGGATCTCCTCCGGGGGCGAGCTGAAGCTTTCGGCCAGCGCTCTTCGGTTGGCATCGCTCAGCCCCAGCGCCAGGGCGGCCTATGGGGGTGGTTTCGTCCTCACGGTGAACGGCTCGGGGTTTTTGCCCGGCGCTTTCTTCCGCTGGACGCCGCCCGGCGGAGGGGCCTCCACTACCCTCCCGTCTACTTTCGTAAGTCCCGCACAACTGCAGGCGTCCATTCCCGCGGAACTGCTCACAGCCGCCGGAACCGCGGAAATCGCGGTATGGAACGGCGGCCCGCAGTCCGATGTCCAGCCGTTCGTCATCACGGCGCAACCGGTCGCGGCTCTTCCGGCGACGCCCAACGCCGGCGCGGGCAATGCCCAGACGTTCCAATTCCAGTACCTGGACAGCGCGGGGTCGGAGGACCTGAAAACCGTGTGGGTCTGGTTTACGTCGGCATTCGGCTCCAGCTCCGCTAATTCCTGCATGTTCTACTACGATCGCGTCACCGACCGGGTCAACCTGCTCGACGACGCCGGCAACGTATGGAAGAGCGCGCGGCGCGGGCCGCCCGGAACCCTTCAGAACGCACAGTGCGCCATCGATGTGGGCAATACGGCCGTCACGCTGAATGGAGGCGTGCTAACCCTGAGCGCGCCCGTTTCGTTCAAAACGCCGTTCGCCGGGGTCCAGCAGGTATGGCTCTACGGAGCCGGCGGAGCGGGCAATAGCGGCTGGCGGCAGTCGGGCTCCTGGACCGCGATGGGCCCCGTAAAAATCCTGTCGGTCACGCCGGGCGCGGGGAATGGAGCGAGCCAGACCTTCAGCTTCGCGTATGCGGACGCGGACGGTGCGGGCGACCTCGCCACCGTGTGGGCCTGGTTTACGCCGGCATTCGGCTCCAGCTCCGCCAATTCCTGCATGTTCTACTACGACCGCGCCGCCGACCGGATCAACCTGCTCGACGACGCCGGCAAGGTATGGATCAGCGCGCCGCGCGGGGCGCTGGGAACGTTGCAGAATAGCCAGTGCGCCATCGACGTGGGCCATGCCAAAGTCACGCAGGACGGCGGCAACTTGACCTTCGCCGCGCCCGTGGCGTTTCAAGCGGCGTACGGCGGAGCGAAGCAGATCTGGATGTACGCCGGCGGAGGCAGCGGGAACAGCGGCTGGCGCAACATGGGAACGTGGAGCGGGCCATAGCGGGCGGGAGGCGTAAGCAGGCACAGGCACGAGGCCTGTTACGATGGGAGAACTCCCGATAGATGCCGGATGCCCGCTTACGACTCGAGTTGGAGACCCTTCATCCTCCGCTTGCAAACGCCCCCAGCGAAGGTTTTGCGTCCGTGGACTGGCTGCGCGACTGGCTCTACAGCCGCCTCATTGTAGCTTCCCCGCAGTGCCTTTTGCCCGAGTCCGCCTGGAACAATCTCTCCGGGCCTGCAAGCCTTCTACAGCGATTCGAGGACAACGAAGGGGGGGTGTGGTGCAGCGGCGCCAGCGCCCTGTTCGCAGCCCTTTGCGAACTCTTCGGGTTCCGCACGGCCTCCATTCACGCCGGCGACCCTCGCGGCGCGGCTTCGCATGTGTTCACGCTGGTCGAGGTTGTGGCGCCGGGCGGCCCCGTCTGGTCCGTTCAGGATGCCTACTTCAACTACACCGTTGTGGGACTGGGCGGAGAACACCTGGACTACTTCTCCTTCCTCGATGCCTTGCATACGAGCGATCCCGCGGGGCCTGTCGCCTCAAACGGGCCTTCACGGCATTGTTGGGTGCTGTACCACCCGGAGCGCGATCCGTACAACGAGGCCCAGTGGGAATTTGTTTTCCGGCGGGTCCGGAATCCGCAGCCGCTGCCGGCCGGACGGGTGAAGGCAGAGTTTCACCAGTGGAACCTCGGAATTTTGAACGAGCCGATTTTCCAGCACTACCCCGAATGGCTTTGCGCGCATGGCGGCTCCACGGATCCGATTCGGCTCCTCGGGTTTCCGTTTTTCTGGAACGCGCCGCCCGATCTCGACGCCCGGCTCCAGCGGCGCACGGGATGATTCGACAAGCGCGTTAGAATACGGGATGCTCCACTCCAACCTCAGGCTGCCCGTGCGGCTTTCGAAGGTCGCATAGCATGTCCGATCTGGCTGAAGCACCCGGAATCTTCGATTTGATGGAAGCCGCTGTCTGCAACGGAGCGGCCGTGACGGCGCACAATCCCCTATCCGTGGTCACCAGCCCCGAACAGTGGGCCTTTTCGATCCTGTTCCCGCTGCATGAGAACTCAGCCAGGCCCTGGACCGCCGGCGAGCGCCTGATCGTGCGTGTGGAAACCACGGTAGAGAAGGGGCGCATCGGCGTTTCCATCGCAACGCCGGACCAGAGCGCGTTCATCGCGGCCGAAGAGCAGCGCGGGACAGCGGACGGCCGGACGATGATCGAGATCCTGCTGGATCCCCCCGGTCCGGGCGCGTGGCTGGTGGTCCGCAACACCGCGTCGGGCGGCCAGGCTTCCGCGGCTCGAATCCACGGCATTCGCGCCTACCGGGCCTCCGCTTTCCAGATCCCGCGGATCGTCGAAGTACCGGCAGTTATCCCTGAAGGGCGGGGTGGGTTCGATGTTTTCGACTCGCCCGAGGCGCAGAGGATCAACCAGGCGCGCCTGCGCCATCTGGAGAGCCTGCAACTGCCATTGGAAGGAAAGTCCGTGTTGGATGTGGGTTGCGGCGTCGGCCATCTCTCCGGCTACTTCGTGGAGCGCGGCTGTAAGGTCACGTGCGTCGATGCGAGACCGGAAAATCTGACGCGCCTTCGCGCGCTCTACCCCGGCTGGGAGACGCATGCCGCTCACATCGAATTGGACTCGCTGGCGAGGATCGGCCATTTCGACGTGGTCTTCTGTTACAACCTTTGCCGTACCGAAAACCCCATTGCCGCGCTCCGGAACATGGCCTCCTGCTGCAAGGAGTTATTGCTGCTGGAAACCGTGGTTACCGATTCAGCGCGGCCATTGTGCCAGTTGGTCGAGGAGCCCCGGGAGATCATGAACCCAGCGGCTTCCGTCTTCGGCTGTCGGCCCAGCCCCGCCTTTGTGGCGATGGCCCTGAGCCGGATGGGATTCCCATTCATCTACGCGACGCGGTCACAGCCCGATTTCCCGGATTTCGATTTCACCTGGCAGGACAACCTGGAGTGGCGCCGCGATGACCATCTGCTCCGCACCGTCCTGATCGCCTCTCGCGTTCGCCTGGACAATCCGCGCCTGCACGTTCTGTTGGAAGCGCCGGAAGGTGCGGTAGTAGAACGAACCTTCCTGGCGCCGGCGGCGACCGAGCAGAGCGAAATCTGGGTGGACGTGGGATGTCATCTGGGCGAGAAGACCTTTTCCCTCGCGGAACAGGACCCTGGCCTTCGCGTCTACGCATTCGAACCCAATCTGCAGGTGGCTTCCCGCTTGATGGGACGATTGCCGAATTATGTGGTGTTGCCGATGGCCATCACCGAAACGGACGGCAGCGCGCCATTTTATCTCAACCGTTTCGATGCGGCCAGCTCACTTTTACCATTCGTCCCGGAGGGTCTGAAGCAATGGATCGGCGGAGAGGAGTTGGAGGTGCAAGCCACCATAAGCGTGCCGACCATCCGGCTGGATACCTTCCTGAACGGAGCGGGCATTCGAAAAGTGTCCTATCTAAAAATAGATGCCCAGGGCGCCGACTTGGCCGTGGTTCGTTCCGCGGGCGAACGCCTGCGCGATATCGGGCGCATCTCCCTTGAAGTTCAGACCACCGCGGCGCCGCTGTACCGCAACGCGTCGCGCAAGGACGAGGCGCTCCGTTTCCTGGCGGAAGCGGGCTTCGAGTTGGCGGCCCGCGAAGAACAGAGCTTCGGCCAGGAGGAAAACCTTACGTTCGTCCGGCAGCGGAGCGCGGGGGCGCCGGCCCCAGCGCGCTAGGAAAACTCTTTTTGGGCGGTGAACCGGCGGGCGTGAACGCGTGGGTCACTGCTTCGGACGGGCGAAAAGCCCTATATTCTCCACGATCACCTCCGACAGCCTTCCGCCTACGCTGCCGTTTTGGATAATCAGTTTGACCGAATCCTCGGGATGAGAGATGGGAAGCAGCACGTCCTGCGAGTCTTCGTCCTCGTCGAGAAACTTCCGCACGTGGAAATCCGTTTCTTTGACGTTCAGGATGCCGAACCCTACCTGGCCCTTGCGAACCCGCGCGGTAACTCGAACCCACGTCTCGCCGGCGGGAAGGCGCAACGGCGCATACGCGAGATAGGCCCATGCCGGCGCAACCGCCGAAATCGTCACGGACCCGGACCGTTGCACCGAAGCAAGAACTGGCTGGAACTGGTCCAGGCTCAAAACGCCGGGAACTTCCTGAAGCCCTTCCCGCGCCACAGCGAAACCGGGGAGCAGAGACATCGGCTTCGTATCGAACAAGGCGAGGCTCAAAGCTAGCGGGCCATTCGCGATGGTCGCGGTACGCTCCGTACGGACCGATATCCCCGCGCCCGAAAGCGCTTCCCGCGCCCGGACCACGGAGTCCGGTTTCGACGAGACGACCAAAACCATGCGCCGCGGGCCGTCGAGGAGTTCAACGTCCTTCGAGGATAACTTTGGCAACTCCTGGTTCAGCATGCTGTATCCACGGAGATATAGGCCGGTCACGCCGGCCATAAGGCCCTGCTTCGGCTCCCGGCCGTCCAGCCACCACAATAACCGGCGGTCCGGTCTGAAGCGTCCGATCCACGCGTCGGCGTCCAGAATCAATCGAAAGGCCTGCTTATTGGTGAAAGATTCCCTTCCGGAGAACCAGCCCTGTTCCGGCAGAGCGATGAGCTGCAAACCGTAAACAAGAAAGAGTCCGGCAGCGAATGTTCCCAGAGACAAATGCTTCAGAGGCCTGAAACACACGGGTAGGGCCGCTAACAGGCAGATCAGCGCGAAGACGGGGAGCGAACCCTCCCGCAGAATGGCGGGGCCGGCAGGCGCGGAGCGGAGGCGGTCATGCAGCCAATCCCAAATCGGCACGCCGCCAAACAGAACCGCGCCGGCGGCGACACACCCGGCCACGGCAACTATGTAGGCCCTGTCGGACAGCGCACGTACCGGCCGATTCAGCACTGCCGCTACACCCAGCGCGTAGAGCGGGAAAAGAAAACTGCTGTAGTACCACAAAATCACGAACGGAAAGCCCACGGCCTGCCAGACCCATGCGGTGGCATACGCGGTCACGGCAAGAATGAGGCAAAGCCGTTCAGAGCGCTGCGTGTCCCGGCGGAAAATCCACCAGCAGGCGACCGGGATCAGGCCGGTGTAGGGCGCCAGCCAAATCGCCGGGGAGGTCGTCGGGACCAAGGCGGCGTTCACTTTCCTGGCGGCGCCTAACCCGTTGTTGAGCGTGTGCCTGAGAGAGTTCGCCAGGTAAAACCAGTTCCCGGTGAAATAGTGGTAAACCAAACAGAATAGAATGACAGCGGTCAGCGCCCCCATGAACAACGCGCACAGGCTCTTCCAGACACTATGTCTGGAAGAGCCTCGCTGCGCCCCGAAATAGGCCACAAGCACCGTCCCCCCCAGGTTCAGCCAGAGGAAATGAGCGCTCATGGCGCAGGCGCCGAAGAACCCTGCCAGAAACAACGACAATCGCCAGGAGTTAGACCACGCCGCCCGAAATGCGAATAACAGACTTAGTGAAAAATAGGCTACGCAGATTCCATCGACATAATCCCAGCCGAAGGCGATGAGATAATACGGTTGCGCGCCCACCAACAGCCCCGCGATCAGCGCCACGCGCGGATGAAACAACCGGCTCGCCGCGAAATACGTGGCGAACGATGCCGTATAAATCACAACCGCCTTGAAAACATAGTTACCCACCCAGGGACCAAACGCCTGATAAATAAACCAGCCGGGCAGGGAATCGGAAAACCTGTCGGAGGCGTAGGAGCTGGGGAAGGCCAGAAGTTGAGCCTTCAAATGCAGAAAATAGCCTGTATACCGCCAGGGGTCGATGAAAACCGATTGGGCGCTCGTGAACGCCCAGTAATCATTGAAGAGGAGGAGCGCCAACGGCAGGAGCGCCAGAATGCCCAGGTTCGCGAGTTGCCCGCCTCCGCGGAGCGGCGCGCGCGCGAACGGGGACGCCTCTGCGGCGCGCGCGGCGGCTTTCGGAGCCGATTCCATGCGGTTCAAGTCCTTTCCGGAAAGATAAACGCCCAGGATAACCCATGTGTCGCGGAGGCTTTCCGTGACCGTGAAGGGCGATTCGCCGGTACGCCCGCTCCCGCCCGGGGCGACCGGGTTTATCGCGCCAGCAGCTTCTCGTAGATCGCGCCCGTGCGGCGCGCGGCGATCTCGATGGTCAGGCTCCGCCGCACGAATCGCACCGCGCGGGCCGACAGCTCGCGCCGGAGGTCCTGATTCCGCATCAGAAGCGAAAGCGCACGGGCCAACTCGCCGGAATCGCCCCGGGGAAAAAGCAGCCCGCGCTCTTCTTCGCCGGTCAATTCGGGCGTTCCGCCAACCCGCGAGCCGATCACCGCGCACCCGCACGCCATGGCTTCGAGCAGAGAGTTCGAAAACCCTTCGGAGTAGGATGGAAGCACGAAAATATCGATGGCGCGAAGCCATTGGGGAACGTCCGGCGTGGCCGGCACGAAAAGGGATTCGCCGGCAATCCCGAGCCTGGCGGCATTGGCCTCGAGTTGCGGCAGTTCTACTCCGCTGCCCACGATCGCCAGCTTTGTTCCGGGGGGCCGCGCCGCGCGCGCGAAGGCTTCCTGCAGAAGGGGAAGGCCCTTTTCCGGCCGTAGCGCGCACACGGTTCCAACGACGAGCGACGCTCCCGCGAGAACATCCGGCCGGGGCCCCTCAGCCGGGTAGAACTGCGTCGTATCCACGCCGTTATAACAAACCTCGATGCGCCGGGCCGGCACGCCCTCCACTTCGATCATGTAGCGCCGGAGAGCGTCGCAATTCACCACTACCAGGTCCGCGATGGGATCGGTCATCCGTAACGCAAGCTGCGTCTTCCAATCCAGAATGTCGCGGTGGCTGAGTTGGCTGGTGAGGATCGCCGGCAGGCCTGCGCAGCGGGCCACGGGCGCGCCCAGCACGCCGGAGACATCGTAAGAGTGGAGGACCTGGATCCGATGGAGTTTCAGATACCTCCACAGGAGCACGCCGGCCGAAACCCCCCGGGCCGAGAAGGGCGCCTCCAGGGGAAGGCGCAACAGCGGAATTCCCGCGGCCCGCAGCTCGTCATAACGCATGCCGCTCGCGTTGTAACTGCCGACGTGAGGCTCGAATCGCGACGGATCGAGATGCGTCGCGATCTTGGCGACGTCGCGCTCCACGCCGCCCTGGTCGAGTTCCCTCACCATGAGCATGACGGGAATCCGGCCGTTGGCGGCGCCGCCCGGCGGCGTCATGCCTCCGCCGCCCGGACGACGATCTTCGCCGGATTTCCCACCGCGACGACCCCGCCGGGTATGTCCTTGACGACCACGGCGCCGGCGCCGATCGTCGTTCCCGGTCCCACGTCGCCCATCACGACGGCCGACTCCCCAATCCAACAGTGTTCGCCGATTTCCGTCCTCCCGGCGGCGGTTGCGCCCAGGCGCCCCGCGGCGTCCCGCTCGTGGTGATGCCGCCCTCCGGGGATCCCGACGTGCGAGGCGATTTGCGTTCCGTACCCGATCGACGCCCTGCCGATGACGCAGTAACTGCCAATCGAAACGTGGGACGCCACCTCGGCGTCGGGATATACGAAAAACGTGCCGAACGCGATGTTCGTATCGATGGAGCACCGGCGCAGTGTCAGCTTATAGAACGCCCCGCGCAGGAGGTTGCCGAGAATCCCCGGAGCCTGCGCCAGGCTGTGCGCGCAGAGGGTAAACACCGGGCCCACGCGGCCGAACCCGCATGCCAATCCCAGCGGGAACACCACGACCAGAGCGACCCCCTGCGCGGCGCGCTTCAATATGAATCTGGCGTTCATAGGGCCCGCGCCGCCGCGGCTCGCGGCTCCAGTTGCAAACGCCGCTCGAAAATCGAGGCGAGCCTTTCCACGTTCGTTGTCAGGTTGTATTCCCCGGCCACCCTGCGCCGCCCGGCTTTCCCCAGGCGCAGGCGCAGTTCGGGATTGTCCATCAACTCCTCGATGGCCGCCGCCAGCGCGTCCGGGTCGGATGGCGAAACCAGGATTCCATCCTCGCCGGACCGGATCAGCTCCGGAATGCCGCCGGCATACGTACCGATGCAGGGAATCTCCATCGCCATCGCTTCCATGAGGCTGACGGGAACGCCTTCGGCGAAGCTCGGCAACACGAACACGCTGGCCGACAGCAGGATTTCGCGAACGCGGTCCTGGTTGATCGATCCATGGAAAGTCACGTCGGCGGCGATGTTCAGCCGGCCCGCTTCCTGTTCCA
This sequence comes from Terriglobia bacterium, assembly GCA_020073115.1. GTDB lineage: Bacteria > Acidobacteriota > Terriglobia > Bryobacterales > Bryobacteraceae > BOG-224. The sequence goes on from JAIQFU010000001.1 coordinate 120,866, forward strand.
TGGCCCGCCGGGCCGGACCGTCGCCAACCAGGTCAAGCCGCGCCCGCCGGCCGCGGCTCCTCAATTTCGCGATAGCGGCCATGAGGGTCATCTGGCCCTTCCCGAAAACCAGGCCGCCCGTGCACGCCACCGTGAACACAGCCGGCTCTCCAACGCGCGGCGTAAAGACTTGCGGATCCACGCCCAGCGGGCAAACCTCCAGCTTGGCCCAGTCTTCCGGAGCGGTCTCTTTCATAACCTGGCTGCGCGTGAAGCTGCTGACGCAGCAGATGAACGACGCCCTCTCGATCTTTTCACGCAGGCGGTAGAACCTGACGTCGTAAAACTCGTCGGAGCCGTGCACCGTAATGGAATACGGGATGCCGTAGATCTTCCGGACCAGGAGCGCGGCCGTCGCCGCGGAATTGGCGAAATGCACGTGCACATGTTGCACCGCGTTGCGGCGCAGCCATTGGCCGAGAACCACGGCTTCCGCGAAATAGAACAGGTGGAAAACGGCGGCTTTCAGGTCGGCCCCTCCGAGTTGGAGCGCGCAGAACAAGCCCGCCAGGTAACGGCCGGGCCGGCGCAGCAGACAACCCGCATGATCCCCCAGCACGTTCAGCAGCCCTCGCCGCTTCACGTAGAACGTGCGCCCGGCTTCGCGTGTCTCCGTTTCTGTAGCCCCGTCCTCGCTTTGTTGAGGAGGTTTCACGGAAGCGGTGTGAAGTGGCAAGCCGATCCGGCGTAATTCGAGCGCTTCCCGAAGAATAAATGTGTGTCTGACCGCAGGGTACTGGCTGACCAGGTACGCCAACCGCGCGGGCCCGGCAGACCTCATCCGGACTTCCTTATGCCAATCACTGAAACTGATTATAACGGCATTTCCCGGATAACCCGAGATTGTCTAAGTGCGCCCCGCGGGGCCGTTTCCAGTGTAAATGGGCCTGTTCCCACGGAGTCCGAAGGCCGGCTCCCGCCGGTTGAGGCTCACGCGCTTCGCAGGATTTGCGCAATCCGCTCGCAGGCGCGCCCGTCGCCGTACGGGTTATGAATGCGGGCCATGGCCGCGTACGCTTCCCGGTCGTCGAGCAGCCTCTCCGCCTCCCGTACGATGAGCTCGTCGTCGGTCCCCACCAATTTCACGGTGCCCGCCTCCACCGCCTCGGGCCGCTCCGTCTTTTCCCGCAGCACCAGGACCGGCTTGCCCAGCGACGGCGCTTCTTCCTGAATGCCCCCGGAATCCGTGATGATCAGGTACGACCGCCGCATCAGATCCACGAACGGCACGTAGGGCAGTGGATCCAGCAGCGTCACGCCGGCCTCCCGCGACAAAATGGCGTGCGCCGGACCGGTGACGTTGGGGTTGCGGTGCACCGGGTAGACAATCTGCACATCACCCCGCCGCGCCAGCGCCGCCAGCGCGCGCATCGAGCGTTCGAATCCCGGGCCGAAATTCTCGCGCCGGTGGCTGGTGACCACGATCAGGCGTTTCGCGGGGTCCAGCCACGGCCATTCGCCACCGCGTAATGCGCCCCGGTCGAGCGCATCGCGCACGAAGAGCACCGCGTCGATCCCGGTGTTCCCGGTTACGAAAATGCGCTCGCACGGAATCTTCTCCTCCAGAAGGGCGGCTTTCGCTCTTGCCGTCGGCGCCAGGTGAAGCGCCGTGATCCGCGAAGTCAGGACCCGGTTCATTTCCTCGGGAAAAGGCTGTTCCAGGTTGCCCGTGCGCAGGCCCGCTTCCACGTGCGCTACCGGGATGCGCTGGTAAAACGCGGCCAGCGCGCCCGCCAGCGTCGTGGTTGTATCCCCCTGCACGATGGCCACGTCCGGCCGGAACGACTCCAGCACCGGCTCCAGGGCGCTGAGAATCCGCGCCGTCAACGCCGCCAGCGTCTGTCCGGGCTGCATCACGTCCAGATCGTAGTCCGGGGCCACGGAGAACGCCGCCAGCACCTGGTCGAGCATGCCGCGGTGCTGGGCCGTGACGCAGACGCCGACGGTGAACGCATCCGGCTGCGCCCGCAACCGCAGCGCCAACGGGCAGAGCTTGATCGCCTCCGGGCGCGTGCCGAAAATGAAAAGGACCCGTTTCAAGGAGTGAGTATAGCTGGTGTCGTCTTCCACCCGCGCGGCTTCGCAGGGCAACCCTGGCCTAAGGCGCGTGAAAACGGCGCATCACAAGCGCTTTGCCCGGCATGGCCGGCGGCGTGATCACGGTTATGGTTCCCACCTCGCGAAGACCGGCCTTGACAAGGGCCGTCCGGGAGGACAGATTCTCTCTCCGCGCTTTTGCGTAGACCGTACGGACGCCGCCGTCCCGCGCCATGCCGATAATCTGCTGAATGACGTAGGGATACAACCCCCGGCCGCGGTACCGGGGCAACGTCTCCGATGCCGTGATCTCCGCCTCTCCTTCTTTCAGGCAAAGCAGGCGCGGTCGCTCCATGGCTTCCAATGCGGGCGGCAGCAGCCACGTTACGTGGGCCAGAGCGTCTTCCAGATAGACGCCGTAAGCGCACACGGTCCCGTACCGGCGCACCCGCTCGAACTGCTGCCGCCCGAACCCCGGCGCATCCGGATCGTCCGGTAGCGCCGCGAAATCATCCTCGGACAGGACCTTGACCCGCGCGCCCGTAGGGGTCCGTATGGCCGGCAGGACGGAATCGACCGGGAGGGCGTACACGAACATTTGAAAGCTTTGTCCGCGGAGCAGCCTCCACAATTGCCTCCGGTCCTCCCGGACGAGCCGCAGAATCGTGCGAACCTTGTTCAGCCAGGAATGCGTCTGCGCCATCTCCAGTTCTCCCGCGCGGCCCAATCCCGCAATTTTCCGGCGGATATGCGCACTACCCTGCGCCACGCGGCGCCCACGTCGAACTCGGCGGCCTCCAGGGTCACCGGGTGCGCGCCGAAATGACGTTTATACAATGCCAGTCCCGAGGAGAGGTCGCTCACGCCGCCCAGGTTGAAGATGCGCCCGCCGTTTTGCCGGCACGCTTTGAGAATCTCGTAAAGCAGGAAATGAGACGCCCCGATTCGCATGCCCTCCGGACTGGTCCCCGCGGTGTGGAGATAACCGCCGCCGGAGGACTCGGCCACCGTCATCGAAGAGACCGTCTCCGCGCCCGCCACCGCCTGAAAAAGGCGGCAGACCCCATCCAGATAAGGCCGCAGCAATTCCGCGTCGGGCTCAGACCAGACGTCTTCCCCGCGGGATTCGCGTCGGGTGAGCGAGGACCGCATGACCGCTACATGCTCCTTGAGATACCCGGGATCGCGCGTGACCCGGACTTCCAGCCCGGCTTTCATCCCTTTGCGGACCATCCGCCGGTGATGCGGGTGCATCTGCTGGAGCAACCCGTCGCCGGGGCCGTCCATGGGGACCACAAATTCGTGCCGCTCGACGCGCCGCCGCTCCTCCCCCAGGCTCGGAATCGCCACGGCGGGCGAGGCGAACGTGTTCAGCTCGAGGATGGTCACTCCCTTCTTCCGGCAGAACTCCGCCAGCCCGCTCCAGAACGGTTCTTCCGCCGGGGGGAGCGATGGAAGCGTCAGCCTGCGGTCCAGGCGTCCGGAGCGGAGGAATCCCAGGCAGCCGTAGCGCAACTCTCCCCCGCTCGCGCATCCCAGCAGCCAGGCGCCGCCGCCGAACGATCGCTCCGCCTGCAAATACGGAAACGTGGCGAATGGGTTTGCGGGTTGGAGCGAAGCCAATTCTCCGCAGCGCGCCTGCCCGGGGTCGGCTTCGGCGAAAAACTCAGGCCCCGGCATCGGCGGGTACCGTCCCGGTTTGCGATAGCGACTCCATCACCGCGTCGGCATAGAACTTTGTCGCCCAGTTCGGAAAGCCGTATTGGCAGTATTCGCCGTCAAAAGGATACGAGCCCTGAATCCCTCCGATCAGCGCCGCCGTATTCCCGCTCGATGCCTGGGTAGCCGTAACGAAGCCGAGCAACCGGTCCGCGCTCGCGGCGTACTCCGGGCGCGGACATTCTCTATGCGCCCGCAGGTAGGTCAGGGCGATCTGGCAGGACCCGGTAAGGCAACTCCAGGCGGCCGCCGGTTTCCAATCTTGCGTCCACCGGCCGGCCAGCCGTCCGCGGTCGCCGACCAGCGGCCGGATGCGATCCAGCGTTCTTAGCACGGCCTCCTGTAATGAGCTCCGCTGCAGGATGACGCCGCTTTCCCACAACCCCTCCAGCACGTAGCCGATCGTGTGCGTCAACGGCTTGTCGTTGAAGTCCAGGTCGTTTTCGGCGAACCATCCGTTCGGCTGCTGGCGGGACAGGGCGTATTCCCCAATCCGCAGGGCAGCGTCGCTGTATTGCGCCTCTCCCGTCGCCTGCCCCAGAAGAGCGAGCGCCCACCCGGTTCGGACCTCGTACGCCTTCGCCCCGGCCCGGCAGAAATGCGAGTGGCCCCTGATGAACCGCCCGTCGCCGTCCAGGCACGCCAGCAGAAAATCGCCCGCGCGCCGCGCGGCGTTGACCCATCGCTCCGCCCCGTCCTCCCGGAATGCCGCGAGCAACCCGAAGACGACCTGCCCGGTCACGAAAGTGCTGGAGGCGACCGGCGTGGACCCGAGGACGCCGCCCTGGAACCCGCCGTCGGGCAGTTGAATGGTCAGTTCCCACTCCGCCATCCGCAGGGCGCGCTCCCGGCTGTCGCCGTCGCCCGCCAGGCGGGCGTAGCGCAGCATCGTTTCGACAATGTACCCCGTAGTTTCCGGGTAGGCCGCCCACCACCCGGTGGGCCATCCGTAGCGCGCCGGCGACCGGGCCACATAGCCCCACGCTACGCCGCCGTTCCCAGCGGCGTCCTGCGCTCTCTTCAGCCACTCGATCGCGCGTTGCAGCGATTGTTCGTCAGCCCCGACAGGCGCCGGTGAACCGCCCCGCTGCGCCCGAATCAGGCGCCACGCGTCCCAATGCTTCGGCCGCACCGCGTTGATCGATTCGAGCGCCCGGCGCGCTTTGTCTTTTGCGTATCTACCAAGAGAAATTGGCCCGGCCCTCCCAGCACGACGTCAATGTTAAATCGGGGTATCTTCGGCCGGCGGCCCCGGCCCGGCTGCCCTCTTATTCGCCGGCCGCCTGCGCTTTCGTCTTCGCGGGCCGCCCGAAATTCCGGAAATACACTTCGGCCGGATTTCCCATCGCCAGGCTGTACGCGGGCACGTCTGAAATAACCACGCTATTCGCCCCGATTACCGCGCCCTCGCCGACCGTAACGCCTTTCATAATGTGGCTGCCGTTTCCGATCCACGCATTCCGGCAGATTCTTACCGGCCGGATATCCGCCGCATGCACCGGCGCGTTCTGCGCCCTCAGGTCCGCTTCACGCGGATGGCCGTCCGTGTCGGAGATGCGGCAGTCGAACGAAATCAGCGCATCCTCCTCGATGACTACCTCCCGCGACACCGTTATGGTCACGTTCCAGTTGATGGCCGCGCGGTCTTTGATAATCAATTTCGGCTGTTCCAGTTGCCCGCCTGAAAGGATACTGACCCGGCCGCCCAGGCTGACATCGTCCCCGATATGAATCTCCGCGTGGCCGCTGACGAACGGCAGGCCGCCCAGCACGAGATTCTTGCCCACGGACGCACACCGCGCCTGAAAGAGAGGATGCCGGTAGAACACGGTCACAAGCAGCCGCGCCACCATAATTACGCCGAAATGCGCTTCGTATAAAAGCCGCAGCGGCGGCTTCAGAAAAGTGGGCAATCGCGGCGCCCGGGGCAGCGCGATCCACCGCGCCAGGGAACGGATGCGCCGGTATACCGGGCCCTCGCCCTTCTTTATCTTCCGGATCAGGTTATTCATCCCACTTTGGCACCTTATTACAGCACAAGTGCTCTCCGGCCCGCTTCGGCCGCGCCCCACGCCCCCGCCGCATTTCAAACCCTATTTGCGCCCGTCGCTCATCCCGCCGGATGGTATCGTATGCGTGAAAGCAGTTCAAATCGGCTCTGAAACGGGGTTTGAATGACGCGGGAACAGTTTCTTATGGAAATGGACCAACTCCTGGAACTCGCGCCCGGCACGCTGGGAGGACCGGAGAAGTTGGAGGATCTCGAGGAGTGGAACTCCACGGCGATGATCAGCTTCATCGCCCTTGCGGACGCCAACAACGGCACGCGCGTAGCGCCGCGGCAGATGGTGAATTGCGCCACCGTGGCCGACCTTCTCGCTCTGGCCCACGTGGACTCCGCCGGTTAACGGCTCACCGCCCTGGAGAATCGGATGCAAGCCGCTGTTTCGGCGATTGAATATTACCTACCCGAGCAAACCCTTTCCACGGCGGAGCTCGCCGCTGAATTCCCGGATTGGGGCGTGGAAAAAATCGATCGGAAAACGGGCATCCGGGAGCGCCGCATCGCCGCCCCCGGCCAATGCTCTTCGGATCTCGCCGTGGCGGCCGCCCGCAAGCTGTTCGCTTCCGGCGCCTGCCGGCCCGAAGACGTCGATTACCTGCTGCTCTGTACCGAAACCCCGGATTATTTTGTCCCTACGACCGCCTGCATTATTCAGGACAGCCTGGGCCTCCCCATGAGCGCCGGCGCCCTGGATTTCAATCTCGGGTCTTCGGGCTATATCTACGGTTTCGGATTGGCCCAGGGTCTCATCTCGTCCGGACAGGCAGCCCGCGTCCTGCTGCTGACCGCGGATGTGTACAGCCGGTTCCTGCATCCCCGCGACCGCAGCGTGCGCACGATCTTCGGAGACGCTGCCACCGCGACCCTGCTCGCCGGCGCCGACCTGGACGCGCCCCTCATCGGCCCCTTCGTTTATGGCTCCGACGGCCGCGGCGCCCCCAATCTCATCGTCCCCGCCGGCGGCATGCGGCGCCCGCACTCCGCCGAGTCCGCGGTGGCAGTCGAGGACCAGGCCGGAAATGTCCGCAGCCAGGACAACCTGTTCATGAACGGCGGCGAGATCTTTCTCTTCACGCTGGACGTGGTGCCCCTCGTCATCGGCCAACTGCTGCAAAAGGCCGGCCTGGCGTTGTCCGATATCGATTTCTTCGTTTTTCATCAGGCCAACCAGTCCATGCTCGATCCCCTCAGAAAACGCATGGGGATCCCCGCGGAGAAGTTTCAAATCTCGCTCGCGCACTGTGGAAATACCGTTTCTTCCAGTATTCCCATCGCCCTCAAAGACGCCGCCGCCGCCGGCAGCATCCCCGACGGGGCGCTGGTCATGCTGGTCGGATTCGGCGCCGGCTATTCCTGGGGCGCAACCCTCGTCCGCTGGCGCGCGATCGGGAGCGCGCTGTTGTCCAACCGAAATGCCCGATGATACTATACGGTCCGAGGGGATCGGCTGGCCGTTTAGTCCTTACCGGCTCTGAATGTCTTTTATGAACGACCAAAACTGGACGCGCCCTCCCTTCAGGCTGGCCGTCGTCGGGTGCGGGGCGGTCACCGAGGCCTGCCACCTTCCCGCCGCTCTGAAATCCTCGTTGGTAGAAGTGACCGCGCTGGTCGATCCGGCGCTCGAGCGCGCCGAAAGGTTGACCCGCCGTTTCGGGCTACGCTCCCGGGTCGCTGCCCGCTTGGAAGACGTAATCGATCTTGCCGATGGCGTGCTTATCGCCACCCCGAACCACACCCACTTCGACCTGGCCCGCCTCGTTCTGGAACGGAAACTCCCCGTGCTCGTGGAGAAGCCGTTGACCACCAGCTACGATCAGGCGCTGGAACTCTGCCGGCTGGCGGAAACCAACCATACGACCCTTGCCGTCGGCTTCTGGACTCGTTTTCAACCTTGCGTCCGGCTCATGAAGTCCCTTCTTCAAACGGGGTATCTCGGCGCCGTGCGGGGCTTCCATTGCGAATCCGGATCGCGTGGCGGCTGGTCCCCGGTCTCCGCTTACAATCTGGATGCCAAGCTTGCCGGCGGCGGCATCCTCGTGGTTACCGGGACCCACTATCTGGACCGCATCCTGGATTGGTTCGGCGAGCCCGAGATAGTGGAATTTCGCGACGACAGCTTCGGCGGTCCGGAGGCCAATTGCTTCGGCCGGCTTCGTTACCAGGGCGCTTCGGGTCCCTTCGAAGGCAGTTTCCTGGTATCGAAGACCGCGGGACTCAAGAATCGCTTCTTCCTCGAAACCGAACGGTATAGCTGCGAGGTCACCGAGACCGAACCGAACGACATCATCGCGCGGCCTCACGACCACCCCGATCTCGTCCTCCGCCTGGGCTCCTCCTGCCTCCCGCGCGCAAAAAACGCGGACTACTACCAGCTTCAGCTCGAAGATTTCATCGCATCGGCCCGGTCCGGCAAGCCGCCCCTGGTGGACGGCCGATCGGGCGCCAAATCCGTGAAGCTCGTGGCGGACCTCTACGCCCACCGGCTCCAGTTGGAGGAGCCTTGGATGTGGTATCGCAGGCCGGGAGCGGAGCCATGCGGTTTAACCGGGGGAGCGTGAGCCCATGCGGCACGAAACACTCGCCATTATCGGAGCCTCGGGATTTGTCGGATCCGCGCTTTGTGAGCGTCTTCATTTCGAAGGCTGCTGGAAATTCCTGCCTTTCATCCATTCCAGCGGCGCCGCCGCCCGCCTGGCCCGGCTCCCGCTGGCCGAAACTCCACGCGTCCTCGATCTGCTCGATTTCGACGCTCTCCGGGCCACCCTCCGCGACGATATGATCGTCGTCAATTGCGGGCGCGGCGACAACCAGGCGCTGTCTCGCGGCTTTCAAAACCTGGTCCAGGCGGCCCGCGCCGCCAAGGTCCGTAAATTCATCCACATCGGCAGCGTGGCGATATACGGCGACGATCCGCTTCCCGCCAGCGCGGACCCGTCCTGCCCCGTGAACGCGCAGGCCACCGATTACGGACTCGTCAAACAACGCCAGGACGAACTGGTCTTCCGCCTGCACGCCGGCGGCGTTCCAAGCTACATCCTCTGTCCTTCCAACATCGCGGGCCCCTACGGGCTGACGTCGGTTGGTCTGGTTCAGCGCTTCGCCGCGGATCCTCTTCCCCTGGTTGACGAAGGGCGCTATCCCTGCAATCTCGTCCACGTGGACAACCTGGTGGAGGCCATTTTGACCGCCGCCGCGAGCGACCGTGGAGCCGGGCGCCGCTATTTCGTCAACGAGCTGGAACCCATCAGCTGGAAACGGTATTTTGACGATTTCTCGCGCCTGCTGGGCATCCGCGCCACCTATCTTCCGGTCTCCCGGGATGCCGTCATCGCCTCCATGGCGCCCGTTCCCGTTGCTTCCAGGGGCCTTTACGAACACGCCAGGATCGCTCTCTCCGGCGAGTTTCGCAGAACCCTGTTGATGATGCCTGTCTTGGAATGGTTGAACGGCCGCGCCGCCGCGGCCTTCGAAGCCATGCCCGGGGGTTGGCGCCGGAGCATTCGCCGCAAGTTCGAGAGGCCCGTCAGGCTCCCGAAAACTCCCGCCGGCCCTTCCTTGTCGGATGCCTGGGTACGCCTCCAGGCCAGGCGTCCCTTCCATAGCCCGGAAACCCTGGTCCAGGAATTAGCATTCAAACCTGCCCTGACGTACGAGAAGGGTCTGGAGCTGACCGCGCAATGGTTCCGTTTGTTTGGCATCGGCGCCGCCCGCCCCGGTTATTGCCATGATGCCTTCTCCGGTTGAGTACCCTGGTTCCGAGTTGGGCCGCGCCGCCCTCGACCGCCGGCTTGTCTCCGGCGTGGCCTGGACCGCGGTGGCCCGGTGGGGCGGGCAGATCGTCTCCTGGGCCTCCATGCTCCTGCTGGCCAAACTCCTCTCTCCCGAGGATTTCGGCCTCTTCGGCATGACCACCCTGTTCCTGGGTTTCGTCACCGTCGTCAGCGAGTTCGGAATCGGCAGCGCCATCCTCATGCTGCGGGAACTCTCCCCCGGCGAGATCCGGCAAATGCACGCCCTCTCCCTGCTCCTGGGAGCCGCCGGGAGCATTCTGTCCCTCTGCGCCGCGCGGCCGGTCGCCGCTTTTTTCCATAATTCCCGGCTCGAGCCGCTGGTCGCCGTCATGGGAATCGGATTTCTGCTATCCGGCGTCCGGGTGGTTCCGCAATCGGTTCTTCTCCGGGACCTGAAATTCAAGCTGGTGTCCGGGCTCGAGGCCCTCATGGTCGTGGTCCAGGCGCTCGCCAGCGTGCTTTTGGCCTGGCTCGGCATGCGCTACTGGTCGCTCGTGTTGGGAGGGCTCATCGCCAGCGCCGCGGCCTCGCTGCTTTTCTACATCGCATCTCCCTGCGCCTTCGCCAGGCCCGTTCTCGGGCAACTCAGAGGGGAATTGCGGTACAGCCGCCGCGTCCTGATGGGGCGCGTCACCTGGTATCTCTATTCGAACGCCGATTTCGCCGTGGCCGGCCGGTTCCTCGGAGAGGCCGCCCTGGGCGTCTACAACATGGCCTGGAACCTCGCCAACCTTCCCCTGGACCGCATCGCCACCCTCATTTTTCGAGTCACGCCCTCCATCTTCTCCAGCGTGCAGCACGATGCCGCCGAGTTGCGGCGTTACCTGCGGGTGTTGACCGAGGGAATGTCCCTGATTGTCTTCCCGGTCGGAATCGGAGTGGCGCTCGTGGCCGATCCTCTGGTTGCGGCGGCGTTTGACAAGAGGTGGGCCGGTCTCGCGATGCCCCTCCGCCTGCTCGCTCTCAACGCCGTGCTGCGCTGTCTCACGATTCTGTACGGCCAGGTTCAAACAACCATCCGGGACGTGCGCTACGGCATGTGGCAGGGCATCGTCAGCCTCGCCGTGCTCCCCGTCTCGTTCTGGTATGCCAGCCGCTGGGGCGGAAGCGGAATCGCCGCCGCCTGGCTGTGCCTGTACCCCCTTCTAAACGGCCCGCCGCTGTTTCGCGTGCTGCGCAAAATCGCCATGCCCAAAAGCGAGTACCTCCGGGCCATCGCGCCTGCCGGACTGGCGTCCGCCGCCATGGCCGCCGCCGTCCTGGCCGCCGGCCTCTACGCGCCGGCGCTCCGCCCGCTCCCGGAATTGCTGGCCCGGACGGCCCTCGGCGCGGCCGTCTACCTCGGCGTCCTGTTCCTGTTCTTCCGCGGGCGCGTCAATGTTTTTCTGTCGCTCGTTCTCCGCCCGAAATCGGCGGCCGCATGAACGAACTGCAAACGCCCCGAAAGCTGCTAAAATCCCGTCCGTGAGCGTCCGCCCATCGAGCATCGCGCGCCAATTCCGCACCCTGTGGACCGGCGTCCGGGCCAACGGATTCTCGCATACCGCGGGCTACGTCCGCTCCCGGGTGCGCGACGCCTACAAAGTCTATGTCGATGGCAGTTTCGACCGCCGCTACGGAACCGACACGGCGGGGTGGGTGGACCTGACCGACCTGACATGCGTCGGCGCCGGCGGCATCGAGCAATCCATCTATTACGAAGCCACCGCCGAGCCTATTTTCTACCAGCTTTTCGGCGCCCTCCCCAAGCTGGAATACGAGAAGTTCACGTTTGTCGATTACGGTTCCGGCAAGGGCCGCATCCTGCTGCTCGCGGCGCAACACCCCTTCCGCGCCGTCACGGGGGTGGAGTTCGCGGTGGAACTCCACGAGACAGCGTTGCGGAATTTCGAGCGCTACCGCAACCCCAAACAGAAGTGCTTCGCCCTTTCCTCCGTCCTCATGGATGCGGCCGATTATGATCCGCCGGACGGCCCGTGCGTCTTCATGTTCCACAGCCCGTTCCGGCGTCCTCTTCTCACGCCCATCATTGAACGGATTAAGCGGTCGATTCGGGAAAATCCGCGGGAAGCCTACCTCATCTATTACGGGACGATTCCCGACTGCGTGGAGTATATCCTGAATTGCGGAATCCCCTGCCGCGAAATTCAGTTGCAGCATCATTACACGGAGAGGACCCAGACCCGACGCGCATTCCTCTTGACCGCCGCGCCGGCCGCCCGCTCCCAGCCGGCCTGCTAAGGTTTCAGAAATAGCTTACCTGACCGCCCCCCGCTCATCCGGGGAGCCCCACTTCGCGACTTTCAGGCTGCGGGCAGCGAGGCTGCGGCGGGTTCCGGGGCGCGGACAGGACAGGAGTAGCGCCCCAACCTGTCTCACGCACCAACGCCGGAATGCAGATCCGCCGGACGGGCGCACGCTTCGGCGGTCGCCGGGATCCCGTACAACTTCATCAACTCCGCAACGTTACGCTGCAGGTCGAAGAGTTCTTCCACCCTGGCGCGTCCCGCCTCGCCCATCCGCCGGCGAAGCGAAACGTCTCCCAGCAATTCCAGGATCCGTTCCGCGACCATCTCCGGACGCCGGGGGGGAACCAGGAACCCGGAAACGCCGTCCTCGACGACTTCCGGTATTCCGCCTACGCCGGTCGCGACCACCGGTTTTCGACAAGCCATCGCTTCGGCGATCACCCAGCCGAAAGCTTCTTCCCAGCGCGACAACTGGCAAACCACATCGGCGGCGGCGTAAACGCCCTCAGACAATGGGTCTTCCAGGAGCCCTGTCCACGTGACATGATCCGCGATCCCGGTTTTCTCGGCGTACCCCATGTATTCGCGCCGGCATGGGCCTTCGCCGGCAATCACGAAATGCGCGTTGGCCCCGGCCTCCAGCATCAGCCTGGCGGCATCCAACAGATCGAGAATGCCCTTGTCGGGAATCATCCAGCTCACCTGAAGGACGATGCGGCGGTCTTCGGGGATGGAATACCTGTTCCGAAATGCCGCGGCGCCGCCCACCGGCCTCGTCAGATCGACGCCGTTATAAATCCGCGACACGCGGCCGTTCCGGACTAGTCCCACGGCATCGATGCATCGCGCCACGAAATCGCTTACCGCGACGACGCGGCTTACGGGCCAGTTCACCACCTGCCTGGCGGCGCGCTTCCACAATGCCGAGCGGGCCGGCGCGCGCCGCCTTCCGGGCGGGAGTTTTGGTCCGTCAGAAAAATGCGCCGGATGGAACAACACCGCGCCAGCCAGGGATAGGCGCCCAGAAGCCCGAGAAAGTACAGGTGCAGGATATGGGGGTGGTATCGCTTGAGAAGCCCGATCGTCTTCCACAGGGCGGTCCAGCCCGGCCGCGTGCAGCCCGGAATGATCTCGATGACGACGCCGGAGCGTTCGAGGAATTGACGAACGGCCGGCGCCGGTTCGCCGAGAAAACAAAAGACGCTTTTCCAGCCCGCGCCGGCGAGTTGGGAAGCAACCCCCCCCCGCGAACATTTCGAGACCGCCGATCCTCTGGGGAACGAGGCCGCAGACGGAGAGCACGCATCTCCCCATCAGAGGCTCCCTCCGCCAGCCTCCGCGGCGCCGGCGGCCGCCTCGCCCGCGAAACAACACCCGGCCTGCCACACCCGCGAACGTTCGCCCCAGAGCTGGCGAACCGGAGAAACGCGAATGTTGCCGATCGGGGGGCGGTTCGCGCAGACGGTTACATCGCCGTTCGCCTGGAACTGCAGCATGGTCAGGGCCGCGCAGCGCACTTTCGGCGCATCCGCCAGGTGGGCCCGTGTTACGGCGCCCAAGCCCGCCGGGTCCTGAAAGTACCGGACCATCGCCTCCCACTGCGCATCGGTGTTGCCGATGTGCAGGCCGGCGCGCCTCAAAACCGCCAGCTCCCGCACTCTGCGCACCGCTTTGCCGGGATCACGCGGCCAATTGCCGCTGCTCCGGAACCAAAGAGGATCGTTGGGCGTGTTGTAGTTCTGCTCGACGGGCTGATAGAAGACGTCCATGCCGTCCCGGGTCGCAAAACGCGCAATCTCCGCCAAATCGTCCAAGTTGTGCTCCATAATGACGGTTTTCAGGCGAATCCGAAAACCCAGGTTCCGCTCGCCCCTGATCCGCAGGAGCGTATCGACGCTCTGAACGGCTCTTTCGAAAAAATCGTCTCGCCCCCGAATCTTCGAGTGCGCCGCCCCGATGCCGTCCAGAGAAATTGTGATCCGCCACGGATCGGCAAGCGCAAGCCGCTCCATCTTCGCCTGGTCGCAGTAGCCGTTGCTGAGCGTTTCGAGCCGAAATCCGAGGGAAATGGCGTATTGGACCAACTCGAGGGCGTGCGGATACAGGAGGACTTCGCCGCCGGTGAAGACAAGGCCCACCGGCCCCAGCCAGGAGCGCAGATCGCGCAGGACCTTCTTCCACTCGTCGAGTCCGGGAGAGGCTTCCCTGCCCTGGTTCTTCCAGATGTCGCAGTGCAGGCAGCGCGCATTGCATCTTTCGGTCAGCAGGAAAGCAATGAATGTGGGGTGGCAGAAGCGGGCAAAGCGGCCTCCCGCGAAGGTCCGCAATCGGCTGTTCAGCGCTTCATAGGTCCTTCTCCAGACCGGGGCCACGGTTTGAAGCATTTACGTAATGCACCTTAGCGCACGACAACAGCCCGGGCAAGCGGCGGGCGACGGATGCGCGGGCTCATTGTGGCGCAGACCTGGCCCCCTCGATCAAGGAGACCAGGCGCTCCGCCAGCGCCTCCCCCAGTGAAGCCCAATCGTAGCGCTGCCGTACCAGGTCGCGGCCGGCGCGAGCGAGGCCGGCGGCTTTCCCGGCATCTCGCGATAGCGCGACGATGGCATCCCGCATATCCTCGAAGCTTTCAGCCAGGATGCAGTTCGCGCCGGGTGTGACCGCCAACCCCTCCGCGCCTTGTCCCGTCGAAACCACGGGTACGCCGGCCGCCATCGACTCCAAAATCTTGATTCTCGTCCCCCCGCCCACACGCAACGGAACCACTGCCGCAAACGCTTCGCTGTAATACGGCCGGACGTCGGGGACGGTTCCGGTCACCTCGATTCCCGGAATCCCCGTCAGTTCCCGAATCGCGGCGCCCGGGTTCCGCCCGACGATCGTGAACACGCTCTGCGGAATGAGCCGGTGGATCTCCCGCCAGGCGCCCTGAGCGAACCATTTGACGCCATCGACATTGGCGTAATAATCCATGGTGCCTACGAAAATCAATCGAAACCGCGCCGAAGCGGTGGAGACCGGCGCCGGAGGACCGCCCTTCCCGCCCGAAAAATCCTCCAGCGACACGCCGTTTTCGATCACAATCGCGGGCGGCCGGCCGCCGTAAGATTCGAGAGTCCGGCGGTCCCGTTCGCTCACCGTGACGTGCATATCGCACTGGTCTACAAAACGGCGCTCGAAGCGCGCAAGTTTGGCCGCCGCTTGCCGCATGTAAAACCGCCGCGCCGGATTGCTTTCGGAATTGGCGCAGCGGTCCAACGCTTCCGATTCGATGTTGTGCCAATCGCAGACCACCGCGGCTGGAGGATGCGCCGCCCGGCGCAGCAACGGGACGTAGCCGCCCATGTGCACCTGTTCGAGCAGAACGATATCGAACCGGTTCTCCGCCAGAAGGCGCTCCAGCGCCTGCTTCATGGCTGGGCGCGTGTAATTCAAGACGGGAAACGGGACTGGCCCAAGAGCGCCGCGCAGTAAGTCGAGACGGCGATATCTCTGTGCCCGGGGCGCCCTCAGAAAGCGGAGCCGGGGATCGTCTCCCTCCGCGCGCTGTTCGTCCCCGGGGAGAGAAAACCCGATATGGGTAACCATCATCCGCTTCGCCAACTGCGCGGCCAGATGGAAATTACGCAACTCCGCCCCCATGTTTGGGGACCCGGAAAACCGTGGCGCTACCTGCAGCAAACGGAGCGGCTCTGAAAATGGCATCCCGCTAGCCCTCGCCGTGGCCCGCGGCCCTTTTCTTCAGCACGCCGGCCGGTAGGATCACGACGAAATCTTCTCGCGGCATTGCTACTAATATAGGCGGATGCAGGCCGCGCCTGCAGCCTTTTTGTTTGAATTGGGTTTGCCGGACCCGGCGCGGGATTGCGCCCCGGCGGATGAAAATCGGCGTCGTCAAAAGTATATTCCAGCTTTTCTTATTCAATAGTCCTTGATAATCGAAAAGTACTACCTTATACTATTGGCGACAGCCCGAGACCGTGCTGCGCCACGATTATGAAAAGACTGGTTCCATTTCTCGTCCTCGTTTTCGCCGGAATTTCGCAACTCCAGGCTGCTACTACCCTGATGACGTACTTCAAGTACGACGACTGGGCCAACGCCATCGCCGGTACTACCATCTATACGGAAACGTTCGGCTCGTCGCCTGGGAGTTTGACAGCGCCTGGACTGGCGGTGACTTCTACGGACGGGTCGATTCAGTGCGGCTCCGGCAACTGCTACTGGGGTGATACGGTAGGAAACGGCGACACCACCGTCTGGAATTTCAATAACGGAAACCCCGTGGGATGGTGGGTCACGGCCTGGGGTGGAAACTTTACCATCGACGGCAGCGGCCCCGGTCTCAAGTTCACTCCCATCGGCTACGGCGGAGCGGGCGAGTTCACTCCTGTCGTGGTCCACGCGGCCGATCTGATCTCCGCGAACGGCAACTTCCTCGGATTCGTTTCGAGCGCCGCGCATCCGTTCTGGGAAGTGCAGATCGACTCTGCCGCCTCCGGTCAGAGCCAGGCGTATACCTTGGACAATATGGTCTACAATCCGGAGCCTTCCACGGTCGTAATGCTGGCTTCCGGACTGCTCGGGTTCGCTTGCGTGCTGAATCGGCGCCGCAAGAAAGTCTAGCGGCCGGCGGCGTCTCTACCGAACATCAAAGAAGGCCCGCAGGACCTGCCGGCAGCGGGCTGCGGCTCGACCGTCCCAAAGCGGCGGGATGCCTCCCTTCGGAGGCCGGCCTTTCATCTCCTCCCAGGCGGCCAGTATCGTCCGCGAGGTCGTGCCCGCAAGCGTGTTGGTGCCCAACTCAACCGTGACCGGGCGCTCGGTATTATTCCGTAGAGTGAGGCAAGGCACGCCGAGCGCCGTGGTCTCCTCCTGAATGCCGCCCGAATCGGTCAATACAACCCGGCTGTTCGCCATGAGGCACAGGAAATCCAAATAAGAAAGCGGCGGCAGAAAATGAACGCTCTCGTGGGCGGCGTGGAGGCCGGCGAGGCGTTCCCGCGTGCGAGGGTGCACGGGGAAATAGAGCGGCGTGTCCTGGCCGACCGCTTCGAGCGCGGCGAGCAGGTCGCGCAGCCGGCCGCCGTCGTCCACATTCGCCGGCCGGTGCAGCGTCACGACGCCGAATGAGCCGCCGCGGACCCCGAGTCGGTCTAAAATATCGGACCGGCGCGCCTGTTCCAGGCGCCCCCGCAGGGAATCGATCATCAGGTTGCCGACCAGGTGAATGCGGTCGTTGGCAATTCCTTCGCGGAGGAGATTGCGGCGGCCGCTCTCCTCGGTGACCAGCAGCAAATCGGAGATTGCGTCGGTCACAATGCGGTTGATTTCCTCCGGCATGCCGCGGTCGAAGCTGCGCAATCCCGCTTCCGCGTGCACCACGGCCGTGTCGAGCTTCCTGGCCACCAGAGCGCATGCCATTGTGGAATTGACATCTCCGACCACCAGAACGGCGGCGGGGCGCTCGGCGAGGAGCACGGGCTCGAAGCGGCGCATGATCTCCGCCGTCTGCTGGGCGTGCGAACCGGAGCCTACCTCCAGGTTATGGTCCGGCGGCTTCAATTCCAGGTCGCGCAGAAAGGCTTCGGACATCGCTTCGTCATAGTGCTGGCCCGTGTGGACGAAGACCACGTGGAAATCGGGGTCGCTTCCCAACTCGCGGCAGAGAGGCGCGACCTTCATGAAATTCGGGCGCGCGCCAGCGACGCACATGAGCTTGACCGGCATGATTCTTACCACGCACGCCGGCGGCGCGGGACGCTGCGGCGGACCGCCCGGAGATTTGGCATCAGGCACACTATAGGTGGATTAGGCTTTGCGGTTCAACCGCGCTGCGCCGGGAGCCCCGGTCCCCGCCTGCATGCCGGCGCGCGCGATGGTACCGAACCAAACAGAAACCGGCCGGGAGGCGCTGGTATTCTGGCCGTTGGCGTCCGCATACGCGATTCGCCGCCCGAGTGAAACGCAATCTCAAATTGGCGCTGCAGGGCATTTCTCTGCTAGCCGCGTGGCTGCCCGCGGCCGCAGCGGGCTTCGGGAGGTGGAAGGGGCCGTACACGTTTTTCGCGCACGCGTACGCCCTGGTTCCCGGCATTCCCGGCGACTATCTCCGCGTGGCCTTCTACCGCCTCACGCTCGATGAGTGCGCCCTCTCCAGCCGGATCTCCTTCGGCAGTTTCTTCGCGCACCCCGGAGCGACACTCGGCCCCCGGGCCTACGTCGGGTCCTACTGCATCATCGGGAGGGCGTCGATCGGCGGCCGCGTCCAAATCGCCTCGGGCGTGCAGGTTCTGAGCGGAAGCCGGCAGCACGTCCGCGACGAAGAGGGCCGCATCTCCGGCGCGGAGGATGGCGTCTTCAGCCCCGTCACCATCGGAGACGATTGCTGGATCGGAGCGGCGGCGGTGGTCATGGCCGACGTCGGAGCGGGTTCGACAATCGGCGCCGGTTCCGTGGTCGTGCGCCCGATCCCTTCCCGGTCCGTGGCGGTTGGCAGCCCGGCGCGCGTCGTGAGCCAGGCCGCCGAGTACGTTACGGAGCCGTAAATAGCTCCGTTCCCGTCGATTGGCGCCAGCATTCCAGGCGATCGGTGGAAATGCGCCGAACGCGTGTAAGGTATGGTGCGGCGCCGGTGGACAAGCGGTGATCCAGCGCCACGACATTTATCGGGAATGACTGGCCCGCCGCATTATTGCGTGGCGTACATAAGTGTACGAGAATTGAGCTGCTGGCGAAGGCCCGCCAGGCCGCCTTGGCGTACGACCCCGATCACGGAAAGGGCAGCCACGGCCGCGTCTCCTTGGGCTCAAGTTTCACTGCGCTGAAAAACCCGAAGCAGGAAATCGGCATGGGCCTACTGCACAAGATGTGCCACGACTTGGGAATTAAGGCTACGGACCTGTAGGGAGGAGCTTATGTTCGCGTTCAGCTATCCGGCAACGTTTCGAAAGGGCCGCGACAATGGCCGGGTCTTCGTTACGTTCTCCGATTTCCCCCGCTCCGCGACCGACGGCGCCGATATGGCGGAAGCCGCGGAGCAGGCGGCCGACTGCCTCGGGAGCGCGATCGCATTCGCCCTGGTTTACAGAGAGGAAATCCCGCGGCCGTCCACGCCGGGGCGCGGCCAGCGCATGGTCCCGGTCCCGTTATGGATCGCGCCGAAGCTCGCGCTCCACTGGAGAATGCGCGATTTGGGCATCAATAATTCGGACCTCGCCCGCAAGCTCGGCGTGACCGAGGCCGTGGTGCGCCGCATGTTGGACCCCGACCATGCCACGAAGACGGCAAAGCTGGAAACGGCGCTGCAAGCCCTGGGGCAAAAGGTCGTGATGCTGGCGCTCTCGGCGGTGAACCGCCGGCGTTTGTCATAGATCCGGGTGGTCGTGATGTGCCGGTAGCCGAGCCACGCAGGCCGCAGGGGTGAGCTACAGCGACCACTACGAGGAGAGGGCAACACTGAATCGCGGAGCCGGGAGCCAGCATGGGATACTGGGTTCGTGACGACTGCCGGTGATACCCAAAACATCGCCGTATTCGGCCTCGGATATGTCGGTTGCGTAACCGCGGCATGCCTCGCGAAACTCGGGCATCGCGTTTACGGCATCGATAAGGACCCGACGAAGGTCGCCAGCATTCTCGCCGGGAAGGCGCCATTTTATGAGCCGGGTCTCGAGGACGTTATTCGGGAAACCATCGAGGCGGGCCGGCTCTCGGCCGATACGAAAGTGGAACCGGGCCTGGCCGGTGCGGATATCGCGCTCGTCTGCGTAGGCACGCCCTCTTCCCGCAACGGCAATCTCTCCACCGAACAACTCGAGCGGGTCTTCGGCGATATTCGCAGCCATCTCCGCGGGAGAAACCGGCGGCTGACGCTGGCGATCCGCAGCACCGTGTTTCCGGGGACTACCGAGGAGTTGACCGCCGGCCTGACTGCCGAAAACCCACTGCTTTCCGTCGTTTCGAATCCCGAATTCCTGCGGGAAGGCGTGGCCATGCGCGACTTTATGGAACCTTCCCTGGTGGTGGTGGGAGGTTCGCGGCAGGAAGCCGTGCGGGCCGTTGCGGATATTTATGCGCCCCTGGGAGTGCCGCCGTGCCTGGTTTCTCTGCGCACCGCCGAAATGATCAAGTACTGCTGCAACGCCTTCCACGCCCTGAAGATCTCATTCGCGAATGAGATCGGCGCTTTGGCCTCGCGGCTGTGCGTCTCCCCTTACGAAGTGATGGAGACGCTCTGCCGCGACGAGCGATTGAACATTTCCGCGGCGTATCTGAAGCCAGGGTTCGCCTTCGGCGGTTCGTGCCTTCCCAAGGATCTGCGCGCCCTCATCTACCGCGCCACCCGCATGGATTTGAAGCTGCCGTTGCTGGAATCGATTTTGCCCAGCAACCACTCCCACCTTGAACGCGCGGTGGACCGGGTCCTGGATCTGCCCTACCCCAGGATTGGCGTCTTCGGGTTGGCGTTCAAGGAGAATACCGACGACCTTCGCGAGAGCCCGGTCGTAGCGGCCATCGAACAATGGGTAGGCAAAGGAAAAGAAGTACGCATCTACGATCCCCACATCCGGCTGGACCTGATCTACGGCAGCAACCGCAGTTTCGTCCTGAACGCATTGCCGCACATAGAACGGCTCATGGTCCCCGATCTGGAAGCGGCGCTCTCCTGGTGCGACTGTCTCGTCGTGACCCAAAAAACCGATGAGCCCGCCGCGCTGCGGATTGCCGCCGCCGGCAAACCGGTAATCGACCTGAGCAGGGCGTCCATGGAACAGGAAGACGGCGCCACGCTTGCCGATTGCGCTTCCGCCGCAGGCGTCGCGTCCGGCGAGCGTTCCTGAGCGTTCCTCAGAAAAGGTTTTTCACAGGCCGCTCATCTCCAGCCAGCCGGGGTGTTCGCGGGCGTGGGCGGCGATCTCGTCCAGGATGGCGCCCAGCGGCGTCTGCATGCGCCAGCCGAAATCCCGCTCGGCCTCGCGGCTGTCCATCGCGACCCACGGGACGTCGTAGGGCCGCTCGCGGGAATCGGCTTCGGGAGCGTGCGGTCCGAAGCGGGCATCGCACCACGCCGTCAGCTCCGCCAGGGACATGGCGTTCTCGGTTCCGCCTCCCGCGGTGTAGAGCCGCTGCCCGCCCTCTCGCCCGGCTGCCATCTGCGCGTCGAGCAGCGCCGCGAGGTCGCGCGGATGGAGGGCGTCGCGGACCTGCCTGCCGGCGCCGCCGAAACCGATGTAGCGCAGCGGGCGCTTCCGCAGGTGAGCGTTGATCCAATAGGAGAAGATGCCCTGCGCGGGAGTGCCGAACTGCCCGGCCCCCGCGAGCACGCCGCAGCGGACGATCCAGACCGGGAAGCCGAAAGCCTCGCCCCATTCCAGGGCGAGCGCTTCGGAGGCCAGTTTGGTGGCGCCATAGAGGGAAACAGGGGCGGCGGTGGAAAAGCCCGGACCGATGCCTCGCGCGGTCACGCCGGGCGGGAGTCCCGCGGAGCCGTCGAGTTGGAAACGGATCCCGCAATCTCGCAGCGGGAGAGCGGCCAACGCCGGAATGGAATATACGCGGCTGCTGCTGAGGAGCAGCAGGCCGGCCTTGTGGGCCTTCGCGTATTCCAGGACGTTGACCAGCCCGGCCAGGTTGTTTTCGAAAAGCTGGCGGCTGGTCCCGCCCCCCTGTACGCCCGCCAGCACGCTGGGATTGGCGGCCGCGTCGATCACCCAGTCGGCGGGCGGAAGCGCCTCGAAATCGCTGGCCGCGCGAAGATCCCCGTGGACCACGCTGATTCCCAGCTTGCGAAGACGGCCCCGGTTGCCCTCCGAGCCGGGCCGCGCCAGGTTATCGATTCCCGTGATGGAGAGCCCCTGGCGCCGCTGGAGCAGGGATTCCGCTAGCGAGCTGCCGGCGAACCCGCAGATCCCCGTAATCAGCAGCCGCATCGGCCTAATCTCCGTCGCATTCGGCGGCCACTGCCTCTTCGTGCTTCGGCGGCTTCCCCGCCCCCAAGCCCAGCACCGTATAATCGGCGACGGCGGAAATCGCCGCCTTGTCCAGCAGCCGCCAGCAATCCACCACTGCCACCCTGCCTTCCGGCCGCTCCAGGTCGGCGGCCCCTACCCTTCGGAACTCCTCCCACGGCGTCGTGATCGCCAGCACGTCCGCCTGCCGGGCGCATTCGGAGGCGCTCGCCGCGAAAACCACGTTCCCCGCCAGGAGCGGCTTCGCGTTGTCCATCGCCGCCGGATCGTATACCGCCACCCGCGCGCCCGCGGCCGCCAGCCGCCTGGCGATCGCCAGTCCCTGCGATTCCTCCACTACGTCGGTATCGGGCTTGTACGAGAGCCCCAGGATTCCCGCCGTCCCGCCTTGAGGCAGGCGCGAAAGAATCGCCTCCGCCACCCTCGGAATCTGCCGCCGGTTCACCCGGTCGGTGGCTTCCGCCAGGACCGCCGGAACGCCGTTCTTGCGCGCCATGGCCGAAAAAGCGATGTTGTCGCGCGGGAAACACGGGCCGCCGTATCCCAGCGCGCCCTTCAGGTACTTCCTGCCGATCCGCGAATCGCACCCGAGCGCGCCCGTGACCACATCCACGTCCGCTCCGGGCAGCGTTTCGCATATTTGGGCCAGCATGTTCGCGTAGGAAATTTTCGTCGTCACGAACGTGTTGACCGAGATTTTCGTCAACTCGGCGTTCACGAAGTTCATGCGTTGAATCCGCGGATTGCTCTCGCACACCCCGCGGTAGAGGCTTTCCAGGAGCGCTCCCGACCGCTCGTCCGATTCGCCGATCAGAATCATGTCCGGGTTCAGCATGTCGCGGATCACGCTGCCCAGCGCGATGAATTCCGGGTTGTAACAGAGGCCGAAATCCGCGCCGCACTTTTTGCCGGAATGCGCCTCCAGGGCCGGAAGAAGACGGCTTCCGGTGGAGCCCGGCATCACCGTGCTGCAGAGGGCGATCAGGCGCCACTCCTTCGTCTTCCGCAGCGCCCCGCCGATTTTCTCCGCCGCGCTCAGGACATAGCGCAAGGAGAACATCCCGTCGTCGCCCGATGGCGTCGGCACGATGATGAATGTGACGTCCGACTCCAGCACCGCCTGTTCGCAATCCAGCGTGGCCGAAAGGCGCGCCCGGTTCGCCGCGACCATCTCCTCCAGCCCGGTCTCGGTCACCGGCGCGCGTCCCTGCTGGAGCGCCGTGACGTAGGCGGGGTTGACGTCCACCCCGATCACCGCGTGCCCCTTGTGCGCCATCACGGCCGCCATGGGACCGCCCAGCTTCCCTAATCCGACCACCGCCAGCTTCATCTCTATCCCTGTCTCGCTATGGGCATGCGCCAGCCGGCGCCGAACGCGCGGGAGGTCACCTTGAGAACCGGCGCCGCCTGCTTCCGCTTGAACTCCGCCATCCGGACCAGCCGCAACACCCGCTGGACCGTCGCCTCGTCGAACCCCTGCGCCACGATCTCTTCCGCCGACTGATACTGCTCGATGTGCAGCTCCAGGATCTGGTCCAGCAGGTCATAGGGCGGCAGGCTGTCCTGATCCGTCTGGTCCGGCCGCAGCTCGGCCGACGGCGCCTTGGTCAGAATCGCTTCCGGGATCTCCGGGGTATTGGCGTTGCGCCACCGCGACACGCGGTAGACCATGGTCTTCGGCAGGTCGGCGATTACCGCCAGCCCGCCATTCATGTCGCCGTACAGCGTGCAGTAGCCTACCGCCATCTCCGATTTGTTGCCCGTGGTCAGGAGCAGCGACCCGAACTTGTTCGAAAGCGCCATGAGCAGATTACCGCGGATGCGCGATTGGATATTCTCTTCCGTCACATCCGCGGGGTATCCGCGGAAGGCCTCGGCCACGACGCAGCCATAGGTGTTTACGATCTCCTCGATCGGCAGGACGATGGTTTTGATCCCGAGGTTTTTGGCGAGCTTCACGGAGTCGTCCACGCTGCCTGCGCTGGAATACCGGGAGGGCATCAGGACGCCCAGCACGTTCTCCGGGCCGAGCGCCGCGGCGGCGACAGCCGCCGTCAGGGCCGAGTCGATTCCGCCCGAGAGCCCCAGCAGCGCCTTGCGGAACCCCGTCTTACGCGCGTAATCCGAGACGCCCAAAACCAGCGCGTTCCAGATCTCCGCCTCGGGCGTGAAATCGTCCGGGGCGATGGTTCCCGTGCCGCAGCCCAGGTCCGCGATCAGCACGTCCTCGTGAAAACCCCGGGCCCGCGCAAACACCCGGCCCTGCGCGTCGAACGCGCAGCTCCGGCCGTCGAAGATCAGCTCGTCGTTCCCGCCCACCTGGTTCACGCACGCCACGGGCAGGCCGTACTTCCGGGCCATATGCCCGAACATCTTCTCGCGCAGAAGCTGCTTCCCCACGGTGAAGGGCGATGCGGAAAGATTCAGGATGGCCTGCGCTCCCGCCCGCGCCAGCGCCTCGATCGGATCCTGGTGATACCGTCTGCGAAGCCAGAAATCGCGGTCGTTCCACACGTCCTCGCAGATGCTGACGCCCAACCGGCGTCCTTTCCATTCGAGCATCTGCGGCCCCTGGGCGGGTTCGAAATAGCGGTCTTCGTCGAAAACGTCGTAGGTGGGGAGCAGGGTTTTGTGGAACGCCGGCCCCACCGCGCCGTTCTCCAGCAACAGCGCGCTATTGAATAGCGGCCGGCCCATTTCCGACCGGTTTGGCGTGGCCACTCCCACCAACACGGGGGGCCCGTCCTTCACCGCCGCCGCGACCTCGGCGAGCGCCTCGCCCGAGCGGCGCACGAATCCCGGGATCATCAGCAGATCGCGCGGCAGATAGCCCATCAGGGCCAACTCCGAAGTGACGGCGAGCTCGGCGCCCTGAGCCCGCGCCGCGTGAACGCCGCGGACGATCAGCGAGGCGTTTCCCTTGAGATCGCCGGCCGTGGGGTTTACCTGGAGAAGTGCGATTCGCAAAAACATCCTGTCCGGAAAAGCTTCGAAGAACCGAAACCGTCAGTGTAACAAGCCTGCACCGCCGGTGCTCGTCCTTGTGTGGCGCCGGGGTCGGGGCGTCTGACAGGATGCGAAAGTTCGCGAGAAACAGTTGGCCACGGATGAACACGGATGAACACGGATAACAACCAATTCTTTTCTTATCCGTGTTTATCCGTGTTCATCCGTGGCGAAATCATTATTCCCGGAACCTGCTAACGCAGAAGAGCGATCGCCGGGCCGCCCCCCTGATATATTGAGCAATTGCCATGTCCCCCTCCTCGCCGCTGGTCAGTATTGTCACTCCGGCCTTTAATGCGGCGCGGTTTCTGCCGGACGCCATCGAGAGCGTCTTGTCCCAGGACTACCCGTCCATCGAGTACATCGTGGCCGATGGCGGGTCCACCGACGGAACCCTCGCTATCCTCGAACGCTACCGCGGGCGGCTCCGGTATTTCAGCGGCAGGGATAGCGGCCCCCCGGATGCCCTGCACCGCGGGTTTCTCCAGGCCCGCGGCCCGATCTTCGCCTGGCTCAACGCGGACGATGTCTACCTCCCCGGGGCCGTCCGCACCGCCGTGGAGTTCCTTGCCGCCCATCCCGAAATCGATGTGACTTACGGCGAAGGATATTGGATCGACGAAACCGGGAAGGTCATCCGCCGCTACCCCACTCTGCCGTTTGACGGCAAGCTCCTGGAGCGCGACTGCTTCATCTGCCAGCCGGCGGCCTTCTTTCGCGCCTCCGCGTACCGTCTTTGCAGCCTCGACCCCGGCGTGAAGCTCTCGTTCGATTACGATTTGTGGATTCGCATGGCGCAGCGCGGCCTGCGTTTCGCCGCGCTCCCGGAGTATCTGGCCTGCACGCGCATGCACGCCGGGGCCGACACTCTCCATAAGCGCGATGCCATCTTTCAGACTTCCATGGGCCTCCTGCGGCGCCATTACGGCTACGTTCCGCTTCCCTGGGTGTTCGGCTATACGGCCTACCTGACGGATGGCCGGGACCAGTTTTTCCAGCCGCTGCGGCCCTCGCTTCGCGTATACCTCGCCAGCCTTCCCGCCGGTTTACGGTATAACCCGAAACGGCGCCTCCGTTTTCTCGGTGAGTGGGCGTCCGCGCCATGGAAAGGAATAGCGCGGCGCTTCCGCGTCGCCAAGCAACCACACGATGGAGCCTAGACGACGTTCCCGCCGGCAACCGCCGATTCCCAAAGAGCCGGCCTCCGCCGCGCCCGCCCCGGCTCCGCTTCCGCCTGCTCCGGCCGGAGCCGGCGAAACCGGGAAGCCGGTTGCCGCCGGCCAGTGGAGCCTCCCCTACCCGGCGGCCGTGTTCTTCACCTGCCTCGCCGCGGCTTTTCTCTTTTTACTGCTCGGACCGTACTCCAACTTCGGCCCAATCGGCTATCTCGACCCCTGGTATTACACCGGCTACTTCATGCACTTTTCCTATCTGGTCAAAGCCGCCGGAGCCACGTACTACGTTTCGCGGCTGCCATGGATCGTCCCCGGCCTGATCGTCTTCCGGATCGCGCAGCCCGCGGCCGCCACCGTCATTCTCAACGCCCTCATCCTGACCGTCTGCGCCATGTCTTTGTACTTCATCGTGTTGTGGCGGTACGGAAAATGGCCGGCTGTCCTGGCCTGCGTCGCGCTGGCCACCAATCCCTATTTCATTTACTCCGTCGCCTGGGACTATCCCGACGGTCCCGCCGTGGCCTACGCCTTCGTGGCTCTCCTGTTCTTTCTGCGGCCCAGGCAGGGCCGGACGCCGAATAGCCTCATCGGCGGCATGTTCCTGGCGTTCTCCGGATATACCAACCTTGCCGGGCTGCCGGTGCTCCTGTCCATGATGACCATTCCCCTGTGGCGCAACAGGCGCTCCCTGAAGGCCCTGGCCGTGGAGATCTTCCGGGTTTTTTGCGGAGGGGTGGCCGCCACCGCCCTTCTGATCCCGGTCTTCAAGGCGCTTGTCGGGCAATACATGTTTTTCAAGCCCCAGCTCGACCAGATTCAATACATTCGTTCGCACCCGGGTTACCTCGAAAGGATGTGGGGGACCGGCTATGCATGGCTGCCGTCCGCCTACCGGCTGGCGCCGGCGCTGCTCATGCTGCTTCTGGGAGCTTTGCTGCTGATCGCCCGGCGCAAGCGGAGCGACGCGTTCGTCCCCTGCTATCTTTTTCTGGCGGCGAACTCGATCCTGTTCGCCATCTTCGAATTCGTATTCCACAACGTGGGCCTGCGCGTTCCTTACGGCGGCACGTTCATGCTCACTCCCGTGCTGGGCTTCGCCGGCCTGCTCATCGGCGAATGCTGGCGTCCGGCCGCGCCGGAGGGCGGGGCGGCCCCGGCGCTGCGCTGCGCCGCGGTAGCCGCCTTCGGGCTGGCGTTGCCGTTCTGGTTCACGGCCCACCATCCGGCCTTCGTCCGCCCCGCCCTGATGGGGCCCATCCTCATCGCGCTGGCCATCGCCGCGGGAACGGCCGTTGCCGCGCCCTTGCGCCGCTCGGCCTCGCTCTCCGCGCTGTCCTGCTGTCTCCTGTTCGCCGGCCTCTTCCTCGGGCCTGCCTGCGACAACGCGATTGCCTATCCTTTCCAAAACCACGCCGCGCTCTTTCGCTCCGTCGTAGGCATCGGCAGGCTGGTGGATGCGGGCCTCGGGCCCGACCGCCGCATCCGCTTCTGGTATGACACGAACGAGCCCGCCGGACCGCTCTTCGACTCCGTCTCGTCCCTCTACTTGTGGGGATACCAGGATTACACTGCCAAATTGCCGGTGATCCCCGCGCGGGAATTCAAGGATATCTTCGAGGCCAATACAACCTTCGTGCACCTGACGACGGACCCCGCCAGGATCGCGCGGAGGGATCAGCTCCTGGCTGCCAGGGGAGTCGCAACGGCAAATGAGCGGCGCTGGAGCATCCCCTCCGAACTGGGGACGGTCTACGTAGCGATGGAGGACGTGACCGGCATGCCGGCGGCGCGGTAGGGCGTCCAATCCCGAAACTCGGCCACGCAACCGAAGTGCCTGGATACAGGGCGTCTGTCTATGGCGAACGGGGGCAGTTAGCATAAATCCAGCGTGAGTATTGCGCTGTGGCCGCCCTGCGGCCGATAACTAAAGATAATTCCGGTGGTGTGTTATCGTGAGCGATCGAGGATCGGGAAACCCGCTCCACCGCCCGAGCGGCTTATACGCCCCATTCGGTTCTGTAATAGTCCTGTTATGAGAATCGGCCGCACTTATTGGACTCTGCAACGCTGGATCGCGCCCGGTCTCACGAATTCGCAGGATGCATATCGGGATAGTCTGCTAAGTCATCTGGCGAACCGGCCCCGATGGCTCGATCTCGGGTGCGGACATCAGTTTTTGCCGGACTGGGCCTGGACTCCGGACCCGCAACTGCTCTCCCGCCTGCCGCGGGTGGCCGGCGTAGACGCCGACCTGGGAAGCCTCCGGCGGCACGCTTCGCTGAAATACAGAGTCGGGGGCGACATCAGCAGGCTCCCGTTCGCGGCGGAGTCATTCGACCTGGTAACGGCAAACATGGTGATGGAGCATGTGGCGGACCCGGAGAGGACGCTCGAAGAAGTGAGTCGCGTCCTGGCGCCCGGGGGGTTGTTTCTCTTCCACACGCCGAATGTGGCCAGCCCCCTGGTATTTCTGGCGGCGCGCCTGCCGGACCGGTTCGTTAAGCTGGTGGTTCGAGTTCTCGAAGGCCGCGCGGAAGAAGACGTTTACCCGACGGTTTACGGGATCAACACGCGAGCCCGGGTGGCCGAACTCGGCGGCCGGGCGGGATTCCGCCTGGAGAGAGCGCAGTTGGCGGCCAACGGAGCGCTTACCGCGTCCCTGGGCCCCCTGGCGTTGTTCGAGCTCCTCTGTATCAGGATTACGGGTTGGCGGAGATTCCACTTTCTCAGACCGGCGATCATCGCGGCGCTTCGAAAGCCGCACGGGGAGACGAGCAGGGCCGCGGCGATGGGCGGCAACGGAACGGGTGGAGCCGCGGCATGAACCGCACAGCCGGGGGACGGGCAGTATGGGCCATCGACGCCGTGGCGCTCGCGGGCGCACTGGCGCTGTTCGCGGCGTTCGCCCCGGGCATCGTGAACCCGGCTCCATACGGCTACGACGAAGCCGATTACATGTGGGCGGCCAACCTCGGGTTCCGTGCGAATTACCTGGACTCCGGCACGATGGCCGCATCCGGGTTTTTGCGCCTGGGCTTACAGGCGGCCAGGCATCAGATCACCGGCGGCGGCCTTTCGGCGTACATACGCGGGCGCAACGATGTTCTGTTCTATCGCCATTATCACGGACCCTTGTACTACAACGTAATCCACGCCACGGCCCCTTTTCACGACGCGGATGAGCGGGGGACGCGCGGAGCGGGATTGCTGCTTCAGGCGCTCAGTTGCGTGGCGCTGTACGGAGGCGTGCGCTGGCTCATCAAGGGAACGGAGGGGCGAATCGCCGCGATTTTGTTCGCCGTTCTCTACCTGTTCAGCTCGGCGCAGATGGAGGCAGCGACGGTGATTGCGCCGCACATCGTATTCATTTTCGTCGCCCTCGCGGCAACGATTCTGGCGGCGAAGTGGATGCGGACGGGCAGGTGGGCATATTGGTACGCGGCGGTGGCGGCCAGCGCCGCGGCCACGTGCACGCTCGAAGTCGGCATGGGCTTGATTCCGGCGCTGATAGCCTGCTGCTGGTTTCAACGGCGGGAATGTTTCAAGGGATGGACACCCGGCCGCCTGCTCGGCTTTGCAGCCCGCTCGGCGGTTGTGTGGGCCGGCGCCCTGGTGGTGGTGTGGCCGCCGTCGCTGATGAAACTCTCGCTGTTGAAGGGCTGTTTTTTTATGGCGTACCTGGCCGGCGGGCGGTCCGCCGCGTTTGGCGGAACGGCGTTTCTCAACGGTTGGCGGCTGAGGCTGCTCGCCTCGCCGGTGGAGTGGATGGTGGTGGGCGCGGGGGTGGTTATTTCGATCGTGATGTTCCGCCGGCGCAAGGCATTTCCAGTTGCGGCGCTTCCGATCCTGGCGTTCGGCGTGACGATGCTGCTGGCCATGTTGCGGGTGAGCACGAACATGTCGAAGTACACGATCATCTACCTGGCGCCGCTGGAGTTGTTCGGGTGCATCCTGCTGGGCTACGGCTTGGCACGGCTGCGGCCGTGGCTGCGATATGGCTTGCCGGGATTGATCTGCGCCGGAGCGATCGCCGCGTGCGCGTGGCATTTCCAGCCGATACGGGCGGCGGGCGGGAATTTGGACCCCGCTTCCTGGCGGCTGATCGAGTTCGCGCGGCAGGAACAACTCGGGACGAGCCGGGCGCTGGTTCCCCAGGATCTGCTTCCGACGTTGCACTTCTACTTTCCGAAAGCCACTTTGCTAGGCTACCGCGACACCGGCGAAATCGCATCGCTGGCAGCCGGCCGGCGCCTGGACGGCGCGCTCCTGACGGAGCCGGTTTTGAAGTACTCGCGGTTCGCGCCCGGCCGCGCCGAAGCCGGGGCCCGGTAGCCGGAGCACGATTCCCCGCGGGGCGATTCACAACCGGCTCAACTTTTTTATGTGATTGATTTTTAAAGATATTCATGTCCCTTTCCTGGCTGAGCGCGCGCGGGCGCATGGTAGTTTACGGGTGGAGGGGACGAATGTCGAAGCTTATCCTGTTGGCTTTGGCGGCATGGACCGCGGCGGCGCAAACGCAGATCGACCTCCGCAGCCAGGCCAAAAGGGTCGATTTCACGGAAGCAGGGTACACCAAGCCGTTAAAAACGGGGACCGCTCTGCCGGCTCATTGTTCGATTGGGGAAATGTTTTTCAAGAGCGACGCTCCGGCGGGAGCGAACGTATACGGCTGCGCCGCCACGGACACGTGGACGGCGCAAGGCGGGCTTGTGAGCGAGAACTGCTGGGACGATCCGAACGACAAGACGCTCAAATGCCGGGATGCGGGCGGAAACATCCACGCGGCGGTACAAACGACGACGCAAGGCGCGCCGAACCAGTGGGTAGACTACATTACACCGGCGGGAATGCCGCACACCTCGCAGCCGACAGCCGCGGCGGTGGGCGCAGTAGCGGACCCGGGCGCGAACGGCATTCCGTACCGCAGCGCGGCGGGCGCGGCGGCGCCGGCGAACGCCGACCACCTCAGCCGTCCGCTGACGTGCGAGGACACGGGAAATGCGAATGCCTACGCATGCGACCTCCTGCCGGCCATCTCGGGTTACACCGCCGGCACGAGTTACTGGTTCAAGTCCAATAGCACGAACACCGGCTCCGCCACGCTCAATCTGAACAGGCTGGGCGCGCGGCCCATCGTCAAGCAATCGAACAAGACCCTGGCAGCCGGCGATATCCAAGCCGGGCAGTGGGTGATGGTGACGTTCGATGGAATCGCCATGCAGATGCAGAGCCAGACGGCGAACGCGGCGAGCGGCGCGATTGCGACGGTTTTCGGCAGGACGGGCGCGGTGGCGCCCCAAGCGGGCGACTACACCACGGCGCAGGTGACCGAGAGCGGCAACCTGTATTTCACGAACCCGCGCGCGCAGCAGGCGTTCAGCTATCCGGGGACGGTGAAGCTCTCGGCGGGAGCCCTGGACTGTCCCACGTGCGTTACGACGGCCACGGCGGCGGACACGGACCTTTCCGGAAGTTTTCCCCACCTGAACGTGGTGAGGCTGCAAGGGCGCTCCGTAGCGGCCACGCAACCGGCGGACCAGCAATACCTGGCATGGAACAGCAGCGCCAGCCGCTGGGAGCCGAAGACGCTCTCCGCGGCTCCCGTGGCATCGATATTCGGCCGGACCGGCGCGATCGCGCAGCAGACCGGCGACTATTCTTTTCCGCAGATCGCGGGCTCGGTTTCCACCGGTCAACTGCCGCCGGCGGCGATGCGGACCGACCGAAGCAACTCGATCGCCGCCGGCACCACGCAGGATTTCAGCGCGGCCGATCACACGCTGCCGATGAAGTCGGGACCCGCGGCCAGTCTCCCCGCCGCGTGCCAACCGGGCGAGGCGTACTTCGCCACCGACGCCGCGGCGGGAAACAACGTATACGGCTGCACGGCTGCGAATGCGTGGACCGTGCAGGGAGCGGCCATGTCGGTCAAGAGCGACGGCATCCCGGTCGGTTCGCGGGCGACCACGAATTATGTCACCGGCCCGGGGCTGATGTCGGTGATCAGCGACTCCGGGTCGGAGATCGAGGTCCTATCGGCCCTGGATACGGCGGCAGTACAAACGCAATTCGGCGAGCAAAGCGGGACGGCGCTGTACTGCGTCTCCGGAAGCGCTTCGGCGACGGACTTTCAATGCTCGCTGATTCCGTCCGCCGCGGAATACGCGCCGGGGATGGTACTGCACTGGCAGCCGGACGTAAGCGGGGCCGGGGGCCCGACGACGATAAACGTAGATGGCCTGGGCGCGAAGCCATTGAAGCTGCCGGACGGGGCCGGCGACCCGGGCCCCGCCGACATCATCGCGGGCCGGCTCTACGAAGTGTGGTACGACGGCGCAACCTTCCGATTCCTGCAGACGGCCGCGACCGTGGCGAGCGGGCTGGCCGACCCTGGCGGGAACGGCGTAGTTTACCGAAACGGAGCCGGCGCCACGGCGCGCGCCACGGCCAACGAAATGAGCGGACCGTCTTACTGCCTGGCGACGGGAGCGGGCGGGACATACGCGTGCGATCTGAACCCGGCGCTCACGGGTTACACGGCCGGAACCACTTACTGGTTCCAGGCGAGCGGCGCAAACAGCGGACCTGCTACCATTAACTTCAACTTACTGGGCTCCAAAGCGATCAAGAAACGCTTTGACCAGGAGTTGGAGGCCGACGNNNNGCGTTCGGCGGGCTGGCCGACGATATCGTAGCCGGTCAGTTAGTGACGCTAACCTATGACGGAACCGCGATGCAGATGATGAGCCCCACGGCGAGCGCCGCGGGAGCGGTGGGAAGCGTATTCGGCCGGACCGGCGCAGTAACCGCCTCGGCGGGCGATTACACCACCGCGCAGGTGACCGAAAGCGGGAACCTCTATTTCACGGACGACCGGGCGAGAGCGGCGGTCACGTGGGGCGCGCTGTCCGGGAAGCCGGCGGCATTCGCGCCGGCGGGGCACGCGGCGAGTCATCAGAACGGGGGCGGCGATGAAATCGCAACGGCGGCGCCGGCCGCGAATGCGATTCCCAAAGCCGGCGCAAGCGGAAGACTGGCTGCGGGCTGGCTTCCTTTGCCGGGCGGATCCAGCATAGGCGGGGTGCAGGCGGGCGACTGCTCCAGCGTGGGATTCGTGCAGAAGATCAATGCGGACGGCTCGGTTTCCTGTGCGAGCGGCGGGCAGGGCGGGCAGGCATCGGCGCGAACGTGGACTTACTTCTGGCAAGGCGCGGCGCAGGCGGGAGCCACCGGATTCGCGGTGAATCTGCCGGCCGCCGGCGCGCCGGTTTTTGCGAATTCCGGCGGCACGCGCCCCATCGCCACGCTGGAGTGGCCGGCCGGGCAAAGCGCGTATTATTCGTGGTGGACCTTTATATTACCGGCCGGGTATCCCTCAAATGGGCCGATCTCGTACGCCTTGGAGACGCGGTCCGCCGATTCGACCAATTACGCAAACGTATATCTCGGGGTGGCGTGCGGCGGCGCGGCGGTGGTCGATAATCCGGCGATCGTGGAGACGGCGGCGATCCAGATTCAGGCGGCGGCCTCAAACGGCAGAACGGTCCGCACGGGCAGCATTACGCCCGGCAGCGGCGGACTTCCGGCCTGCGCGGCGGGCGACCGCGTCTGGATCAACCTGCGGGTGGACGCCAATGTCGCAGGTCATGTCATGACCCAGCCGTTCG
The DNA here is from genome assembly GCA_020073115.1 of Terriglobia bacterium. Lineage (GTDB taxonomy): Bacteria > Acidobacteriota > Terriglobia > Bryobacterales > Bryobacteraceae > BOG-224. The sequence goes on from JAIQFU010000001.1 coordinate 154,588, forward strand.
ACCTCATCTCGGCTCTCTTCAGCGTGCAGGGAGGGCTCTGAGATGCGGGGCTTGCTTCTTCTGGTTCTGGCGGCGCTGCCCGCGAGTCCGGCGGCCCGCACGGCTTCGGTTTCGGGCAACTGGTCCAACCCGGTGACATGGGGCGGAGCCGGCGCGCCGGACGCGGGCGACACGGCGACGATCAACACCGGCGTGACGGTGACGATGGATCGGAACGTTACGGTGGGCAACAGCGGCAACCCGGTTTACGGGTACGTGTCGAGCGTGACGGCTTCGGGATGTTCGGGGTTTACGTCGAATCCCTCGGTGAGCTTCGGCGGAACTGCCACTTATGCAGGTCAAGGAGCCTCGGCCACTGCCGTCCAGACTGGTGGAACTGCGGTAGCCATCACTCTCACGAATCGCGGCTGGTATTCGAGCCTGACGGGCGTCTCGGCTTCCCTTTCGGGCGGCGCGGGGACGTGCTCCACCGTCACCACGGTTACGCAGACCGGGGGCGGCACGGCTGCTATCGCTCTCAAGGGAACGGGGAAACTCGCTCTGGGAGCGGGTTACAGTCTGACGCTCCGGGGAGACATGGTGCAGTATGCGCAGGCGACGGATTATCTCTACTCGTTGGTCCTCTCGGGCGGGAACACGATCACGTTCGATAGTTCGCCGGCGGCGAACAACGGCGATGGCGTGAAGCCCATCTACGGCTTCGGCGCGTCCGCAGACGCCACCTACCGCAACAACGGAATCGACGCCAGCGCGTGTACCGCGGTTGCGCCGTGCGTGTGGACCGCGAATCTCGCAGGCGGCGGCAACGTGGGCTACCTATACGCATTCAGATACGCCAACGCGCCCCTCATGAAGCTCTCTTACACTACTGTTTCCAACATGGGGGACCGTTCGCTCAAGGCTTTTGACGCCAATCCGGGCGGGTACAACGGCTGGTGGATGTTAGATCATGTCAACTTTATTAACTGCGGACTGGTCATGCTCGGCGCTTCCCCGCCCGACTACAGTAACGGCTTCAGCCAGTTATGGACGAGCTTCGTAGGTGGAAGGTTTCCCGGCGTGGATGAGTATCTCACCATGACTACGGCCAAAGCTTCCTATGCTCGGGAAATCAAGTACAACTACTTCGGGCAGGGTCTGTCGGGAGGGAATGTATTCATCGGGGCCGGACTTCTGCGCGATTTCACTTTGACAGGAAACTTCTTCGAGCACTTAAACGCTCCCGCGGACAGTTACGCGGCAGGATGGAACTGCGGCAGTTCATCCAAGCCGTCCGCGATGACGTGGAACCTGTTCCGGGGACAATACGCCGGTGGCGGCGTCATCCTGCCCATTTGCACGCCATTGCTCGATCACAACTACCTGCTGGCCGACAGCGATGCCAACAATCCTCACTACGCCACCGTGGACAAGGATGTAGATCAGGTTCTCACGTACAACATCGCAGAAGCATCGGGAGGGGATAGTGGCTCGGATACCGGGGACGTGTTCCTACTGGACGCCAACCCCGCCTCGGTCAGGACGTACACGATGACGAATAATGTGGCGACCTATGCGCCCCGGCAGGCCCCACTGAACAGTGACCTGTTTACGATTTTCGGTCCATGGACGAACTATCTTGCGACCGTCGATCACAACACCTGGCCGCAAACATTCCTGGTGGCCCCGGAATCCACTACAGCAATGCCGGCGAACAAGCTGACCTTGCGCAGCAATTCCATTGTTGGCTACCCGGCCAATCATGTTGCGGCTTTCAAGCTCTGGTCCGGATGGCACGGATGTACGAATGTCTGCGTGAACGCTGCGAGTTGCGATTACAACTACGGAATCGGCATCAACATGACCGACCCGAACTACGCATGGACGAACCAGGCAATCGGGTACGGCTGCAATTTCTCGTCCGGGCCGGTTCCGGGGCATGGCAGCGCGGCGAATATCGGCTACCGCGACAGGGAAGACGCCGATCCGCGCTGGGTGAGCAGCGGGTACGCAACGTACCGGGGCATTCGGAGCTGGGACACCGGTTATCTTGGGCAACCAATTGGCATCCGTTGGTCGAATACCCAAGGGACGTTGGCGTATGGCGCAATCCGTTCCTGGTCAGACCCCGCCTACGACGGGAATCAGCCACGGAACGTGCGATGCATCCGGGTGGGAGGCTGCGACACAAGCGCCGCGAATACCACGCCCCTAACCGGCTCCGCCTGGCGCACGCAGTGGGAATGGGCCAGCCTGCAATATCTCCGCGATGCGATGGCGGCGGGGAGCACTTACACGGACGGCGCAATCCGGTGCTCGGGCTGCTCGGCGGTGGAGGCGCTCTGGTCTTGGGTGTTCTATGGGTTCACGCCGCAGAACCCCGCGTACTGGGGCTCGGGACACGATGGCAAGGATGTCGGCGCGGTGCACCTTCCGGCGGCGCAGCATATACTACCGGCGGTGGTTCTGCCATAGAGAGGACAATTATGCGCGAACTCTTTCTGATCTTATCGATGTTGCTGGCGTTAGCCGGAGGGGCGCAGGGGCAGACGATTCCGGCCCACGCGCAGCATTATCCGAATATTTCCAATATGGTCGTGACATATGGCATCACCGGCGAGCCTTCGACCCTGGCGCCCGGCATCAGGCAGTGGTTCGGGGGACGGTTCGACCGGGTCCTGGGCCCGGGGGTTGGGCCGAAGGACGGGAAAACGTGGTGGCTCGACTATACCGATATGGCGGGAGTGTACGCGGCGGGAGTTTACGGCGTACAGAGCTTGGCCGCGGCGAATGGTTTCGCTTATGAAGGCATGCTGCTGCACACCAGCGTGGATATGCAATACAGGACCCCGCCATGGAAGGACATGCAACAGTTCGACGCTTTCGAGTCATCGAGCAATCCCGGTAACTACCTGACCGCAATCCACGGAGTATTCACGTATAGCGGCGGCAGCTATACGGACGTAACGGTCAAGAGTTACACAGGGCCGAGTGTGGCGGTTACGAACGCATTATACGTGGGCTACATGGAGCCGTTCGATCAGATGAACATCGTCATTCAGACGCCGCGATACGGGGGGAACGCAACATACCAATATTGGAACGGCTCGGGATGGATTTCCCTGGTCCCGCAACTAGACAGCACGAATGGATTGAGCGCGACGGGGCGGGTGTACTTCTACCCGCCGGGAGACTGGGCGCCGACCGTGGTGAACGGGTCCAAATCGAAGTTCTGGGTGCGGGTAACGGTGAGTGGGGCGACCACGTACCCCGCTTATTCGAAGCTCTACGGTGATGACTGGTCGGTTTCCTCGGGACAGAACAACGCGCGGGGCTGGAATGGAGCCGTCCCACCGTGCCCGGCGCCGATACCGCCGGGCACGGCGTGCCGGATGAACGTCGGGACGCGGATGGAATACGATCCGTACCCGCCGGCAAACGCTTCGGCGAAGTTTAAATACCAGTCCAGGGCGACAGGGGTATGGTCGGTGAACTATACCTTCGGGAACCCCTCGAACATCCAAAACGGCGTGCGGACCTGGGCAAGATTTCTGAGCGAGACGGCGGCTGCGACGCTCAGCGCCACGGGCGAAGAAGGAATCATGTTCGACGACGCGGGAACCACCCTGGCCGGCGCCGTGATCGCGCCCGCCAACCCG
>JAIQFU010000562.1 GCA_020073115.1 Terriglobia bacterium
GTGACGTCGTGGCGGAGGTCGGGCGGGTAATTGCCCAGGTCAAGGCCGGCGAAATCCTACCGCCTGGCGGCGCGCAACAAGCCGTCGTTTTCCTGGAAAGGGGCCAGCGCCAGCAGCGGCGCGTCACCCACCGGGACACGTTCTATGAGACCGAAACCGCGCGCCGGATCTTCGATGTTTTAGACTACGCCGCAGCGCACTGCGCGATAGGCGTCATCACCGCCGATTTCGGGGTGGGCAAGACCGAGGCCGTGAAGGAATGGCGGCGGCGCACGGCCGGCAAGGTCGAAAGCATCGTATTCGAGTTCGACGAGTTTTCTTGCTGCAATAAAGTAGATTTCATCCGCGCTTTGGGCCGCGTGTTCGGGATCGAATGCGCCATGGGATCGTTCAATGGCGGGCTGGTTTTCCGCGAACTGTGCGAACGTTTGCGGCAACAGCCCTGCCTGCTGATCTTCGATCAGTGCGAAACGGTGAGGCCGCGAATCTGCCAGTGCATACGCCAGATCTGGGATCGCGCGGCCGATGTCGGCGTGGGCGTGGTGCTGTTGGCCGCGCCGATCCTGTTGGCGCGGCTGAGCACTGGCAAGATGGCGGACCTTGGCGCGCTCAGTTCGCGCGTGGGTGTTTGGGCTCCGCTGGCCGGCATCTCGAAACAGGAGATGGCGGCCGTTGTGAAACAGGAAGGCATCACGGACGTGGACGCATCGGCTTTCGATCTGTGGTGGCAGGCAACCGGCGGATCGATGCGGCGGCTGTTGCGGGCCATTGACCTGCTGAAAGCGAAACACGCCGGCAAGCGGGTGACGGAGAAGACCGTGGAGAGCGTGGCGGGCTTCCTGTGGGGCATGCAGATTGCGAGGGCCGCGTAAGAGTTTATGGGGATGCGACGTACACTGACAGCGCTCGGTTTTTTGCGCATCGCACTCGCGCCTCCTTCCCTGAGCGCTGTCCGGCTGCCGGATGCATTATGCGGTGTGGAGAAAGTGTCTGGGACCGTGGGGTTTACCGGAGTCACGAAGGAAGGGAAGGGCAGTTAGAGAGCACATGCCTCAGAACATAACAGAGCTATCACGTTTTATCTTCGACTTATCAGACGTGAGCATAAGTGGGCGATTAGTGCGGATACCGCTGGCTAAAATCGGTCGGTTCATGAAAGGCCAGCAGGTTATCCCACTTACGCGACAGTTATTGTCCGAGGTCGTTGCAAATTTCCGTAAGCGCAAGGCGCGGGGGGTGGACAGCACGGCAGGCGATGTGGTGGTTGATTATGAACACGCGTCGGAGTCCCTGAAAGTCGCTAGGGGTGGCCCTGTGCCTGCGGCTGGATGGTTGAAGGATATCGAATCCCAGCCGGATGCCAACGGGATCTTGTGGGGGCTGGTGGAGTTCACGGAAACGGCGCGGACCGCGATTGAAAGAAAGGAACTGCGGTACGTGTCTCCTCTCATCGATTCCTCCGCGCGTGACAAAGTAACTGGGCAGCCACAAGGGCCAACGCTTACGAGTGTTGCGTTGACAAACAGGCCATTTCAGGAATGGTTGCCAGCTATCGCGTTGAGTGACGGGTGGACGCAAGAGCCATCGGAGGGCAAAGTGAACGACCTCACAAACGAAACTGCGTTGGCGGTGCGAAACGCAGGTTCCGGAGGGGAATACGAAGTTCTCTCACTGAGCGAGATAGGCAAGCTGGACGAGCAGATAAATCAGATGGTGAAGGCGAGGAGTTCCGCCACCGGAGTGAGCTATCGGGAGGGCTTGTCGGAGGTTGCGCGCCAGCATCCGGGTTTGTTCAAGGCTCGGGAACGGCTGTTAAACAAAGGCACCCGCGCTGAGGTCTTTGTCTGGGACGGCAGCAGTTACGTCTCCATTGAGGACCATTTCAATGAGTCTAAGCCGAGGCCGTTCACTCAAGCGGTGAACTCGCTCATCACCGAAAAGATCGCCGCGAATCAGGGCTCCACCTATCGCAGTGCAATGATTTCAACGGCAAAGGAACACCCGGTGCTGTGGGGCCGTTATCGCCGCGAGACCGGGGATGAGGGATGAGATGTACAACGGCTGGCAGCGCTTGCGGCGTGCTCTTTTGCACGTTCCTCCCACGCCGTGGGCGCTGTCCAGGAGGGATGAAAAGAGGAAGGTCGAGGTAATGTACGAAATCAAAGAGGCTGGAACAATCCGGCAAGCTATCGCTCAGCTTCAGTCCGCACAGAAAGCCGAGGCGATTGTGCAACGCAAATGTGAAGGGGTCCGGGCAGAAATCGCCCTGCTGGAAGTCGAAAAGCGCCAGGCCACTGAGCGCCAGGCGCGGGCGGAAACCACGGTCGCGCTCTCGGGAGCCCCGATCCCTGATGAGCCGCTTCCTGAAGAGTTGGAGATTGCGAGAATCACACGGCACGTTCGCATCCTTCAGGCTCGGCTCCGCGCGTTCGAGGCGGAACTGGAGGAGGCGAAAGCGGTCGTTACATCGCGGGGAAAAGCGCTTGACACGGAATGGGTGGGGGTGGCCATAAGGCACACCCAGGAGATCCGCGAAAAATACCATACAGCAGCCGAGCAGCTAAGGGCCACTTACGCCGAGTATCGGGCCTGGGCGGGCTTTTTTCTTCACGAGCGGCAGATTCCCTTTCCAAAGATAGCGCCCCTTGTCTATGACACTAACGGTGCCAACGTCCTGATTGACCCGCTCAAGACGACACGGCTGTGGAAGCGTTTTGCGGTTGATACCCTTGCGGCGGTGCAATCGTTGCAGGCGGAAATCGATACGGCCATCGGACGCCCGATCAAGAAGCGGGTTTCGACCGACGCGGAAGAAGAGTTGGCTGATCTCGCCGAGGAACGACGAGGAGCCGAGGCAATTTGGGACCCAAAGGAGGAATAAGAGAAAGTGGCAACACCGTCGTTTACGTTTACCGCGGCCAGCGCGGGGCACGTCTATATGCTTCAGGCCGTGTATGAATGCGCGAAAGCGCGGGGCGTTCCGGACTCCGTATCGAGGAACAATCCGGATTTCGGGCGCGCCGCCATTTCAGAGATGGCGCGGATCGAAGCTTTGGCGGAGGTCAGCCTTCGGGAATTCGAATTGTATTCGGCTGGCCCCGCTCCGGAATTTACGTTGAGCGCAGATCGTCCTGGGCATATATTGCTGCTCCAGGTGGCTTTCTTGCGCGCAGAGGCACGGGGCGCTCCGGTCGCCACGGCCGAGGCCGTCCTTCGGGAATTTGAATTGTATTCCGCCGAGTAAGCGGGGCGCATGGAGGTTCAAGACAAGAGGCTCCGGCATCTCAAAGGCGCGCTGCCGCTTCCGGGAGGCTGCGTGTGAGGTGCATTCTCGGGTTCACGTCTCCGCGTAACACGGCAGCGGCAAGGGGAGCCGCTGTCCAGGCGCGCACGGTGGACCGGAGGTGGGCGTCTGGTATGGCCCATTCCATTGGACGGGCTCTAAACGCGA
>JAIQFU010000563.1 GCA_020073115.1 Terriglobia bacterium
GCACAGGTGGTATCAAAACCAAAGGGCTGTCGTGCCCTCCGCGGAATCGACGGGCCGCGGCGAGCGCCCACGCCCTACCTCTTTATCGTTACCTCGGCGGGGCGAACGCCCGGACTGCTGCACGTTTTCGACCCGGAGGTCTTGATCGTCGGCGGCCACGTGACCGATGCCGGCGAAGACCTGCTGGTTCCCCTGCAGGCCGAACTATGGGAGCGCACGCGCGGCCTGCTGGGGCGCGATGTGCCCGTCCTGCCGCAGCAGGTGGCGGACAAGTCGGGAATCGTAGCGGCGGCGGGCCTGGCGATGGCCCCACGGCCGTAAGGGTAGGGCGGGCGCAGCGCGGCCCTACTTCTTTCCTTCGAGCGATGCCATGACCGCGTCGGTGACGGCCTGCACGATGGCTTCGATGTCGGCCGCATCCGGCGCCTTCTCCGCCGGAATCGCGATACTGCCGGGCTCCGGCAGATCGCAAAGCTGGCACTCCTTCATTTCCAGCCGCGCATCCGGGAGCCCCAGCTTCTCCTTGATGGCGAGCAGGTCCGAAGCCTTTTCGCACGGGATAAAAGAGAGCGGCGCGCCCAGTTGCGAGGCCAGCATCAGCGTCCAGCAGTAGGTGTCCAGGACCTCCGCGTACCATTCGGCGTGGGTCAGCGTATCCGCCCAACAAACGATGCCATGATTCGCCAGCAGGACGGTGTTGTGCTGCTTCACGAAGGGAAGCACGGTCTCGGCGAACTTCTGCGTGCCGGGCGTCTCGTACGGCGAAAGCGCCACCTTCCCGATGAACACCTCGTATTCGGGAATGACGCACGTGGGCGGCACCCGGCCGGTGATGGCGTACGCCGTGGCGTGCGGCGGGTGGCAATGGACCACGGCCTTCGCCTCGGGCACGGATTTGTAAATCTCCAGGTGCATGAGGATTTCGCTGGTGCGCGGCCGTCCGCCGGCAAGCTGTTTTCCGGTGAGATCCACCAGGCACAGGTCCGCGGGCTTCAGGTCGGCCTTGCTGACCAGGGTCGGAGTGCAGAGCACCACCTCGGGAGTTAGCCGGTAGGAGATGTTGCCGCCGTTGCCGTCCACGTACTGGCGCATCCAGAGCTTGCGCCCGACGTCCACGATTTCGGCCTTGATGACCTCGGCTTCCGGCGAGTTGAAAATGCGGTCCCACTCGCTTGCGGCCTGGGATGCGGGCCGCGCGCCGCTTTCATTGACCGACAGCCGTCTGGCCGAGATGCTCTCGCGCGCGGAGGGCGTAATGATGGCGCCGTTACGAACCAACAGTTCGCTGGCGCCGGCCCGGGCGGCCGCATCGACGTCTTCCAACGTCACCACGGTCTGATTTCTGAGATCGAAGCTGGCCATGGCTATTTCACCAACTCAATTTTTTTGGCCAGGTGCAGCCCGCAGGCGTTGGCCTCGTCGGTATCCAGGTGAACGTTGAGCCTGGCGGTCTCGTCTACGCGGACGCGCACGCGCTCGAAGGTCACGCCGGCGTCGCCGCCCACCCGCAACTTCATCACGTCGCCATGCCTGACGCCGTACCACGCCGCTTCGGACGGATTCATATGAACGTGCATCGCGGCGCGGATGACGCCCTCTTTCATTTCAATCATTCCTTTTGGCCCCATGAGGAACGCGCCCGGCGTGCCGTCGAGATCGCCCGAGAGACGGACGGGGATGTCGTCGAAACCCATGCTGACGGCGTCCGTGAAAGCCAACTCCACCTGCGAGCGCTTGCGGAGGGGGCCCAGGATCCTCAGGTTCGAAATCAACCGGCTGCGGGGCCCCACGAGCGTAACGGTCTCCCTGGCGGCGAAGTTGCCCGGTTGGTACAGCGGGCGATCCACGGTCAGCTCGTAGCCCTTTCCGAACAGGCGGTCGAGGTCTTCGCGGCTGACGTGCATATGCCGCGCCGAAGCGTGGACGACCAGCGATGGAGCGGGGCCGCGGCCTCCAGATCCGAACCGTTTGGCCACGATTTCGCGTACCAGACGTTCGACGTCCGCGCGGGTGACGGTGGGAGGCGATGCGATAGGGCTCAAGCCGTAAGTCTATTAACAATTAGCCCCTTGAGTCAAACCGGTGGGTGAAAACCAGCAGCAGAGCCTGTTCCCGGCGCAACGCCGCGGGCGAGGCATGCCTCGCCCCTACCAGCCGTGGCCGGTGTGGGCGCGGGGCACGTCTCGGGGGCTGCCGGCGGCTTCTGGCCCGCAACGTGCCGTGGCTATGGCAGTGCCCACAAAAAAATCCCCCCACCCTCAAATTGAGAAGGTCGCCCGGGACAAATTGGGATTCGAAGCCCTCCGCCCCGGACAGAAAGAGGCGGTCAGCGCCCTGCTCGAGGGGCGCGACGCGCTCGTGGTCCAGCCCACCGGGTCCGGAAAGTCCGCGATTTACCAGATCGCCGGTCTGCTCATGGACGGTTCCACGGTGATTGTTTCGCCGCTGATCGCGCTGCAGAAGGACCAGGTGGATTCCATTCGGGAACAGGACGTGGCGCCTGCCGCGGCGGTGAACTCGACGCAGCGCATGACGGCGGTCCGGGAGCGGCTGGAGCGAATCGAAAAGGGAAAAGTCGAGTACATTTTTCTAGCGCCGGAGCAACTCCGGAAGGCGGACACGACAGAGCGGCTGAAAGAGGCCAATGTCTCCCTGTTCGTCGTGGACGAGGCGCATTGTATCAGCGAATGGGGCCACGATTTCCGCCCGGACTACCTCCGGCTGGGCCACGTCATCGAGGCCCTCAGGCGCCCGCGGGTGCTGGCGCTGACCGCCACCGCGACGCCCGCGGTGCGGGAGGAAATCGTGGAGCGGCTGCGGATGCGCCACCCCGAAATTCTGGTGCAGGGGTTCGACCGCCCCAACATCCACCTGCGCGTGGACCACTTCAAGACGAAAGCGGAAAAACGGGAGGCGCTCATCCACCGCGTCCGCTGGGCGGATAAGCCGGGAATCGTCTACGTGGGGACGCGCAAAGCCGCCGAGGAGATCATGCGCGCGCTGGAAGAAGAGAAGGTCCGCGCGGTTTTCTATCACGGCGGCTTGAAGGGTCCCGACCGCGAGCGCATTCAGGGGCAATTCATGTCCGGCCAGGCCGAGGCAATCGTGGCCACCAACGCTTTCGGGATGGGGGTGGATAAGCCGGACATCCGCTTCGTTTATCACTACGACGCGCCGGATTCGCTGGACTCCTACTACCAGGAGATCGGGCGCGCCGGCCGCGACGGCGAAAAAGCCGAGGCGACGCTCTTCTACCGGCGGCAGGACATCGGCGCGCAGAGCTTCAAAACCAGCGAAGGGAAGATCGCCCCGGAGACCCTGAAGCAGGTGGCCGAGCGCATCGGCGAGCAGGGATCGGCGCGCCCGGAGGAGGTGGCGCCCGAAGTGGGCCTCTCCAGCCGGAAGCTGGCCTGCGCGCTCCAGCGACTGGAAGACGCGGGGGCGACCCA
>JAIQFU010000564.1 GCA_020073115.1 Terriglobia bacterium
GGCCCACTCCACCAAATCTTACAGGTGGATAATCCCGCGCTGGACCGCCGCCGTGCCCGCCTGCGTCCGGTCCTGTACGCCCAGCTTGCTCAGAATGCTTTTCACGTGGTTCTTGACGGTGTGTTCGGCGATGTTCAACGTGTACGCGATCTGCTTGTTGGCCAGACCGCGCACGATCAGGTCCAGCACCTGAACCTCGCGCGCGCTCAGGTCCGGGCGCGGGATCTGGGCGGCGAGCGCGGCCGCCACCGCCGCCGGAAGATAGGTCTGTCCGGCGTGCACGGCGCGAATGGCCTTCAAGAGCTCGTCGTGCAGGACGTCCTTGGTCAGATACGCCTGCACGCCCGCGGCCAGCGCGCGGCGGATGTCTTCGTCCCCGCCGTAGGTGGTCAGGGCGATCAACCGGGCGTTGGGAAACTCCGCGCGGATGGCGGCTGCCGCCTCCACTCCGCCCAGCACGGGCATACGCATGTCGAGCAGCGTCACGTCGGGTAGATGCTGGCGGTAGAGCTCCAGCGCCTGCTGGCCGTTGGTGGCTTCAGCCACGACTACCATGTCGGGCTGCATGTTCACGATGGTGGACACGCCCACGCGGGCCACCAAGTGGTCTTCGGCGACGAGAATTCGAATTCGGTCGCTCATGGCAGCGGCGCCGTTACCTCCACTTCCGTCCCTTCCCCGGGATGGCTCGCCAGGCGCATCTCGCCGCGGAGGCGCTCCGCGCGCTCGCGCATGCCGATCACCCCGAAATGCCCGTAGGCGGCGGAGAAAACGTCGCGCTGGTCGAATCCCCGCCCGTTGTCGAGGATCCGCAGGCGGATTTTGCGGTCCTCGGCGCTCAACTTGATCCAGATCCTGGTGGCCGCCGCGTGCTTGACGGCATTGGCCACGGCCTCCTGCGCGATGCGAAGCAGGTGCTGCTCCATATCCTGGGGAAGCGGGACCGGCGGGCCCGAAGCGCTGACCTCCACTTCCACGTCGAACCCCGCCGTCCACATGCGCGCGCCGGCCGTGAGGGCCGCCCCGAGATCCTGGCCTTCCAGCACCGACGAGCGCAGGTCCATCACCGAGCGGCGGGCCTCCGTGAGGCTGTGGCGCGCCATGCGCCGCGCCAGGTCGAGATACTTGCGCGCGAGCGACGGCTCGTCGGGCATGCACAGGGCCACCGCGTCCAGTTGGGAACTGATGCCCACAAAGCCCTGGGCCAGGGTGTCGTGGATCTCGCGAGCCAGGCGCGCTCTCTCCTCCAGGACCAGGGAAAAGCGCGAGCGAATCTGCTGCAGCCGAAGCTGATAGATCCCCCAGGCGGCCGCCAGCAGCGCCGCGGCCGCCGCCATGCGGAACCACGCGGTCTCATAGAACTCCGGCGGCAGATCAAAGGCGTAGGACGCCTCTCCGGCGGGACCGCCGGGCAACTCGGCCCGCACCACGAAACGGTACATGCCGTGCCGGAGGGTGTTGTAATTGGTCACGCGGCGGCCGCCGGCGCGCACCCAGTCCTTATCCAGGCCTTCCAGCTTGTACCAATACTGAACGCGTTCCGGAGCGGCGAGGCTGATGCCGCTATACCGGATCTGAATGCGGTCGCTGCCGGTCTGGAGCCGCGCCGGGCGGGCCAGATCCACCGGCCGGCCGTCCGCCGTCAGGGCGACGATGTGGACCACGGGCGCCAGCGCGCCGTGGCGCCGCCCCGCGGGGTCGTACACCGCCAGGCCGCGGTTGGTGGTGAACCATAACCGGCCGTCGGACGTGCGGGTCCCACCGGCCCCGATGGGGTACGCCGGGGCGCACTGCGCGCTCCGGAGGCCGTCTTCGACCCCATAGTTGGTCGGTTCCAGGGAGGCCCGCCGCCGCTCGGCGAAGTCGCGCAGTTGCTGCTTGGGGATGCGGCAGATGCCCCGCGTGGTGCTCAGCCAGAGGTCCTGGCCGTCGTCTTCGATGGTGGCGACGTTGTCGCTGAGCAAACCGTCTTTGGCGGTGAAACGCAGGAAGGCGCCGGAGCGGTACGCGTCCAGGCCGCCGCCGAAGGTGCCGATCCAGATCGTGCCCTCGGCGTCCTGGTGGAGGGAGCGGATCTGCTCGCTGGAGAGGCCCTCGGCCATGGTGAACAGCCGCTTTTCCCCGCTCGTCACCCGCCATAGCCCCTTCCCGAACGTGCCCGCCCAGATGGAGCCGTCCCGCGCTTCCAAAAGCGTCACTACCGCATCGTTGAGCAAAGGGCCCCCGGGGACCACGTTGTACTCCCGGCCGCCGCGCAACTCGCTCAAGCCGCCTGACGAGCCCAGCCAGACCCGGCCGGTGGAGTCCTCCAGGGCGTCGAAGACCGCGCGCCGCGGCGTGGGCTCGGGGGTGGCATGCATTCTGAAGCGCTCTTCGCTCATCCGCGCCATACCGCTCCGGGTGGCCACCAGCGGCTCGCCGGAGCGCGTCTCGCGGACCGAAAACACCTCGGTTTCCGGCAGCCCGTCGCGGGCGGTGAAAAGCCGGCGCTCGTTCCACAGCATCAGGCCGGTGTCGTGGAAGCCAACCCAGATGCGGCCGGTACGGTCCTGGTAAAGCGCGTTCGGTTCGTCGCTGGGCAGGCCTTCCGCTTTGCCGTATACCGTGAAGAGGTTGTCACGCAGCCGCGTCAGGCCGTTTGCGGAACCGATCCAGAGGTCGCCCTCGCGGTCCTCGAACAGGCACCGGACCACGTCGCTTTCGTGCTCGCCGGCGTACGCCGGGGCCACGAAGCGCTCCCCGGTCTGGCGCGCGATCCCGTTGTTGGTACCCACCCAGAGGCCGCCGTCCCGATCCTCCCAGAGCGCCCGCACGAAAGGGTCCGCCAGCCCGTCGCGCACGCCAAAACGGCGTACACGGCCCGCAGGCGAAATCTGGGTCAAGCCCCGGCTTCCGCCGATCCAGAGATTGTCCCGCCGGTCCACCACCATGCAGATGACGAGGTCGCGGTCCAGCGCAGCCTGGGGCAGCACCACGGTAAATTTCCCCCCGGAAAGCTTGCCCACCCCGGTCAACCCGGCAACCCAGAGATTGTGCTGCCGGTCTTCCTGGATGGCGCGCACCGAGGTGACGGGCAGGTCGGGACCGGGGGCGAAATTCGTGAACTTGCCGTTTTCGAAGCGGCTCAGGTAGATCCCGGCCACGATCCACAGCGTCCCGGCGTGATCCACAAACAGGCTGCCGATGGCATCGTCGGGCAGGCCGTCGCGCGTCGTGAACGTAACGAAGCGGCCGGCGCGGTACGCCGCGAGGCCGTTGGCGGTCCCAATCCACAACGCTCCGTCGCCGCCCGTGGCCAGCGCCGTGATGGAGTTGGCCGGCAGATCGCCGTTGGCTTTGTTGAAGGTGACGAACTCGTATCCGTCGAAGCGCGTCAGGCCCTCGTCCGTGCCCAGCCAGAGATACCCATCCGGCGTCTGGGCGATGGCGCGGATGGTGTCCTGCGGC
>JAIQFU010000041.1 GCA_020073115.1 Terriglobia bacterium
GATGGCTGTTGAGGACCCCCAGGCACCATGCCGAGAGCACCAGCAGGCCGGCGCCGGGGAACAGGATCCGCACCAGGCGGATCGGCAGCTGCCCTTGAAGGATCTCATCCGCGCTGCAGTGGCGCTCAATCTCAAGGGCAAGAGCAAGCCGAAGCCCCGGCGAGCGAGCAGCAAGCGGGCCGGCTAGCTTCATCGCAGGTTCCGGCCATATCTCCTCCCATTGGGGAACAGCCTCGGCGCCTGTTCATAGCTCAGAACTCAGTTCTCCGTTGGGATCCGCTCGATGTGGTCGATCACCACGAATTGGACCTGCACAGTGCGGCGCTCCAGTCTCAATCCCAGCGACTCCCGAAGCGCGGCGAACAGGCTGGGGCCTTCCGGCGCGGGAATGTCGGCGCCTGGGGGCGTGGCCGTTGCGGCAGTTACTTCAACTGCCCTCGGTTCAAAGGCTTTGTCCGGAGTCCAAGTGAGGTCGATGTCGTATTTTCCCGTCAGCCCGGTCAGATCTTGCACGGGACCGTACCCCTGGGTTGAAAGATTCGAGGCAAGCGTTGCCATCGTCATGACGCCTTTCAGTGCCCCGTGGCCAGACGCGCCATAAAACGTCAGGCCCGGCCGGGCGCCCCTGCCCATGAAATTCGCTTTCGGATCGTCCTCCTTGAATTTCGGGCCGCCGTTCTCCACAACCAGCGCATACCCCGAACGCGGTCGATCCTCCTTGTGCGCGGCGAGTTTAAACCTTTCGGCCAGCAACGCCTGAAGCATCGCCGGAAGCTGATCTCTGGTCGCGCCTTCCGGTATCCTGGCGGAAATATCGAAGCAATCCGTCTCCAGCCAGGAAGGTCCTTCGATGTGCTCCATCTTCGCTTTGAATGCTTCCATCAGCACCCCTTTGAGAGGCACTCCCCTGAATGCCACCGACCCAGGGTCGATGGAGTTGCGGCCGCCGAAGCACTGGTCCGCACGCCTCACCGAAGCCACTTCGAACTTCGGTTGGATAGGGGCGTTCTGGGCATCCGCAATGCAAGTCGCGGTAATGGTGACGAGGAAAAGGAAGAAAGTCTTCACGGTCCCGTTCTCCGCTAACCATTATTGCTCCCAATCGTTCCTGCAAAGAGGGAAAAGACGCGCTCTCCCCGCTCATGGTTGAAACTCCAAAGCGGCGAAGAAGATCGCTGGGCAAACCCGAGATCTCGATTCGGCCTTCTTCCAGCAGAGCTTCGATCCGGTTCCGTAGTCGGGTGATCTCGGGCCTGTGCTGCACGCGCGTTCGGGTCAAGAGGCGCCGGCTCGCTACGTTTTGCTGCCCTTTCACGGATCGTAGTGCGTAGCATTTTGCGTCGCGACCACTATGGGGGCGGCTCTGAGCTTGAACATCTCGGGCCGCGGCGCAGCCGTCCCCCCTGTGGATAGCCTGCCTTACGCGGCCGCATTAAGGTGACGCTTGATCTACCATTAAAGGCCTTCACAGGATTCTATGTTGCAGGCGTTTTCTCCCAGGGAGTATCTCAATTCTCCCGCTTGGAACGGTAGAACTCCTGCATGACGAAAAAGGCCTTCTTCTTCTCGCCGTGGACCGACACCAACCCCTTGCGGTTGAAGTAATCTTGAATGCCCGGCAGACTCCGGCGTGGGCTGCGGAAATCCATCAGCACCCACGGCGTTGTCCCTCGCAAATTCGGGACGCGGCCCAACATCTTCACCTGGTGCTGGAACACGTTCTCCTGGTACTCTTCGGTGAATCTGGCCATCGCGTCGCCATGTTGGCCATACAACGCGTCCGCGCCGAATTCGCTCATGATCAGCGGCTTGTCATAGCCGATCGTCCAGGTGGTAATGTCGGCCTTGTCGGGCAGGCCATCGTACCAGCCGAGGTATTCGTTGCAGCCGAGGACATCGAGGACCGCGCCCAGCGGGTCGTTGATCACCACCGGGTTGGCTTGCGGCGTGGCGCCCTCGGAGTGGTGCTCCATGGCCGCCGTCAACAGGCGAGTCGGGTCCTGCGCCCGCGCCTGCCATACCAGTTTCGTCAGGAACGACGTGCGCGGCTCGCTGACCGGAGTTTCATTGGCCACCGACCAGAGGACGATCGACGCGCGGTTCTTGTCGCGCGCCACGCTTTCCGCCACCTGGTTGGCCGCGTTGGCGAACGTATCCGAGTTTTCCCAATCGATGGTCCAGTATACGGGCGACTCGGACCACACCATCATCCCCATGCGGTCGGCCTCGCGAACCATGTTTTCGTTGTGAGGATAATGCGCGAGCCGCACGAAATTGCAGCCCATTTCCCGGGCCCAGCCGAGCAGCGTCCGCGCGTCCTCCACGCTGAAGGCGCGGCCGGCGCGAAACGGAGCCTCCTCATGCACCGACACTCCGCGCAGGAAGATGGGCTTTCCGTTGAGCAGGATTTCGGTCCCGCGGGTTTCGATAGTGCGGAAACCGATGGCCTCGTGCACGGAGTCGGTTTCGGCCGCGATGGTCACATCGTAGAGCTTGGGGTTCTGCGGCGACCAGAGTGACAATTTCGCCGGGAAGCTCAGCGCGGCGAAGCCATTCGCGTCCGTGGCGATGGTAACCGAGGCGCCGGCTTCCGGAATGCTCACCGTAACCCGCTGCGCCGCCCGTGAGCCGTTCAACTTCACCCATCCCGCAATGGTGTCTGCGGAACCCCTCCGCAATTGCACGAAGTAATCGAAGATGTAAGTCTCCGGCGTCTCGATCAAGGAGACGCCGCGCGTCAGCCCGCCGTAATTCCACCAATCGGTGTTGACCGTGGGAACGCCGTCGCGCCGCCGCTTATTGTCCACCTTGACGACCACGAAGTTGTCTTTGGGTTTCACCTTGCCGGTGACTTCGAAGGCAAACGGCGTGAACCCTCCGGTATGCGTCCCCAGCTTCTCGCCATTGAGGTATACGATGGCTTCGTAGTTCGCCGCGCCAAAGTAGAGGGTCAAGCGCGTCCCGGGCCGCACCGGGTAGTCGAACGAGCGCTTGTACCAGACAGTGCCCTCGTAGAAGAAAAGGGTCTCGCGCTGTGAATTCCAATCGCCGGGGACGTCGAGCGTGGGGGAGGAATCGAAGTCGTATTCGATCAGCTCGCTTTTGTCCTTTGGTTTGGCGTTCCGAAAGTATCCATCCTTCGAAGGTTGGAGGCGGTAGTCGTAGTAGCCGTTTTCGTAAGGGTCTACGATAGCGCGCCATTTGCCATCGAGGCTGATGGCGTGGCGCGCGCTGGGATTCGCGATTACGATGGCCGCCTGGGAGGCAAACGGCATCGCTGCCGCCACGACGAGGAGGGATAAGCAGAGTTTGGTCATTTCAGCTCCGGAGGTCCATTAGAACAGAATGCAACCGGTGGGGCAGGCGGCGCCGCCTGCCCCTCCGCTTGCCAGTAAAGCGAGTTAGAAGCTCAGCTTCGCTCCCAACTGAAATGCCCTTCCGCCGCCCGTGCCGTTCACTCCGCTGCCGCTGCCCAGCGTGCCCGTGACGTAGCCGAAGCTGGCGTTGCCGAGGGTGTTGCCCGGGTTGCTGAATTGCGGCGTGTTCGTCAGGCTAAACGCCTCGCAGCGAAGCTCCAGCTTCCAGCTCTCGTTTACCTGCACGGTCTTAAACAGCGAAGCGTTGAGGCCGAACAGCCCGGGTCCGGAGAGACTGTTCCGGCCCATGGTCCCGAAACGGCCGGTCACCGGCGGCGCGAAGCTCGACGTGCTGAACCACGGGTTGCCGTTGTTGATCCCGTGCAGAATCTGAACCGGCGCAATCTGGTCGGCCGTTTGCGTGTTGTTGGGCGCGCTCAAGCCGCTGGAGGCGTAGCGCACCTCGAACGGCGACCCGGCCATCAGGGTGAGCGTCCCGTTGACCTGCCAGCCGCCCAGGATCATCGCCGGGACCCCGGAATGCACCCACCGCTTGCTCTTGCCGACCGGCAGATCGTAGACGTAGCTCTGCACGAACGAATGCGTGCGGTCGAAAGTGGTCCTCGCATAGTTCCGTTGCGGATTGATATAGAAGAGGAGCCCGCCATCGTCGCCGTCCTGGAAGCCCATCCCTTTTGCGAAGGTATAGGACGTG
Organism: Terriglobia bacterium; assembly: GCA_020073115.1. Lineage (GTDB taxonomy): Bacteria > Acidobacteriota > Terriglobia > Bryobacterales > Bryobacteraceae > BOG-224. The sequence continues at coordinate 4,072 of JAIQFU010000041.1, forward strand.
GTGAGCAGCAGCCCGGTGGCGAGCCGCCGGTTGAACTTCACCTGCAACGCGTTATACATCGACGAGAACCCTTGCCAGTACTGCGTGGTATTGGCCGTTCGCGGGTACTCGGGCTGGCCTTTGGTGCCCAGACCGATGATCATACCCGCATTGATGTTGGTAGCCGCGGACGTGCGCACCCCGTGGTTGCCCACGTAGGCCGCGTCCAGGGTGAAGCGCCCCGGCAGTGCCTGCTGCACCGAGAAATTCCACGATTCCACGTACGGATTTTTGTAGTCCGTGGGAATCCATTCGTACGCCGCCGACGCCGGCGGATTGGCGATGATCCCGTTGCTCGGAATCGAGATCGGGATCGGCGCCGGCAGTCCGGCCTGGAACGTGGCCGGCTGGCCGTTGGGCAGCAACGCCGGGCCGTAGCCAAGACCCGCCGGCGAGAACTGGTTGTTGGCCTTGATCGGGTAGTTGTCGAACGCGTACTTGTTGTCCGGGAAAGGCGTGTAACTGAGTCCGAACCCCGCCCGCACCACGGTCTTATCGGTCAGACGGTACGCCAACCCCAGGCGCGGCGCAAAGTAATTGTAGTGCGTCGCCATGCCCAGGTTGATCGGATTGCCGCCCACCCCCGCTATTACCAGGGTGTTGTCGAACGGATTGTAATTGGAGAAGCCGCCGGCGAAACGCGGCGTGCCCGGCGGGTAAAATTCCCAGCGGAGCCCCAGGTCCACGGTCAGCTTGGGCGTCACCACCCATTTGTCCTGCCCGAAAGCGAAGAACTCCCAGGCCCGATAGGTCGGGAAATAGGTCGCCAGGTCCCTGCCCACCAGGTTCGGCTGGTCCAGCAGGAAGCTTGCGAAACTGTTGCCAAAGCCGGCTTTAGCGCCCGGAATCGTGGTCTGGTTGACGTCGAATTTGAACTGCCCGCGAGGACTGAAAGCCTGGGTTTGCAGCAGATCGTCGCGCAGCCGCCGCAAATCGACTCCCCATTTGACCGTGTGGTTGCCCACTATCTTGGTCCACGTGTTGACCACGTTGAATATGGCTTCGGCGCGTTTCCACGGCAGGCTGGGCGAGTAGCCGACCAGCGGGTCGGTAACGCCGCCGTTGATATCGATCCACGACATCCCGCTGCTCCACGGATCGATGTTGGCGCCCCCGATGCCGATGTTGTTGGCGGCGGGCGTGCCATAGTCGGAGTTGAGCGCTTCGTTGTGATAGTGCGCGGCTCCCACGCGGAACTCCATCACTAACGTGTTCGTGAAAACCCGGTCATAGTTAATCCCCGCGCTGTAAGTCTTCTGCGTACCCGTCCCCATGAACGCGGTGCTCGGTCCGGGACCGCCCGCCAGGCCGAAAAGAGGAGCCTGAAAGACCACCGGTCTCGAAAAGCTGAAGCGGCCGCTCAGCCTGTCCTTCTCCGAGAGGTTGTCGTCGATCTTGACGTCGAACGAGTCGGTGTCCTTGGTGAACGGGAGGGTTGCGTAGTAGTTGTTGCTCGGATTGCCGAGCGTGAACGACCGATTTGGCGCGGGAACCAGGCCCAGGATTCTCGCCGAAACCGAATTGATCAGGTTGGCCGAAATCTGGTTGCCGCTGAATGGCGTGCGGCCCGCGCCGCTGCCGTCCTGGGCGCCCGAGGCAGGATCATAGATCACCGTCGGCGAGGAGCTCAGGTCGCCGCCGCGGAACTGCATCGAAGGAACGGTCACGAGGTTGGTGTTCGCCTCGTGGTCCTTGATCTTCAGATAGTCTCCGAAGAAGAACAACTTGTTCTTTTTGATAGGCCCGCCGAGGTTGCCGCCGAAATAGTTGTAGTGCACGGCGCCCACCGTCGGGTTGAAGAAGCTCCGCGCGTCCAGGTTGGTGTTCTGGAGAAACTCGTAGGCCGCTCCGTGCAGGTTGTTCGTGCCCGATTTCAGTTGTACGTTCACGTTGGCCCCGCTGGCGCGGCCGAGCTCGGCCTCGAAGTTGCTGGTGGAGACATCTACGGTCTGAATCGCCTCGATGGGCGGCACCAGAATCTGCAGCAGTCCAGTGCGTTCGTTGTCGTCAATTCCCTCGATCTGGTAGCTGTTGCCCATCCGCATCTGGCCGTTCACCTCGGTTTGCAGGGAGCTGGCGGCGTTGAAGAACTGGGAGTGCTGGAATGTGGCTATGGTGGTTCCCGGAACCAGGTTGAGCAGAGCCTGGAAGTTCCGGTTGGTCCCCAGCGGCATGTTTACCACCTGCGCCATCTCGATCTTGACGCCCGTATCCGCCCGGTCGGTCTGCAGCAGGGGCGGCGCGCCCGTGACTTCGACTACCTCCGTCGCGCTGCCCGGCTGCACTTGAACGTCGACGCGCGTACTGCTGTTGACGATCACGTCAATGTCTTTGCGCGTCTCGTTCTTGAAACCGGAAGCTTCGACCGCCACCAGGTATTGGCCGGGAGCCAGGTTGGGAAAGGTGTAGTTCCCGCTTTCATTGGTCTGGCCGGATCGGTTGATGCCGGTGTTGACCTCGGTGATCACGACCTTGGCGTTGATGATTACCCCGCCGCTGGTGTCGGTCACCGTGCCAAGCAGCGTGGCGTTAACGGTTTGCCCAAACGAGCTGAGGGCGAAGCACAACAGGAGCACCCCTAGCGTGCCTATGGAACATGGACGCTTCATCAAGCTAACCTCCTTCAAGTCGGGCGCTCATCGGCGCCCGGGAAAGAATTCTGGTTTTGCCTCTCGGCTTATGCAGCGTCTCCATTCTGCGCATCTTCGCCCTCTACAACCATGCTTAACGGGTTCGCTAACATGTCGCTACGTACTTGAGACAAAAGGAGTTTGAGACCTGTTGCGGATTAACGGTTAAGCTGGTAGCATTATCCGGGAGGTGAGCGCACCACGGGCCCAGGCGATCTAGCAGGGCTCAAACCCGGCGCTGGGGCAGGCGCCGCGGACGCCCCTCCGGACTCCGCGGCCCGCAAGCAGATTGCCGAGGAACTGGAGCGTGTCCTGCACAGCCGCGAGTTTGCCGGAAGCGAGCGCAGTTGCATGCTCCTGCGGTACCTGGTGGAACATGCCCTCGATGGCGCGGAGCCCCCGCCGAAAGAGCGCACGATCGGCGTCGAGGTCTTCGGCCGGGATGCCGCCTACGATACGGGAAGGGACGCGATTGTTCGTGTCTCGGCCAACGGCGTCCGCAAACGTCTGCTGGCTCATTACGCCGACGCGGATTTAACCCGCGCGCCGGGGAGCGTGCAGATCTGCCTGCCGGCCGGCAGCTACCTGCTCGAGTTCCATACTCTGCCGCCGGAAACGGCGCCGGCCGGGCCGCCTGGACCCCGCGCATCGCTGCCGGCTTCGGCGCGGCGCGCGTGGTGGCGGTGGCCCGCTCCTGCTTGGACGGCGATCGCGGCGCTGGCCGTGGCTTGCGGCGCGCTGGCCTGGTACAACCACCGCCTGCTGACCCGCGTTCCTCCAGCTCCCGGCATGGACCTGCTGCCGTGGTCGCAGTTCGGATCGCAGAAGACCGTGCGCGTGGCGCTCACCGACGTCAACTATACGATTTATACCAACATCGTCATCAAACGGGCCCTCACGTTCGACGAGTACCTGGGCGAGCAGTGGACCGGGAACTTCGGGCCCGACCTGCATTCCGTTTCGCCGCGATCGGGGAATCAGTACACCAGCTTCGTCAGCGCCGTGGCCGCTTCGCGCGTGAGCGCCATGTTGGAGACCACGGGCCGCACCGCGCTGCTGACGCCGGCGCGGAAATTGCTGATGGAACAGTTCAAAGGCGAGCAGCCCGTGATCCTGCTGGGCAGCGCCACAGCCAATCCGTGGGCCGAGGTGTTTCGCGAGAGTCTCACGTTCGCCATCGAGATCGAACCCGTTACCAGGCTTCAGTACGTGGCCAACCACGCGCCGCTCTCGGGCGAGCCCCCGCGCTGGCAGCCCACCCCGGCTGCCGCCTCGCCGCGCGCCGATTATGCCATCCTTTCCCTGATTCCCAACCTAACGGGCAAGGGCTGGGTATTACTGGTGGCGGGAACGAGCGCCGAGGGCACGGGCGCGGCCTCCGAGCTTCTGACCGATCCCTCGCGGCTGCGCGCCGAACTGCTCGCGCGAGGCATCAACCCGATCGGCCGCGTGCAAAGGTTGGAGTTGCTGCTGCGCGTGCAGTCCCAGGGGATGGACGCGCGCCGTTACCAGGTGATTGCCTCCCGCGTGGCGCGAGGTTCTTAAGTCGAACGGGTGGGCAATTCGGTGACAGGGCAATTCGGTGACACGGGCAATTCGGTGACAGGCAACGAAACTCCCAAACGGCGGGAGTTTCGCAGCCAGCCACCGAATTGCGGCGCGGCGTCATAGAGGTGGGGGCTCAAAAAGTCAGCCCGACCAGGAACTCAAGCTGATTCCGATGGGTCAGGTTCGCTCCCCGAAAAGAGAAGTCGCCCGTCCAGTGCGTGTACCTGACCTCGGGGGCAAGCCGGATCAGGCCCAAACTCGCCTCCAGCCCACCCCCGAACGCAAACCCTGTGACGGTTGCGGCGGGCCCCACCTGGGCGGCTTCGAGAACGTCGTTACGTTCGAACGAGCCTCCGCCAACCACGAACGGACGGACGCGTCCTCGCCCCGGCGGCCGATATTTCGCCAGAATCGGAAACTCCCAACTGCTGCTTGACGGGTTTTTCACGCTTCGGTAAAGGGCATCCAGTTCAATCCCCAAACCGAAGGGGAGGCGGAGTTCGAGTGTCGGACCCAGGACAAATCTGCCACCTGTCGAAGGAAAGGCGCAAACGCAATCGTGGTCGGATGACATGACCAGTCCGGTAGCAGGGACTCCCGCCTTTACGCCGACTCCGATCGGGCCGCACAAGGCCACACCGCCGACGAGAAATAGAATTAGCAGGTTGCGCATCACTCATTACAAAGACCTCGAAGCGTACGTTTCCACTACACCCAGGCCGGCGCTACTCCCTCGGCCCGATCCCCAGCGTCTTCATTTTGCGGTAGAGGTTGCTGCGCTCCAGGCCGAGCAATTCCGCCGTGCGGGTCATATTGCCGTTGTTCTCGTCCAGCTTCTTGAGGATGTAGTCCCGTTCGGCGGCTTCGCGGACTTCCTGGAGGCTCGCGAAGCGGTCCAGCGGGCGGTCCGTCTGCCGCCGCGCGGGCAGCGGGATGTGCCGCGCGTCCACGCGCACCTGCGGGTTCAGGATGACGATGCGCTCGATCAGGTTCTTCAATTCGCGCACGTTGCCGGGCCAATGGTATTCCGCCAGAACCGCGTACGCCTCCGGCGCCAGTTCCTTCGGTTTGCGGCCGTAGGCAGTCGTGAATTCGCGCAGAAAATGGTCGGCCAGCAGCGGGATGTCCTCGCGGCGGTCGCGCAGCGGCGGGACGAAGAAGGGGATCACGTTCAGCCGGTAAAACAGGTCCTCACGGAAGTTCCCGCGCTCGATCTCCTCTTCCAGGTTCTTGTTCGTGGCGGCCACCACACGCACATCCACCTGGCGCGATTCGGCCGCGCCCACCGGTTCGATCCGCTGCTCCTCCAGCGCCCGCAGCACCTTGGACTGCGTGCGCAGGCTCATGTCGCCCACCTCGTCTAGAAACAGCGTGCCGCCGTCAGCCTTCTCGAACTTCCCCGCCTTGTTCTCGTGGGCGATGGCGAGGCTGCCCTTCCCGTGGCCGAACAACTCGCTCTCGATCAGCTCTTCGGGGATGGCCGCGCAGGTCACTTCCACAAAGGGCTGCCCCCCGCGCGGGCTCATGGCGTGGATGGCGCGCGCCACCAGTTCCTTGCCGGCGCCGCTCTCGCCGTAGATCAGCACGCGGCCGTTGGTGCCCGCCATGAGGGCCAATTGCTGCCGCAGGGCTTTCATCGGCACGCTCTCGCCGATGATCCGGTATCGCGAGCCGCTGTCGCCCTTGAGCCGGCTGTTCTCGAGGCTCAACTGGCGGTGGGCCAGGGCGTTCTTCGCCACCACCGAGACCTTCTCGATCGAGAGCGGCTTCTCCAGAAAATCGAAGGCCCCGAGCTTGGTGGCCTTGACGGCGGCTTCGATGCTGCCGTGGCCGGAGATCATGACCACCACGGGACGTTCGCCGAAGGGGACCTCCTGGATGCGCGCCAGGGCCTCCATGCCATCCATGCCGGGCAGCCAGATATCCAGGAAGACCAGCTCGAACTCGCCTTCCGCCAGCGCGGCCAGGCACTCCTCGCCGCTCTCCGCGGCCGCAACGGCGTAGCCCTCGTCCTCCAGGACGCCGCCCAGCGACTGCCGGATGCCCGGCTCGTCGTCCACCACCAGGATGCGCCGCGGTTTCATACCTTGGCGCCCGTCCGCCGGAACCCGGGGTTCTCCGCCTCGGCTTCCAGGATGGCGGGAATTTCCACCGTGAACCGCGCGCCCACGGGCTGGTTGTCTTCCACCCGGATGTGCGCGCCGTGTTCGGCCACGATGTGGCTCACGATCGCGAGCCCCACGCCCGTACCCCTGTTCTTCGTGGAGAAGTAGGGCAGGAAGAGCTTTTCCTTGTCCTCCGGACCGATGCCGCACCCCGAATCGGCCACCACCAGTTCCACCGCCTCGGCGGCGCCGGCCTGCGTCGCGATGTAGAGCTCCTTCACCAGAGAATCCTGCATGGCCTCCGCGGCGTTATCCACCAGGTTCACGACCACCCGCTGGAACTGCTCCCGGTCCAGGTTTACAGGCGGCAGCGCGGAGGCGAAACTCGTGCGGATCGTGATGCCGTCCAGGCGGCCCTGGAAGACCGCCAGCGCTTCCTGCACCACCTCGTTCAGGTCCGCCGCCGCCGGCTGCGCCGAAGGGAAGCGGGCGAACTGCGAGAACTCGTCCACCAGGGTCTTGACCGAATCCACCGATTTCGTGATTGTAGCCGCGCACTCGCTCAGGATCCGCGCGCTTCCGGGCGGCAGCTCAAGCCGCTCGAGCTGCCGGATCATGCGCTCGGCGGAAAGGGCGATGGGGGTCAGCGGGTTTTTGATCTCGTGGGCCACGCGCCGCGCCACCTCGTGCCACGCCGCCGCTTTCTGGGCGCGCAGCAGCTCCGTGGTATCTTCCAGGACCACCACGTAGCCCGATGTCAGCGTCTCCTCCAGGGCCGAGACGGTCACCGCGATCTGCAGCTTGCGGTTGCCGGCGCGCAGTTCGATCTGGCGCGAGGCGGCGCCGGTGCGGCGCGCGCGCTTCATCAGGTACTTGATCTCCGCCGTGTCGTCCCGCGAGAACAGGTCCTCCAGGCGGCTCGCCTGGGCGGCCTGCTCCGGGGAAAAAATTTTGGAGAGAGCGCGATTGACGCGGCGGATCGAACCGTCCGAGCCGATGGAGATGACCCCCGTGGGAATGCTTTCGAGAATCGCCTCGGTGAAACGGCGGCGGAGATCCAGTTCGCGGCCGCTGGTCTCCAGTTCCTGCGTCATCTGGTTGAAGCTGCGCACCAGGGACCCCAGTTCGTCCATCGCCGCCACGTTCACGCGATGCTTCAGGTTCCCGCTGCGCACCTCGCTGGCGGCCTCCAGCAGGGCGGTGATGGGCACGCTGATCTGCTTGGCCAGGAACAGCGCCATCCAGGTGGTCACGAAGAGGACGAACAGAGCGATCAGGGCCATCAGCATGGTGTAGAAACTGCGGTACTCCCGGCGGTTCGCCAGGTGCTGGGCCTGGGTCTGGGACAGCCGCTCGATCTCCGCCCGGGTGTCGGCCACGTCAATGGGCAGGTTGGCGGTCACGGCGACGTAGCCGAGGGCGCCGCGGGGGCCGGCCACGGGGGCTTCGGCCGATACGGCGCGCTGTTTGTCCACCGGGGCGGCGTAGGGTCCCCACCAATCCACGGGCGGTCCTCCGGACGCGGCATAGACCGCCGCCGACGTCAATCCCAGGCGGCGGGAGAAGCGCTCCAGAAACCCCGGAGAGGCCGCGCCGCTCTCCAGCAGAGCGCGCGTTTCCTCCTGGGCCGCCAGCAGAGCGGCCTGCGCCGACGTTTCGTCCTGCATCTCCTTCTGGAACTGGCGCGAGATCTGCCTGAAAATCTGGATCTGCTCCTCGGCGGGGCCGGTGAACCAGGCTTTGATGTTCAGGCTGAGCACCTCGTAGCTGAACAGCACCAGGAAAAACACGGGAACGATGCTGAGGGCCAGCGCGCCCACCACGAGCTTGGTCTTGATGCGGGAGCCTTCCCGGTTGGCCTGCCGCTCCACGTAAAGTTTGATGACGGTGCGAACCAGGACCCATCCCACCGTCACCATGAGCACGAACACCAGCGTCGAGATCGCCCAGAAGATGACGGTCTGGTCCGGGTTGGAAGGGCCGAACTGCTTGAGGTGAAACGACCCTTGCCAGGCCACGAACAGCACCGAGATCACCAGCAGCACGATGGCGACGTTTCTTTTCATGGGCTTCGGTCTTATTTTCGATTATAGACGGCCTTGGGTGATCTCCCCACTGCGCTTAAAGTTTCGCCGCCCCTGGCCGATATTACTTTCGAAGCGACCGGGAGGCGCGATCATTCCTTGAAACCAGCGTTGTGTTTCCTGTTGGGGCTGTCGGCGGCCGGCTTCGCCCAGGAGCCTGCGAAAAAACTTTCCAAGGCAGAAGCCATGAGCGCGGCGTTGTCCAGGGTGGAACCGGAGTTCCCGGTGATGGCGAAGCAGTTGCGGATCCAGGGCACGGTGGAACTGGAAGCGCTGGTGAGCGAAGCGGGCGCGGTGGAGAAGGTGAACATCCTGAGCGGCAATCCGGTGCTCACCAAGCCGGCCGCGGAGGCCCTGAAGAAGTGGAAGTTCGCTCCGGTCCTGGTGGACGGAAAACCGGTGAAAGCCCTGGCCGCGGTGGCCTTCACGTTCCATACCGGTGCGCGCTGAGGGCCCCGCCATGAGCTTGAGCAGAAAACTACTGAGCGGCTATGGGGTGATGCTGGGGATGGTGCTGGTTCTCGGGGGCGGCGCGCTGGTGGTCACCCGGGGATTGAACCGGGCCCTGGAACGGGCGGTCAACGTGACCGGCCGGCAACAGTACCTCGCCGGTCTGGTGAACGGCAGCGCCTCGGAAATGGCGAGTTGCGAGCGGGCGGCGGTGCTGGCAGCGGTGCTGGGGGAGAAGAGCCGGGCGGACGAATTCCAAAACCGCTTCGGGCGTAGCGCGGAGACGCTGCAAAAAGCTCTCGGGGAGTTGCGCCGGCTGGCGGAGACGGCGGAGACCCGCTCCGTGCTGGACGTGTTGGACCAGCAGGCGGCGCTCGTCCTGCAAGCCCATGCCGAGCAGCAGCAGGCCATGGCCGGCCAGCAGATGGACGCGGCGCTGAGCGCGTTCTCGCAGAAGGCGCAGCCGCGGCTGGAAGCAATCGCGCGCCAGGCGGCGGCGTTCGTGGAGCAGCAAAACCGGGGATTAGCGGCGGCGTCGGCGGATTCCACGGCGCGCGCCGTGCGGATGCGCAACGCCATCGGGGGAATGACCCTGCTGGCCATCGGGGTGGGGTGCGCGGTGTTCTGGCTGGTGCGGCAGGCGAGCGCCGCCCTCCGGAGACTGGCCACACACATGTCGGAAAGCGCGGAGCAGGTGGCCAGCGCGGCGGCGCAGGTCTCCAGCGCCAGCCGATCCCAGGCGCAGGGCGCCAACGAGCAGGCGGCTTCGCTCGAGGAGACCTCCTCGTCCACGGAGGAGATCGCCTCCATCACCCGCAAGAACGCCGATCACGCCCTGGAGGTGGCGGAACTGATGCAGCAGTCCGAGCAAGGCGCCTCGGAGGTAAATCAGACCCTGGACCGGATGGTGGACAAGATGAAGGAGATCGACGCCTCCAGCAACAAGATTGCGCGCATCATCAAGGTGATCGACGAGATCGCCTTCCAGACCAATATCCTGGCGCTCAACGCGGCGGTGGAAGCGGCGCGCGCCGGCGAGGCCGGCCTGGGGTTCGCCGTGGTCGCGGACGAAGTTCGCAACCTGGCCCAGCGGTGCGCCCAGGCGGCCCGCGATACCGCCGGGCTGATCGAGGAGTCCATCGAGACCTCGCGCGACGGCAATGCCCGCCTGGACCGCATGACCGGCGCCGTACGCGCCATGATGGAAAGCTCGGCGCGGGTGAAGGGCCTGGTCGACGAGGTCAACCTGGGCAGCCAGGAACAGGCTCGCGGCATGGACCAGATCCAGCGCGCCGTGGTGCAGATGGAGCGGGTAACGCAGAAAAACGCCGCCGGCGCCGAACAGGGCGCCTCGGCGGGCGCCGAACTCAGCGGACACGCCGACAGTCTGCGCGCCCTGGTGCACGAGATGCGCGAAATGGTCGGCGCAGGTTAGTCTGGATGCTCGTGCCGACGCCCGGCCCCGGCGGTCCCGGGGGCCGGGTGTCCACACGAGCGGCAGGCTGAATCCCGCGCTACTGCGATCGTGACGCGCCTCATATAGTGGAATTGTATAAGCACCTTCTTCAGGTCTGAAGCGACTGCTTTGATTACCGGTTGCATCTGTAGACCCGAGGGTGTATTTCGCGTAACGCTTCGGAATCCGCCAACGGCGGGCCGCACGGACTACACCCGATCGGATCGGCCTGGATGAATCAGCACCAGAATATGGCGGAGGGCCATCAGGCTTCCTGCCAGCCGTGCCATGGGGCTGATTACCGGGGGACAATTCTATCGAAGGCGCTGGCCGACCGGACGCTGGCCGGGCGTTCGTTCCCCGCCGGCACGGTGATCGGTTGCTCTAGCTGCCACAACGGGCCGAACCCGTAGGCAGCGCTCCGTTGGGAGCGGCGGTCTTTTCGCCGCTCCCAACAGGCCGCAAAAAACGATGACCTGTCCCACGCCGGCCACTATTTGACGTTATCTACTGTGATTGTGTTTCCCGATTCCAGCTTGCCCGTCACGGTCACTTTCTGTCCCGCGTGCGAGGTCACCTTCTTCTGGTTGGAAATGGCGTAGATCGTGCCGTCGTCCGTCACGAGGACGGCCGGAGAACCCTGTTTGATGCACGCCTCCGCACAACTGGCGTTCGTCCGCATCTCCTTGTTGGACGAACACTTCTGGTCCATGATGACGCCGGTCCACTGCTCCGCCAGGGCGCAGATCGAAAGCGATGCCCCCAGGGCGGACATGGCGATCAGTTTCTTCATTGAAATCCCTCCCTCTGAGTGAAACTAATGGAGATGAATATACTCCAGCCCGAGGCGCGGCGCAAGTTCGCGTGTTGTTTTTCAGTACCTTACAGATGTAAACGGGAGGGTGTCCCAGTCCTTCAGAAGAACAGGTATTTCTGCCACTGCGCGTCGCCCTTGCCGAGCATGCGCATGAGATGACGGCTGGTGTGGAGGCTGAATGGCCGCGGCTGGCGCGCCAGTTTCATCCCTGCTTCCTCCGGCGTGCGGTTACCCTTGCGGTTATTGCAGCGATTGCAGCAGGCTACGAGGTTTTCCCAGGCAGACTCGCCCGCGCGGGAGCGGGGAATCACGTGGTCCAGCGTCAACTCCGAGGAGAGGAGCGTCCGGTGGCAATACTGTCAGGTGTAGCGGTCGCGCATCAGAATGTTCTTGCGGGAGAGGGCGCGCGTCTGGTGCGGAATCCGGCGATACTCGAGCAGGCGGATGACCGAGGGCAGGCGCAAGGCCGCCCGGGCGGAGTGGATGAAGGCGATGGATTCCTCCTCGGCCGATGACACGCCCTTGAG